>NZ_DDGR01000034.1:82513-131832 GCF_002337775.1 Sphingobacterium sp. UBA1897
TGACCTTTTTTCTTTTTTGAGACTACTAGTAGCCGGTATTCTGTTGATTTGCTATAGCTGGGTTTGCATTCATCTCATCCAGTGAAATAGGAAGAATGGTTTTAAAGAAGGTTCTATCGATCGTTTTTTGTCTATTTGTTGTGCTTATATTTCCTAAATCGTCATCAAAAGTTATCGATTTGTTCCAGCGCATCATATCAAAGAAGCGATGACCTTCTCCAAGGAGCTCTTTGCTTCTCTCATCGGCAATCATATCTAAAGTAATCGTGCCTGAGGTCGCGACATCTAATTTTGGAGACCGTTGGCGTATTGCATTCAGGTAATTTGCTGCAAGGACCTTGTCAGGAGATGATTTTAGTAGAGCAGCTTCAGCAGCGATAAGATATACTTCGGACAAACGGATGACCTTAATATTGACAGCGGTACTATTTGCTGTTGAATTTTTATCACCGGCAAGCGTGGTGCTACCGCTATATTTATAAACCGCTCCTAAATGGGTGGTGCCGACTTCATCATACGCCATAACACCCCATCTGACATCTGTCTCGTCTTTCTTAAGTTTGGCCAAGAATGGATCTGCGGCTATAAAGTTTCCCAATATGGCTGTACTGCCATGTCCTTTTCTGCGGAACATCGCACCCAGTGAACTAGTCCCTGCATCAGCTTCATTCGGATAAACACCCAATTCTAGAATAGATTCAGTTCCAAACATACCTGTCCAGGATTTTACCCAGTTTTCATTGCTATACAATGTGTAGACTTTGGAGTCTATGACTTCCTGTGCTGATTTTAACGAGTTATCATAATCATTCATATAGAGGTACACACGAGCTTGCAGTGCTTTATTGGCGAAAAAACTGAAATATCCATCCGATTTGGATTTTGGCAATAAGCTTTCTGCATCCTTTAGATCCTGTACTATTTGTTTGTAGTTTTCCTCTACGGAGATACGTTTTTCCTGCGTACTATATTCGAGGACTTTTGTCACATTAGGAATACCAAGGGCAGATTTTTCCATGTTGTAGGGTTTGCCATACAACCTGACAAGATCAAAATTGATGAGGGCTCTTGCGGTCAATGCTTGTCCTTTATACGTATTAAAATTTTCTGTCGAACCGGCAGCGATTAGTTTATCGATATTTGTCAAAAGATTATTGATCTGCACGAGTGTATGAAACCCTTGTGTCCAGATGCCTGAATAGGGATTGGAAGAGGCCGAATGATTAAATACATAAAGATAGTCATAACCGCGGCCTTGGGATGCAATCGTAAAGTCACCCCCTTTGGCATCAGCATAGAGCGGAAAATTTCGTCCATAGTAGGCCACATTTGCCATTTTACTCATTAATCCATTCATAATAACCTTTGCGTCAGCAGCAGTTTGGATGGAGGTATTGGAGTCCCCCATATTGGTCGGTGTGACATCCAAAAAATTGCTACAAGAGCTGATTGCTAATGATATTGTTATGCACGAGGCAATAAAAAGCTTTTTCATAATACTGTTTTTTTTCGTTAAAAACTAAATTCAACACCGAAAGTGTACGTTTTTGCCAATGGTGTTTCCCAGCCCCGCGTACCAAATTGGTTAACTTCTGGATCCATATACTTGTATTTCGAAACAGTCAATAAATTGCTTCCATTGAAAAATACCCTTGCATTGGAGATGCCAGCTCGTTTTAAAAATTCATTTGGTAATCTATAGCTCAACGAAATGTTCTTTAATCTAAGATATGACGCGTCAAACAGTTGTCTACTGCTGATCTGGTTCACATCTTCCAGATCTCTTCCAGTAACCATTGGGTAAGTTCCATCCGTATTTGAAGGTGACCAGCTATTTTCTGTAAAATAAGCGGCATGAATTCGTTCCCAATAATAGCCGTCATCGG
Organism: Sphingobacterium sp. UBA1897; assembly: GCF_002337775.1. Classification (NCBI taxonomy): domain Bacteria; kingdom Pseudomonadati; phylum Bacteroidota; class Sphingobacteriia; order Sphingobacteriales; family Sphingobacteriaceae; genus Sphingobacterium; species Sphingobacterium sp. UBA1897. The sequence continues at coordinate 84,400 of NZ_DDGR01000034.1, forward strand.
CAACATCTTTGGATGTCGCATCATAAAGTTTGCCGCCAATTTTATAAGCAAAGTTCAATCCCAATGAAAAGTTTTTATAATCGATGTCAGAATTTATACCGCCATATAGTTTAGGATTAGCATTTCCGATGATGGTTTGTTTAGCTTTTTTGTAATCATAACTTGCAGCTTTTCCGTTGAACAAAAAATCGCCATCAGTACCATCGTTAGTATACCAGACGTTTTTGCCATTGGTTTGATCGGTACCAGCCCATTCTAAACCAAAGAATGATAAAGACGATTCTCCTTCACGATAAATAAATCGAGCTCTATCGTCTCCACCTGTGGGATCATACCAAACGATATCTCGTCCACCATATAATTTTGTAATCTTGGATTTGATGATTGCTGCATTTGCACTTAATGTCCATTTCCAATTTTCATTTTTAACAATATCTGAGCCCAGTTCAATCTCTATACCTTTATTGTTCATTTCGCCAACATTTCGCAATATGGAACCGAAACCGGTAATTGTCGAGATCGGAACATTCTGTAAAAGATCCTTCGAGTCTCTGTTAAAATATTCAATTGTACCGAATAGTTTATTGTGGAACAGACCAAATTCCAAAGCGATGTTTGTGGAGTAATTTTTCTCCCAAGCTACATCCGGATTGCCTAAATTATTAAGCCCACCACCTGGCTGCGTCATATATTTGTTGGAATAACTTGTTAAATTGCGCCAAGCAAAAAGATCCGTAGGTAATGTTCCATTTACCCCATAGGAACCTCTAATTCTTAGGTTATTGATTTCCTCGATCTGTTTAATAAAAGATTCCTTGGCTAAATTCCAGGAAGCTGCTAAAGACCAAAAGTTGCCCCAACGAGGACCTGGTGCCAAGCGGGATGAACCGTCCCTTCTAAAAGATGCTGAGGCAAAATAACGTTCATCGTAGTTATATTCCGCCCGCGATAGTACAGACATCATATTATTGCCCCAGGAATAGGCCGACGCATCCAATATACCTGCAGTGGCGACGGTATGAAGTGATGAGGATGGTAAATCTTTACCTGTAGCACGGATAAAATCAGTCGTGTTTTTTTCAGCTTCGAAACCAGCTAATAACCCAATATTATGCAAGCCAAAGCTCTTGTTGTAATTGGCTGTTGTGGATGATACCAATTTTTCAATAGACGTAGACACCTCTGTGACCCGGCCATTGTCTGCCATACCGTTATAATGTTTAGCGCTATAATAGATATGATCTTTGACCTCGGTTCTGTCATAGGAGAAAATGGTCTTCAATGTAAGTTCAGGTAACAGCTTTAATGATAAAGATTCTATAGCTGATAATTTGCTTGTTTTCGAAGAGTTTTCCCATTCCTTGTTGTAATACAATGGATTATAAGCGAGACTGCCATAACGAGCTGTATATTCGTTACCTGTTTTATAATCAGTTGGCCAATACATCTGCCATAATAAATTACTCGCTTGATACAGGTAATTTGTTCCTGTATTCCTGGTGTCGTTCATCCCGATAAGCTTGTTTTTGGCGTAGTTGACGTTTGAGCCAAATTCAAGATATTTGCCAATCTTTTGTGTTAAATTAATCCGACCATTGATTCTGTCGAAGTTATTCTCAATAATCCTGCTTTTGTCTTGGGTGTATCCTAAAGACGCATAGTAATTGGTTTTTTCTGTTGCTCCGCTTACCGAGATATCGTTGCTGTTGAATATCCCGGTTCTAAACAATGCTTTGTTCCAGTCATAATATTGACCATCTCGATTCTCTACACCATCTGTTTTTCCTGAGATATGTACATTTTCCCATTGTGAGGTTCCATCCGTGCTGAATTGATAGCCATGAATACCAAAACCATAAGAAGAAGTTGGTTTACCGTAATTTGCCGAATTTGGATTCCAGTCCAAAGAATTTAAGCGGAATAAGGTGTTTTTATTCGCCTGTTCAGCCGTTTGACCAGCTGCTATTCTAGAGTCGTATAAAACACTATAAAGCATATTGATTTGATCCTGTACCGAAGCAGGTTCATTATTTTTGGTTGCCCAGGAAGGACTAATGCCGATAGAGGACTTGATATTGATCTTCGGATCTCCGTTTTTTCCCTTTTTTGTGGTGATGATGATGACACCATTTGCCGCGCGGGACCCATAAAGGGATGATGCGGCAGCATCCTTAAGCACAGAAATAGATTCGATATCGCTGGGATTTAATGTGCTCATGACGTTGTTGGTATTGACAATATAGTCGCCCATCTGTCCGACACTACCCGAAATGACTGGAACACCGTCAATGACATAGAGTGGCTCATTCGACGCGTTCATGGATCCTATGCCTCGAATGCGTATAGCTGAAGTTGCACCTGCCTGACCAGATCCATTTGACATTTGCAGACCTGCAACACGGCCAGTAAGCGCTTTTTCAAAAGAAGTGACAGGTTGTTTATCAATGGCATCTGATTTTACTTGTGCTGCCGAACCTGTATAGGTACTCTTTTTAGCCGTTCCGTAGGCAATGACAATGACTTCGTCCAATGCCTGTTCATCACTGCTGAGTGAAATATTAATGGTTTTTCGGCCATTGACCTGAATTTCTTGTCGGCTATAACCTACGGCAGATATCGTTAATGTCGCATTGGCGTTTGTGTTTAAGGTAAACAGGCCATTTTCGTTTGTGGAGGTTCCTTGGTTAGCGCCTTTTACATTTATTGTAACTCCGCTAATTGGTTTTCCGTTGCTGTCCGTTATCTTACCAGCAATTTGGATCTGTTGTGCATATAAAGACTGCATCGAACTACAGGCTATGAGACACAACGTTGTGAGCACATGTTGTTTCATAAAAGTGTGAATTGATTAATTTAGTTGTTAATATTTTGGTGCTGTCGAGTGTTGGTCAAACTTGCGATAGCAATTCAGTGCAATCTTTTCTTTAAGAAAAAAACATTGCACTGAATATAGGGTTATTTTCTTACAATTCCAATTCCCGGACGGTCGGGGAGAAGGCAACTGCCATTTACCACGGTCATGCCGTCGTATATATCATTTCCAATTAATAAAGCACCGTCTAGATCTGCCCAGTCTGTTAATGGTGCAAGTTGTGCAGCTGCACTGATCGCGCAGGAAGTTTCGGTCATACAGCCGATCATAACTTTCATTTCCAAAGAACGAGCAAGTTCTGCCATTTGTTTAGCTTCACGCATGCCCGTGCATTTCATCAGTTTGATGTTGATTCCCGAGTATACACCCTTTAATGCAGGAACATCCACAAGGCGTTGGCATCCTTCATCGGCAATAGTAGGGATAGGACTATGCTCAGTAAGCCAGGCGTTGTCGTCAATCTGCTCCTTGGGCATCGGCTGTTCCAAGAAAGAAACATTTCTTTCTGCAAGCCAGTGTGCCATTTCCAAAGCCTCTTCACGCGTTTTCCAACCTTGATTGACATCGGCACACAAGGGACGATCGGTAACCTGACGGATGGTGTCTATGATCATTTTATCCGTATCAAGACCCAGTTTCACCTTTAAAATTTTAAACTGATCAGCTTCGGCGACTTTTTGGCGGATCATTTCTTCTGTATCGATTCCGATGGTGTAGGACGTCGGTGGGATAAGGTCAGGATTTAATCCCCATATCTTATAATAGGGTTGATTCATAATTTTACCAAGGATATCATGTAGAGCAATATCAATGGAGGCTTTTGCAGCCGTGTTTTTCAAAGCAAGCTGATCGATATAATGCAGGAGCTCTTCGGTTTGAAAAGGAGAGTTGAAGCCTGTCAGATCAATCTGATTGAGGAATGATAAGACACTTTCCTGCGATTCGCCTAGATAGGGTGGCATACTCGCTTCACCATAACCGATAATGCCATCATACTCTAGTTCGGTCAATACAACCGGTGTTGTGCTTCGGCTAAAGGAAGCTACTGTAAAGACATGGCGCAAAGTTAGCGTGTAAGGTCTAAATCTCAATTTAAAGGCCCCAAAATCTTTACTAATCCATTCAGATTGATTGCTCATCGCTATGTTTATTTATTGTTGTAATAATTGCTTTCAACGACTTTCTGTATTGCGCTATCGTGGGTCCCGAGGTAACGGCGTGCAGCAACCACGGTTCGGGTTTGGAAATCATCGTAGTTTGCAGCGTCCTTAAGCATACTGTTGATCCGGACTAATCCAGCAGCGTGAATAAAAGTTCCATTGCCGATATAGAGTGCAACATGTGTTACACGCGCATTAGGATTGCTGTTTTTGCCTGCCGCAAAGAACAGTAAGTCTGCCGGTTTTAGATTTTTGAGTGCTTTCTCAGGGTCGAAATGTCCTTCTTGATCTAAAATGTCGATTTTTTCACCTGCGAGTACTTGTTGCGATGCATCTCTCGGAATCACGAAGCCGTTCATAAAAAAGCTTGTTTTGGTAAAACCGCTGCAGTCTACACCTTTCACCGATGTCCCCCCCCATAAATAGGGCAGGCCCAACATTGTTTTTGCACTGGCGATAATATTTTCCGCCGTAGGCTGGCGCGTTTCAAACCAATTTTTTAAGGTTAGACTTTCTGATTTTTTAATATAACCTAAACGTCCATCCGGATATGCTATTTCATAAAAGTTGTTTTTTTGTCCTTTTAACTGAAGAATGTCACCATATACGAGATCAGACACTCGTTGGCTTTTTTCATTGGGTTCAGAATATGATTTTCCAAACTCCGCTGTATAGATAACTTTTTCTGCTTGCCGCCAATTTGCCAGCATGGTTTTGTCCATCGCTTCAATGGACGAACTTGGTACCCATGCAATATAGCCATCCGGCGTGCGGACACGGTAGTCCCCGCTCTTTTTTTGCAGAAGATCCACTTGCGTTCCCAATAAAACCTGGCTGGTTAGCTCCGCAGCATTATCTGGAAATGTGCGCATATTTGCAACGGAGAGCCTGATGACTCCAGAAGTTTTTTCACCTACACTTGCATCAGGCAAGAGCTGTACTTGAATATTGGCTGATATATCTTTTGCCTTTTGCTCCAAAACGAACTTAGCATCTTTTTCAGTTGTTTCAAGCACATATTGGTTCTGTGCGATATCCGCTTTTTGGATTGCTACGATCTTGGTTCTTTTATCGGGAGCGAATTCACGTTTTACGTTTTCTTGCAACTCTTTGATCTTGAAATAAGTCGTGGAATCTAGCTGCTGCGCCTGACTGCTTTCAACACCTATAAGGCTTGCATAAGCTAAAATAGCGAATTTAAGAGTGTTTTTCATGCGAATTAGTTTGTTTCTAAAGATAGGATTAATTCATAATATAAGTCAATTTTTATTGTCGATTTTTAAGTGATTTTGATGTTATGTTGCTAAAAAACGAATGTTTGGGCTTAATTTTAATTAAATTATCTAATTGCTAAAACCATTTTGTAATATTGCTTATTGATTGTGAAGTCAATATCCTTCTTCAGTTTAACACGAAGCTGTAAAAATGTAGAATAGCATTTTCCAGCGCATATCGATGAAGTAGATTGGGGGCAGATGTGACGTAAGATCGTGTAATACACTAGAAAAAAGCGATGTCTTTGTGCAGTCAATGATGAAAATTTTTTGTGTTCGGTAGACTGAAGGCAATTTTAAGGATTGTTTTTTGCCGAATTAATCAATAGCGATAGTTTTATAAAATATTAATAAGGAAATGAGTTCAAGACGTGATTTTATTAGGCAAGGTTTGATTGCTGCGACGGCAATGGGGACATTGACAGCATTTGATGCGAAAGGATTGACGATTGCAGCAAAGGGCAGTGTTAAAAAATATCCTATTGTAATTTCAACTTGGGACTTTGGGATTGCAGCAAATAAAGCCGCTTGGGAAATATTGTCCAAAGGAGGCAAGGCATTGGACGCGGTGGAACAAGGTGTGCGTGTGCCCGAGGCCGATCTCAAAAATATGACAGTTGGTAAAGGTGGTTATCCAGATCGCGATGGTCACGTCACACTTGATGCTTGTATCATGGATGCGGATGGTAACTGTGGTGCTGTTGCTGGAATGGAAAAAATTGGACATCCAATATCAGTAGCGCGGATGGTCATGGAAAAAACACCCCACGTGATGCTGGTAGGCGAAGGTGCATTGCAATTTGCGTTAGAAAATGGTTTTAAGGAAGAAAATCTACTGACCCCAGAAGGTGAAAAAGCGTGGAAGGAATGGTTGAAGGAGAAAAAATACAAACCTGTAGCCAATATTGAAAACCAATCTTTTGCAGCAGAACGTTTGCCAGGAAACCAATATAACCACGATACGATCGGTATGTTGGCATTGGATGCCAATGGGAATATTTCCGGAGCTTGTACAACCAGTGGTATGGCTTTCAAGATGCATGGTCGGGTAGGAGATAGCCCTATTATTGGAGCCGGACTTTATGTCGATAATGAAGTGGGCGGAGCTACATCGACCGGAGTTGGTGAAGAAGTCATACGGAATGTAGGTAGTTTTTTGGTTGTCGAATTGATGCGTCAGGGTTATTCTCCGGAAGATGCCTGTAAGGAAGCTGTTATGCGTATCGTGAAGAAGAAACCTGCAATTGCGAAGGAAATTCAAGTAGGATTCTTAGCAATAAATAAAAAAGGCGAATATGGTGCCTATGCGCTACAACAAGGTTTTTCCTATGCGGTTTGTGACAGTAAACAACAAGATTTATTGATTAAAGGAAAACACTACTATTAATATTAAAATAGGGGTGTATGGGTATGAGGGGGGCGCTCTCATGTGGTAAATGAAACGTAAACTTCCATTTTTCGCACTGGTAGCAGTGTATCTCATTGCCGATTAATAATTATATTTGTCTAAACATTTTTCGCTGTGGCTACTAAATCGGCTATAGTGTTTGAAAAAGTAAGATTAAAATACGCAAGAATATAAAAGTATGAAAGCAACATTTGGAGGAGGATGTTTTTGGTGTACAGAAGTTATTTTCCAAAACACTGAAGGGGTAACATCGGTATTGCCTGGTTATATGGGAGGGCATGTAGATAAGCCAACTTATGAGCAGGTCTGTACGGGTACAACTGATCATGTTGAGGTTGTCGAGCTAGAATATGACGAAGAGCTGGTGAACTATGAAGACCTATTGAAAATCTTTTTTAAGACACATAACCCGACGACATTAAACCGTCAAGGTAACGACGTGGGGACGCAGTATAGATCAGTTGTTTTTTATCATAATGAAGAACAGGAGATCTTAGCGCAGAATTTTATCGACGAATTGGAAAATGAGGATGTTTATGAGGACGCTATTGTCACAACGGTAGAACCAGCTGTGACATTTTGGTTAGCAGAAGATTATCATCATAATTATTTTAATGATCATCCTGAAAATCCATTTTGTTCAGTAGTCATTGCTCCAAAACTTCAAAAATTCCTAAAAGAATTTAAAGCTTAAAGGACAATACTTAAGGTGTTGTATCCTACACAAAAAAGGCTCGAATATTTATTCGAGCCTTTTTTGTGTATTGAATACGAGTTAGAACATTTCCATCTGTCCTTTATCGTCGATTTGGATGTCATTTGGATTAGTGATTTCCAATTTGATATCGTCATTTTTATCGGTTGACTCTACCTCCTTCTCCTTCACGGAACTGTCCACCGCCGTTATGGTACTATCAACCGTTGTTTCTGTGATATCAGTACTCGTTTCGGCTGCTTTTTCTTTACCTTTTTGACTTAAATCTTCATCCGCTGTTGTTAGCGTAACCGATTTTACGGTATGGAAAGACAGGCGGTTTCCTTGTGCTTTTATTCCTTTTACGTCAATAATTTCAGTCAAAGGCTGATCAAGAGTTTCTTCCGTTTGGGATTTACCTTTTAAAATCTCCAATTTGACCATCGGTTCAGCCGCATTACTCATCAATACCAATTTAGATCCTGCATCTTCATTAATAAAGGAAATGCGTTTTCCAATAGGTTGATCGTCAAATTTAAAACGTTTGACAAAGTACGTTCCGCTCTTGCCGTCCTGATGCACAACTGTATAGATATGGTCCGGGTGGTATTTTTCGATCCGGATCATTTTCTCGTCGAAGTGGTTGCTCAGATCAAAGTTTGACAATTCGTAACTACCATCCGAAAGAACCACTAATATCTTGTCGTCGCCGTCAAACTCGCCAAGGTATTGGCCACGTTCATCTGCATTTAGACGTTTCATGATGGTATCGTACCATATTTTTCGTCCTGCCAGCGTGGAGACACCAGAGCTTTTAAAGCTGATTTTTTTGACGGGATATTTTGATACAATGTTTCCTTGTGAAGCACGGCCCTTGATTGCAATCTCGGCAAAGTCCATGTCAAAATTCAACTTGCGCAATTTTGTGTGCGGTTTAAGCTGTATATTGACGATCTCTGCTTCACCGTTTGGATTGGCTGTGAAATATAGGATTTTAGACCCTTTGGATCCTTTGGATACATCATATTCCTTATCCCGAGTGACACCTACCACAGAGAAACGTTTAATGTAACTGGTACCAGTTTCACCTTCTTTATAGATGGCGTTATAGATTGTACGTTCATCACCTTTTTTGAAAACAGCAACGTGGATAATTCCTTTTCCAACGAATACTTTATCCTGGATTTTACTAACAACATATTTGCCATCTTCGCGGAATACAATAATATCATCGATATCCGAGCAGTCGCATACAAACTCATCTTTCTTCATGCCTGAGCCAATAAATCCTTCCTCACGATTGACATATAGTTTGGCATTTGCTAGGGCAACTTGGGTCGCTTCTACTTTATCGAATATACGCAGTTCGGTTTTACGCTCGCGGTCTTTACTATATTTCTCACGCAATTTCTCAAACCATGCAATGGCATATTCTGTCAATTGACGTAGATGACGCTTGACTTCCTTGATCTCATTTTCGAGTGTTTTCATCATTTCGTCCGCTTTTTTAACGTCGAAACGTGTAATACTACTCATTGGTTTATCGATCAATTTTTTGTAATCTTCTGGTCGTATCTCACGATAAAATTGATCGAAGAAAGGTTCGAACAAGCGATTTAGAACCTGCACCACGACCTCAAAGTCACCTGCATTTTCATAATCCGGATGCTTGTACATCCCCTCTTGAATAAATATTTTTAATAAACTACTGAAGAAGATTTTTTCTTGAAGATCGTTTAAGCGAATCTCCAATTCTCGTTTCAATAAATTTTTTGTGTTTATTGTGTTTTCCGTTAGAATGTCATTGACACTCATAAAGTGAGGTTTCTCATCTTTGATAACACAAGTGTTAGGTGAGATAGAGACTTCACAGGCGGTAAAGGCATATAAAGCATCAATCGTTACATCAGGAGAAATTCCAGGAGCCAAATGCACAATGATCTCTACATTTCCTGCTGTATTGTCCTCGATTTTTTTGATCTTAATTTTTCCCTTATCGTTTGCTGTGACCACACTTTCAATCAGACCGCCCGTCGTGGTTCCAAATGGAATTTCTGTAATTGCGAGCGTCTTCTTATCGCGTTCTTCAATTTTCGCACGTACACGGATTTTACCGCCACGTTGACCCTCATTATAATTTGAAACGTCGGCCATACCACCCGTAGGGAAGTCTGGGAAGATATTCGGACGTTCACCGTTTAATACCTGAATAGATCCGTCGATTAACTCAATGAAATTGTGCGGCATAATCTTGGTTGCTAAACCAACAGCAATACCTTCGGCACCTTGAGCCAATAATAATGGGAATTTTACCGGAAGTGTGACAGGTTCACGATTCCGTCCATCATAACTCAATTGCCACTCAGTTGTTTCGGGATTGAAGACAACGTCATTTGCAAATTTGGATAATCTTCCCTCGATGTACCGTGGAGCAGCAGCAGAGTCGCCCGTAATTGGGAAGCCCCAGTTACCTTGACAGTCAATCAGGAGATCCTTTTGGCCCAATTGTACCATGGCATCACCGATAGAAGCATCACCATGTGGGTGATATTTCATCGTGTTACCAATGACGTTGGCAGCTTTATTATATCGTCCATCATCCATTTCCTTCAAGGAATGGAGGATACGACGTTGTACGGGTTTCAAACCGTCATTGATATGTGGAACGGCTCTGTCCAAGATGACATAGGATGCATAGTCCAAAAACCAGTTTTCGTATAGTCCTGATAAAGGTATCGTTTGACTTCCGTTTTCTGTTTTTCCTGATCCCAGCTCTTCTTGATTATCTTCCGTTGGGAAGTTCGTTTCGTCACTCATTTACTCAGCAATAGATTAAATTGTACAATACAGAAATGTTCGAAATAATATTTTATTCGAACGTGTAAAAATACAAAACCATTTTGTTTTATCCCAGTGAAACTATGAAAAGTTAAAAAAATTAGTTTTTAAAACTAATATAATTAGTTTGTTGATTGGTCAATGGCTAGATCATACCAATAACAGGGAATATTCCATAGATCGAAATGAAATTCTTCAGTTACCTGAAATCCTACTTTTTCCAAGACATGCCTTGATCCCAGGTTTGCTGTATGCGTGATGGCATGTACTTCAAAATGGGTCAGCTGTTCGCTGTAATATTGCATGCAGGCTAGTGCGGCTTCTGTCGCATAGCCTTTTCCCCAAGATTCCGTTCTGAAACGATAACCAAGGTCTAAAAATCCAATACGTCCGTTCTCCAATTCGTCAATATACTTAAATCCCGTCCAGCCTATCCATTGATTGCTTGATTTCTCAATGACCCCTAGACGGCCTATACCGTATTTTTCATATTGTTGCTGAATATGCGCGATGGCTTTTTTCATTTCTTCAACAGATTGAACAGGTTCGTTATTCAAAAAGGTATGAACCTCCGGCTGTGAATCCATTGCGAAAAAATAAGCTGCATCATCCATCTGTATTGGACGGATAATTAAACGTTCAGTTTCTAGTATAGGTAAGTGTTTTTCCATAGTGTTTATCTCAAGTGTTACGGTATGCTAAAGCCACAATTTGTCGATATCTTTTTGTAGTATTTTTTCTTTCATTTCCTCTTCAAATTCGCCGAACTGCTCTTTTTTTACAGATTTACTAATTCTGCCCGTTTCGAGTACCAAGATTTCATCGCAGGTATCTTTTAGCGTGGAAAAGATATGGGACGAAATCAGGATCGTTTTACCCATTGCTTTTAAACGAAGAATAATCTCCGTAAGAATAATACTGCTTTGTAGATCGATGCCATTAAAAGGTTCGTCAAGGATATAATAATTATTGTCCTGAAGTAAAGTAGCTGTCAGGGCAAGTTTTTTTTTCATTCCCGTGGAATAGGCGCTCGCATACTCCTTTAAGGGCAACTCGAAAATATTTCTCTCACTGAGGTTTTTGATCTGTTTACCGCGTGCATCCGTCAGTAGATAAATATACTCTTCGCCGGTGAGCTTTGAAAGGAAATACGGATCCGAGGTGAGGTAACCTAAATTGTTTTTTAGCGGTTCTAAATCAGATTTTAAACTTCCCGAGGCGGTTTCTAGTCCAGCAATACAACGAAACAGCGTTGTCTTTCCAGCGCCATTTTCACCGACGATACCATATACTTTTCCGCTATCAAAGAGGTAAGTAACCTCGTGGAGTACTTGATGCTGTCCAAAGGACTTATTGATATTCGTAAGCTCGATCATAAGTGATTTTTTAGATTGTTGATTGCTTTGATATAATAAAAAGGCAAGAGCGCTAGAATCAAAGGGTAAAAGCTAAAACAAAGTGCCAAAGCAAAAACTTCGGGGAAATTGATCTCCCGTGGGTAAGCGACGTATTTCAATGTGATTGCAAAAGGAAGTAAAAGTAATATTCCGCCCAATACAATACAGGCATTAAATAAATCCGATGGAAAGATGACAACATACAGCAAAAGAAGGGGCAGTACCAAGAGCAGACACTGTAAAATTCCCCTTTTAAACTTTCGCATCAGAAAGACTGTTGGTGTATGATGGTGATTCCAGAGGTAAAAAATAGGCTCCGGCAATTGATAATAGAAAACGCAGGTGAGCGCAATGCAAATGACGCAAAATAAAACAAGATTGGAATTGGCTACATAAAAACCGATTCCAGCCAATAGATATACTACAAGCAAAAGCAAATAGCTCCGTCGGAACCCGATGATAAATTCAAAAGGTTTTTTTGCGAAAGGTGTTGGAATAGATTTTCCGAAAGCCCTAACCGTCAAAAATGCAAAAACAACAGCCAAAGTAACCAATAACAATGCATAGGGCCATTGGCTGTGGAGAAAAAGAATGACGGAGGACGGCAGCGTCAATAGGCCATTCTCTACTATTCTGATCTGATGAAAATCTCGTTTACTGTATGTGTTTTTGAGAAAATCATTTCTATTTTTTTCAGTGAGGAGAAAAAGCAGTTGAAAATTGCCTAGTATCACGGCATAACAGCCAAAAATAGGGTATTGAAACAAAAAGTAATAGATCAAATAGCATAACCCAAACAACAGGAGATATGCGATCGGAACGGGTAGTCCTGTAGCCTTGATATGGCGAGCTAGTAATCTGTATTGAAGCTTTAAATAATTGCTTACCATGATAATCAAACTTAGATAAATTAACTTTTATATGCAATATATCGCATACTATTTCTAAAACCTGTTACTTGGGTGCCTGTTCAGGCATATCGTTCGTGGATTCTATTCCGATAAGCGTGTAGGGTTAATATTTTGAAGAAAGGGAGGCCACAAGGAAGCGATGATTTTTAGACGCAACAAAGGGATTTTAAATGGAGTTCAGATTCTCCATTTAGACAATGCTTGTTCAGTGCTTGTTCAGTGATTGTTCAGTGCTTGCTCAGTGTAGACTGAATCAGCACTGATTGATCACTGTCTAAACATTAAATAAAAATTGATATTAGCTCCTTCTTGGTAGACGTATGTGTCCGTTTTAATATTTATCTTGATTATCCCAGCAATAAGGCTGCTATCGGGAAATCAACGATGCAATTAAACCCAAAATCAAATAGCTATATTTTAAATCGAACGCAGACTAGCGGGCTTTGTGCTTTCTCTGCCAGCTCAGCATATAGGTCAATGCAAGTAGCAAAACTACCGCATTGGCATACATAATGACTGGAATCCGGAGGATAACATCACTATAGTATAATCCAGCAAGCAGTGCGCCAAGCCCTATTCCAGCTTCAAGTGAGATATACATGGTTGCTACTGCCTTGCCCCGATGTTCAGGTAGGCTAAGGTCGATCGTCCAGGCATTGACGGCAGGGGAGAGTATACCTGTGCCCACGCCATAGATGCTTGCGCCGATCATCATTCCAATGAAACTATTGCCCATACCGATAGCAACGAGTGCAATAGCAATAATGACTATTCCGACAACAATGACCTTAGGTCTTCCATAACGGTCGGAAACTTTGCCGGATACGAAACGTATCAGCACCGATGCGATTGTAAATGCCAGGAAAAATAGCCCTTTATTTTTAAGTCCCAGGTATTCACTCCAATCGGGAATTAAAGTTAAAATGACCCCATAGGCGGTATAAGATAAAAACGTGACGATTCCAGCTGGAAGGGCACGCCATTCAATAATATCCTTGCGGTTTATTTTGAGCATGGAAAGATTGAATTTTTCTTTTTTCGCCAGTGTTTCTTTCATGTTAATGACGATAAGAATAGACAGAAGTGCCATGAAAGAAGAACAATAAAACATAACATTGATACCAAAGGCCTCGAAAATGGCACTCCCAATTGCTGGGCCAACAGCTGTACCGACGCTAAAAGCCAGTCCATGCATGCCAAGAGCCTCACCCCATCTTTTTTGAGGAACCAGATCGGCGACATACGCAGAAGTTGAGGTAGGTTTAAAACCGGTGGAAAAACCATGTATCAATCGTAAGAATAGGAAGCCCGCGACTGATGTTAAAATGGGATAAAGAAAACCACAGATGAAACAGACGATAGATCCAATTGCCATGACCGGTACACGTCCCCACCGATCGGTCAATTTACCACTAAAAGGCCGCGAAATTCCAGCAGTCAACGTAAACAATGCTATGATTAGCCCTTTGTACTCCGCACCCCCCAAACTGCTCAGATAATTGGGTAGTTCTGGGATAATCATATTGAAACTGGAAGAAAATAGGAGCGAGCTTAAGCAAAGTAAAATAAATTGTAACGTATAGATGGATTTCTGTTCAGCGGGCATGGTGTAATTTTAGCGTGTGTGAATATTCAAAAAAGAACATGGATAGCGGTATCGATCCGTCTTTCAATTGAACTGTTCAAATGTACAGTTTTTGGAGCGATTAAGCTTTTTCTTTTGACAAAAATTAATCGAAACTTTTGAATGAATAGAAAAATGTCGCGACGGGGCTTTTTCTCTATTAAAATTGATATTTTTGATGAAGATCAGAGTTTAAATATGGAAGGGTATATCCAGCCACCTTTCATACCGACTTGGGCTTTGCCGTGGCAGAAACTGAAGATTTGGAAGGAAACAGGATTGGATTACATCAAAAGCTCTAAGCGAAGCATCAAATAGAATCTGTTTTAGGTCAGTTTTTGTCTGGAAATCTCACTACAGAAGATCGTTGTTGCTACGGCTACATTCAATGATTCGGCTTGCCCTAGGCGTGGTATAGTGACAGCTTGATTGATCAAAGGTATTATTTCGTCGCTGATGCCATTTCCTTCGTTACCCATAACAATTAGCCCCTCTTTAGCCCATACAGTCTGATAAATGGATTGACCATCAAGTAGGGCGCCATATACTTTCAATCCAGTAGCCGGAATAAAATCAGTTAAATCTGTATAGTGGATCTGCAGTCTTGCCAATGAGCCCATAGTTGCTTGCACTACTTTCGGATTGTAAGCGTCTACAGTGCCAATGGAACAGATAATATGTTCGATTCCAAACCACTCCGCCGTGCGGATAATTGTCCCAAGATTGCCTGGATCCTGCACATCATCGAGTACGAGGCTAAACTTATTTTTTAAATTACTTGGTACAATTTTTTGTTGTAAAGGAAGTTTGACCAAAGCGAGTATACCTTGTGGCGATTTCAGTGCACTAATCTTTTGGAATTCAGTTTCCGTTAGTTCATGGGATTTTATATTATGCGAGATTTTACCCACTTTTGTGTTGGCGTCGTCCGTGTAGAAAATAGACTCAACCTCATAACTTGATGAAATAAATTCCATCACGGATTTTATACCCTCAACGATAAACAGGCCGTGTTGTTTTCTATACTTTTTATTTTGTAGAGACGTTATTAGACTGATTTGCGCTTTTGACAACATTTTTATTGATGATTAAGTATACTCGTTTTATCGGATTTGCAAGTATAACGCTTTTAGTGTTATTTTTTGCATCATGCCGGTCTTCAAAATATCTTGACGATGACCAAGCTCTGGTTACAAAAGTACAGATTTCTGGTGTCACCCCTGCATTGAAAGAATCATCCGAAACGTATATTTCCAATCAAATAAGACCTAATTCAAGGGTAAATCTATTTATTTACAATACGTTCAATACTAAAAACGGACGCTATAAAACCAAGAAAATTAGGAATGTCGGCGAACCACCTCACTTGCTGGATTCGGCAATGGTAGATTTGTCTGCCAATCAAATCCGGCGTTTTCTATTTTCAAAAGGTTACTTTAAAGCTAAGGTCGAACCTACGATTTCAATTTCCAAAAAGCGAGCACATATCGATTTTAAAGTGGATGAAGGTGTCCCTTATCAGGTTAGAAATATAGATCGAAAATTTGAGGATGAAGATATAAAGGCAATATTTGAACGGGAGGTACTTCCTAAAACTTCTGTAAAATCCAATACCCAGTACGATGCCGCAAAGTTGCTTGATGAGCGGGAGAAACTTTATGTTTCGATGCGAAACAATGGGTATTACGATTATGTAAGGCAATATATGCGTGCTGGGGTCGATTCAACTATCGATGGACCTTTGATCGACTTGAAAATTAATGTCGAAAATCCATCTGACTCTACGATACATAAAAAGTATCAAATAGACAGTGTTTATATGACGATAAGGAATTATGGAACAATGTCGAAGAAGGAGCCACGTCGTATCCTAGATTCTGCAAAACGCCTTTTATTTGTTGATGAAACGAATAGTTTCAGATGGAAACCTTTGGAACGTTATATGTATTTACGCTCAGGTCAGTACTATTCCTTGCGGGAGGAAAATAAGTCCTATGACCGATTGTACGAGATGAATGGTTTTCGTTCTGTCAAAATGCAGTTTGTCAAAAAAGATTCCAATAAACTCGATGTGCACTATGATTTCGTTCCAAGACCTCGTATGGGAAACCAGATAGAGGGGGAGTATACTTTTAGTTCAGGTATGAGCGGCTTCAATATTGGAAATACATTCTCACAACGTAATATCTTTGGTGGTTCGGAGCAATTGGAAGTGAAATTACGTTATGGCGTATTGTTTGATCCGCGTTTAGCAGGAGGGCTTTCCAGCAAAATATTCAATAACGATTTTCAAGCGGGCGCAAATTTGGTTATTCCTCGTCTGATGGTGCCCTTTCATATTAATCCAGGGGGGAAGTTTGGTTTGCCCAAAACGACCTACTCGATGACATTGCAGTTGTTCGATCAAGATAAAACCTATTCAAACCGCTATTTTATCACATCGCTGAATTACTCTTGGTATGAAACAGAAAATAAGTACCATAGTTTTACGCCTATCGTTTTGGAGTATCGGGATGGACGCTTGGATTCCAATTTTCGGAACAAGCTTGTACAGGAAGGCTACCAGCTGTATGTACGTAGCAACGATCGCCAGTATTTTGGTTTAGGAACACAATATACCTTTATCCTGAATGGCAAGAAATTGAATAGCAAGGAGGATTTTCAATATTTCAGAGGAACATTGGACGTGAGTGGAAACGTGCTGGACCTTATTAGCTCCTTGGCAAAATTGCCCAAGAATGCTGATGGTGAGAAAAAAATATTTGGTGTGCCCTTTCTTCAATACGCCAAGACAGAATTTGATTATCGTTTATACCGAAATCTTGGTGGAAATAGGCAGTTTGTCTTCCGTTTTAATCCAGGGATAGCGATTCCTTATGGTAATAACTCTAAACTGTTGATTTTTGAAAAGAGCTTTTATAGTGGGGGGATGAATGGTATACGCGCTTGGCAGGCGCGTACCCTGGGACCAGGTGCCTATAACCGGCAGAGTCTTAGTGAGGATTTGCGTTTAAACCTGCGTAATTTGGATCAGTTGGGGGAGATTAAGCTGGAAGCGAATGCGGAGTATCGATTCAGATTACTTAATAACTTCCTGGGCGCAAAGATGAATGGAGCGACATTTGTGGATATGGGAAATGTTTGGCGATTGAAGAAGGATGAAGAACTAAATCCGGGTGGAGAGTTTAAATTCAATAAATTCCTTGGGCAAGTCGCCATCGGTACCGGTTTCGGACTTCGTTTCGATTCGGACTATTTTGTGATTCGCTTAGATGCCGGGCTTAAACTAAAAGATCCACAATTCTCAGGTGCTGATCAATGGGTTATCAAGCACTTCTTTGATTCCAAGGAATTTAAGGCACAATATTATGAAACCCATAGACCCGACAGATACAATTTTATTCAATACAATTTTGGAATCGGTATGCCGTTCTAATGTACAATCGTTTTGTTATGATTTACTTTGATCACATCAATTGATAGGATTTCCCGAGAGATCGTGTTGTCAACCGATGAGATTTTTGAGACTTGAAAATATAGATTCAAAAATTTTACTCAAGTCTAAACCCTGTGAATGGTTGAATAAAAAGAAAACTATAGCCAGTGCGATCGCTGTCATAATCACTTTTTTAAACATGTAAGCTATTCCTAATACAATGGCCGGGATAATCAAAAACATCAATCCGCTAATGGCAAAAGGAGAGAGTCCGCTATCGCTCTTATAGATATAAAATAAGCGACCTTTGGAAGTTTGTTGATTCTTATGGCTAAAGAATACAAATGTTGATGACTCAATTTTCTGATTAGGGACAGCGACACCCTCATGAAACTGCAATGCTTGTGAGAATCCATTTATTGTAAATAGGTAATTGCCATGGATGTTTTCATTGGTGTTTCCAAGTGAATCCAATGCAACTACAGCCAATTTTCCATTTTTGGAAAGGTTTTCTTTTACGATAAAGTTTTGGATATTTTGCTCTTGAGCAGCCGCCCAAAAAGGTATCAGTAATAGAAAAAATATAATCTTTTTCATCGTTTTATTTTTATTCAACTCGCTTATTTCCCTTTTTAGGGCCTATTTCCGTAGCGTCAATATCGTTTGGAAGATCAGTAGCATTAATATACTGAATCCGATTTCCTTGAAATGAGACTGCAATTTTAGGGATTTTAATTTTCTTTTGAAAATCTTTAACTATACGAATGTTGAAACCTTTGTAAATAGGCTCGAGGGTTTTTCATTATTCATCAGAAGAAGGTACGATCTCCTGCTTCAGTTAATCCTCCTTTTATTTTCTTCTATGGGTAAATTGTAAGTGTTATCCTCGTTGGGTAAAGCATACGAATTGCTTTTATCTGTGTCTTTTGCTAGTTCATCTATAATTAAATCGATAATATTTTGGTCCATCGTAACGTTGGATTATTCACTTATAAAATAGACTAATTTCTAGAAAAATTTAGTTCTTTGAAAGTTCTTGGATCAATTGCAATTTCACTGCGTCATTTAGAATACCTTTTGGATCATCAATGATTACCGTTCCAAAGATATCCTTTTTAATCGACGCCCGGTTTCCATTGTTATCGCTGGCTTCATAATTTCCAAATATATCCTTTCTAACTGAAACTCGATTTCCGCTATTGTCTTCAATCGTTTTACCACCTAGAATATCAGTTCTCACTGTGGTACGTTGACCATTACTATTTTCGATAGTGAGATTATCAAGAATATCTTTTGTTATCCGGCTTGAATTACCTTTGTTGTCTCGAATTTCCAGATTGCCGAAGATATCTTTGGATATCGTTGAGCTATTGCCTTGATTATCTCGGATGTCGAGACCTCCAGAAATATTTTTTGATACAGTTTTTACATTTCCTTTTTCATCACGTATTTCTAAATTACCGTGTATATTTTTTAAAACTGTAGATGAACTTCTGTCTAGATCGCGGATATCAAAATCGCCGCTGCTATTTTTTCTGATAGTAGTTTTATCTCCATCCTCATCTTTTACGACAATATTTCCTGAAAAATCTTCTTTTATGGTCAGTTTAATACCACTCTTATTGACAGTTGTATATTCACCCAGGCTACCTCGTCTAAATTTAATGGTATTTCTCCATGTGTCTGAAAGAATAACTTCTCCCCAGCTATCGGTTTCTATTTTTATGGAGTTTTTATCTAGCCCATCTGAAATTGCCATTTTAATCATGTACTTTTTCATATTGTTAGAAGGGGGATCGGACCATATTCGGGTATACTCTTCCGCTGTTGAAATTTTGGCTTCTGACGTTAAAGTAACTAATAGTAGTGAAAAACTGAATAAGAAATATATACGCATGATCTGTCTGTGATTTAATGTCAATATACGTTTTTTTAGCTACTTTCGTTATATTTAAACAGTAAGCGAAATAATTGATATTACAGTTATAAATAATGTTTAAGCACTTAAAATACATAGACGGGACATCGGATAAATTTTGGGAAATACAAACTGCGGGGACAACTCATACAGTCACCTACGGACGGAACGGTACCGCTGGGCAAAGTAAAAGTAAAACCTTTGATTCCGAGGAAGCCTGTCTAAAGGATGCTGAAAAACTAATTGCGGAGAAGACTAAAAAAGGCTATTCTGAAGATGGTGCTGTAGATGCAGATAGCAAGGAAAAAGGATCCGCTGTTCGACGGCCAACGGCTGCCAGCCAGCGAAAAGAAGAAGCGGTAGCAGCACTGAAGTTGCTTATCAAAGAGGCAAGGACGGAAGATATCATCCCTTTTCTGGAAGAATATTCCAGTGGCAACCTGGAAATTTTAAAAAAAGAAATTCGTGTAGCCAAGCGATATTGGGTCGACTACAGTGATCTCTCCAAGGATCCTGAATTTAAAAATAAGACGCAGTACAACTGGGGGACACGGGGTACGAAGGAGCAACAGCGTACAGTAAAATTACTGGCGCTCGCTACATTTTCCGGCTCGGATGCCGGTAGTTGGGATATTTTTTATGAACTTTTGAACCAGGCCCGGAGCAAGGAAGTGATACAGATCCTTGCCTATGCCAAGCCCAATTGGTTGGGTGGATATTTATTACAGCTAGTTCGTAAAAATGAGTGGCAGCAGATTAATTACGACAACCTCCGCTTTTTGGAGAGAATGGGACATGTCGAGTTTGAACCGGAGCTTTATGCAAGTTCAATTTCTGGGTTTAATAATTATGAATCCAAAAAGTTTTTTGAGTTGCTGACAACAGATGAGTTGACGGTGCAACGGGATATTCCTTTGGTATTTGAATATGAAACGGGCATTCATAGCAGGTATTGGGATTATAATTATCAGAACGCGGTTAATGAACTGTTATGGGATAAAGTGTTCGATACGCTGTTGGAAAGTGGAAAAATTGATCCGGAACTCATCATCACTGGAGCGCTCGAGGCTCAAACCAAAAATTGGAATAATAATCTAAAAAGCTATTTCAGAAAGCTTATTGAACGGATGAAGCTTTCCGAGAATACAGTGATTGAACATCAGCAACGTTTCTTTTCCTTATTGCATGCTGAACATAGTGCTGTGATCAATTTTGTGGTTGAGTATCTAAAACCATTCTTATCGAATCGTGATTTCCAGTTACAGGAATTTTTAGATTGGGCCGAACCTATCTTTATGCGGAGTGATATTAAGACAAGTCTTAAAACTCTTTTGATTCAGTTTGATAAGCTATTGAAACAAAAACCGGAATGGCGGGAGCGATTTGTTTCCCTGGCTGCGGATCTATTTATGATTTCGGACCTACAGTTACAGGAAAGAGCAAGTAAATTCATCTTAAAAAATCAGACAGAGCCTTCAGAAGAACTTTCCGGTAAGCTTCAGTTATATAAAGCCCAAATGATGGGTTCAGTGGCTGTTGACCTAAAGCATCTTTTGCAAGAGGATGGATATTCTGAAGCCGAAATCCTCGCAGAGCTGAATGGTCAATCTTCAGCGCAATATATTTATCAGCCAACAGAAGTTCGTTACCTGAACGAAGCTTATGACTATCCACAGACCTGGAACGAGTTATTTTTCAAGGTAGGGGAGGTAATCGGAGGTTCCGACCCCATTCAGGTGGAGATCCTAATGAATGCCTGGGTGCAACAGACAGCTGTTTTTCCCTCGGACTATCAGATCCAGCTGGAGCCTTACATAAAACAGCTAACAGGAGGTTATCGCGAATCTTCCTGGTACAATCATTTCTCAGGGACCTTCATTAATATGTATTATAAACCCACGGTAGTATATAAAGATAAGGATCGGTATCACAATTACTCGAAATGGGTCAGTCTCATAGGCAGCCAATTGGAACTATTGCAGCGTTATCGGATTGATGGTGTCCGCCTGCCACTTTTGAGTCTGCCGACACACCGACCATTTTGGATCGCACCGACCATTCTCGTTAAGCGTATTTTGGCTTACCAGGAAGCAGGAGTGAGAATCAATTTATTGGATTTGTCTATAGCACTGAGCCGTACTGTCCGTGAAGATTTAGAAGGAATTGAAGTACTGATAAAACAAATAAAGGAACAGCAGGTACAGGATGTGATCAGCTATGCCCTAGGTTTGGATCCGATGAAGGTTCAGCAGCAATCTTGGCTTAAAAATTTATTGTCTTCCAAAGATTCCGATCAGGTCAATTGGATTGGTGTATGGGCTACAGTGGCGCGCACGCATCATCGTGATACCCATTTTGAAGAATTTACCAAAGGGCCTTTAGCGGATATTCCTTTTGCTGGACAGCCATTCCGTCCGGCATTGAAAATAGAACCAACCTATTATAACGGTTATAACTATACGACTAGAAAATCGGAGCAGGTATATAACGGAGATAAGCTGACCTATCATTTCCCCTCATACAAGCTGGGAACGGAGACCTTTTTGTACCACAAAGATATTTTCAACCGTGGGAATAATACCTTATCGTCTTATTATTTGTACAGGGCGGATATCCCCTATATGCACAGTTTGATGCCACAGAATACGGAAAGTCTCTCCATGTTTTTAACGATGGGGCTGAATAGCAAAAGCGATATTGGGGGAAAGTCTTCGGCAGCCTACCTGCAAGAGATGCTGTACGATTTTTTCCGTTTTGATCAACAGTCCAATCTATACCTGGCAACTTCGCTCTTCAATAAAGAGAAGGAGGTGCGCGCGATGGCTGTTGAAGTCATTTTGGCTGCAGTTAACGAAAATAGATTGGACACCACTGTATTAGGTGAACAATTGGGAATGTTGCTGAGCAATGGGTATGGTCCGATTGGCCGTTGTGTTGAAGTGTTGGAGCAATGTCGGGATATATCTTCGAAGCATAACAATGCTTTGTTGCAGCTATTGGATGCGGCTTTTGCGCATTACATCATTGCTGAAAAAATGCCGACCAATTTTAAGAAAATCGTCGAATATTATTACGATTTGATGAACAAGGAGCAATATCATTTTATAGATGATCTTCAACAGGTTTTTGAGAAGCTGGAAATATATAAGAGTTTACAACCCATTTTGAAAAAAATAAGAAAATAACAATATGGCAGAGCAAGATTTAGCGATTAGCTATGCAAGAAATTCACAACTGACCCAACAATCGGGCATACAGCAATTGGTATTGGCACATCAGTCGGAATTGGCAGAAATCGCCAATGTACCTTGTTTCTTTTGGGGGAGTTTGACGGATCCTTTACTGACATCCAAATGTTTGTTGACCTTGTCGAAAGTAGTGCGGTCAAGTTTTGGTCCCGTACCTCCGAGTTTACGAGATCCGATCGTTTCTGCTGGTACCAATCAGATTCGTTTTGAGGGCTTTTCTTCCTGTAATGGTGTTTATGCACGTTTGGATTTATTGGAAGATGCTATTGATGGGGAGTTTATTACGAGTGGTACAACCAATGTGGATTTCAATGAGCCGATGCTCAATGCGTTAAATGCTGTCAAGAAAACCGAAAAGATGGTGTTGGGAGTAGGAAGCAATGAGGTTGCCATTAGTACTGATAAGGCTAAAGTGACCGAAAAGAAAGTAACTTTGCCCCCGCGTTGGATCAAAGGACTGACTTCGGTCCAATTATATTTGGCGGGTATGGAGTTACAGTTTGAATTAAATAAAATTCAGCTTATCCAATTATTTCAGGGCATTCCGAAAGGGAATGTGAAGGGAGAATTTTATCTGACGAAAAGGGCTAACCGATTTGTGTTTTCCCCTATAAGTACAGGTGATGCGGTGCGTATTGGTGGTATACAGCGGTTGCGTTTACTGGAGGGGTTGTTGACCTACGCAGATAAGTTGTTTGTTTATCAGGAAAAAGGAGGTGAAAGTGCGGCTTTTGTTGCCGACTTTGGTAAAATGAGACTGACTCTTGCGTTGTCACCAGATAGTTATCGCGGATTTTCGGGCGAAGGTAATGTATTGGAAAATATGATTAAGGCCGTTCCGGATGAATGGATTCATGCCGTCAACGGATTACTTAAATCCAACGAGTTATTTGATCCAACAATGCTTTCAATTGAGCATGATGTCGACTTTGATACGATGGACACGCTATCAGCATCATTGTCTTCTATTGGGTTGCTGGGCTATGATCTGCATAGCCATCAGCACTATTATAGACGATTACCGTTTAAGATGGAACGTATCTTGGCATTGAACCCGAGGCTAAAAAATGCAAAGAAACTCGTTGCCACAGCAGGTGTACAATTTGTTAAGAATACAAGGGATTATATTGAAGCTTGAGTGGATGGATCGGGTGTGCAACATACCGTCATTATACAGGGCGACAAGCAGCAATGTACCTGCAATTGGTTTACCAATCATCAGGGAAAAAGAGGGCTATGCAAACATATACTTGCCGTCAAGATGTTGAATGGCTAACCTGTATGTTGCTTCATACTTTGCTTGCTGTGAGGTATGAAGTACAAAATGTAGGGGTAAATATTTAAAAGTAAAGCGATGGGAGGTTTGACCGGTTCTGTCTTGAACTAGTCTAAGATCTCTTCGTATGTCAATTTATTTTTATGATTAGATACACAGATTTTTATAAATGTTGGAGTGATGCCTTTGCCATTTGGACGATACATGGAATAGGTATAGGAATCATTGTCATGATAATTGGCGCGTAGCGTGTCACCTTCATATCTGTCTACCGCAGAGCTATGAACTTCTATTCTTTCATCCATTTTGTCACTCCAAGTTCGTTGATCGATAAAAGATTGTTTGTCTTTTTCGGAAATAGATAGTTCAAATTGATGAGTGTAATCTCTTAAGCCACCACTTTGATTGGAAATAATTTTAAAATCATCGTTTAGCGTGATATGGTGTTCGCTGAGTAGTTGTCTTGCATCAGATTTAGAGAATAATAGATCATCAAATAGTAGGTATAGCGTGAGCATAAGAAAAGGCAATATTAAAACAATCGAGACGATAGTTCCCAACTTTTTACGGCCAGATTTTTTTAGGATCCAGTACATTAAATAGATGAATAGGCCTGGGATGCCAAACCATATCAAAAAAATTAGCGTGTATAGCGTATACATTTGTTAATCGTTATAATCCTAAAGCTCCTAATCCACTAATAATGTCTAAGTACATTTGTGGTATATGTACATTCCCAATATTGTTACGGGTGATATCGGTAATACCAGCATGCGAGATACCCTGAGAAGCATGTATATGTTTAAAGTTGGCTCCCCACACTGCACTTTCTAATGGGACCATCCCATCATTTTTACCTGCCAGTCCCGTCAGGTATTTAAAACTCAATGCGTACAATAAATCATCCTGTGGCTTATTCATTGTCGAAGCAAAGCTCTGATAAAATACATTGTCCATATTGGGGTTGAGCTGGTTGAAAGCACGCATTTTTTTTACACTGAGATCTCGGATTAATTCGATTGGGGCCGGAGATTGCCCTCCAAATAAGAAAGAAATACGTTGGATCAGTTTTTTTGTAACAGAATCCCCGGATAGATGTTTTTCCATTAAATAATCTGCTATTGGTGTTCCTAAGTGTGGCGTGGATATTGTGCTTAAGGAGGCCACCATTTGATGGCCTTTTAGCGTTGAAATAAAATAGCGTGCGTCGATCCCACCTTTAGAATGCGCGATGAGATTAAATTTAGTGACACCTGTTTTTTCTGCAAGATCTGACAGATTTCTTTTCAGCATCTGTGCATTGTTAGCAACGGTGCCCCATCCATCGGTCTTACCATAAAAAAATGAAATATTGTTTTTTTTGAAAGTCTTGGGAATCCTGCCCCAAAACAAACTACGATCTCCAGCTGCGGTGCCATGGATCAATATAATAGGATATCTTAATTTAAAGGCATTCATTGGTTTTTTATACGTTTTAATCCATCCAATAGATTTTTTAAATTAGCTTTATCGCATTTATAAAAATATCTGTTTTGCTTGCACCATATTTAATCTGTTCAAAATGATTCCAGGTTTCTTCGTTACCATTGTCATAGTATGCTTTCTTTAAACCAGATAAATAATTGTCAGCTATTTTCATCTACTTTTCTTCTTGTCAGTGAAGTTAGCCAAACTTTATGATAGAATAAAAGTAAATTCTCGCGTATCTCCTATTCTGTTGATTTTAAAAAGTAGCTGAAATTTAAAAGTATAGAAAAGAATCATTTTAGCTAATAATTCTTGAAGAGGGTAATTAAATTTGATGTGATAGGGAATTTTTTTACTAAAATATTTAGTATTTATATTGTTTATAGTTATCTTTGTATTATTCATTTACAGAAGTAATACCAAGAAAATAAACAATTATGTTGTCCGATCAAACTTTAGTATCCGATATAAAGGCAATTATTGTGCAGTCCAAGGAAAATGCTGTGCGTGCTGTCGATCATCAACGCACATTAATGTACTGGGGACATAGGCAAACGTATTTTTGAGCAGGAACAGCAAGGTAAAGATAGGGCTGATTATGGGAAATATCTGACCCAATATCTTGCTAAGGCATTGGAACCTGAATTTGGGAGTGGATTCTCGCGAAGGCAAATTGAATTGTTCCGGCAGTTTTACCGGGTATTTCCAATTGCGAACGCACTGCGTTCGCAATTGAGCTGGACACAATATCGATTGTTAATGCGACTTGACTTGGACGAACAAAGAGAATTCTATACGGCTGAAACAATCAAAAATAACTGGACATCACGACAGCTCGAAAGACAAGTTTTTAGTAATTTATACGAACGCCTGTTGCTTAGCAACGATAAAGAAAGTGTATTGGCTGTAGCGAAAAAGGAAAAGATGCCTTCCGATGCGAAGGAGATTATCAAAGATCCGATGGTGCTGGAATTTTTGGGTTTGAAACGGGAAAGCGCTTACTATGAGAAAGATCTTGAGGGCGCCATTATTGCCCATCTTCAAGAGTTCTTATTAGAATTAGGGAATGGCTTTTCATTTGTCGCTAGACAAAAACGTATTCATATCGAAGGCGATGAGTTTTTTGTTGATTTGGTCTTTTACAACCGTTTGTTGCAAAGTTTTGTGATCATTGAGATTAAGACCCATAAATTAACGCATCAGGACATTGGTCAATTGCAGATGTATGTTAATTACTATGACCGTATTGAAAAGCTTCCGCATGAACATCCGACGGTTGGCATCTTACTATGTGCGAGTAAAAACGATGCGGTCGTCAAATTTACTCTTCCTGAAGACCAAAAACAGATTGTTGCCAGTCAATACGAACTTTACCTACCTACGGAACAGCAATTGCTGGATGAGGTGAATAAAGAGTTGAATAGTTTTGTAGGTAAAAGTGACGCTGAGTAGATCTTTCAAGTGTTTATATGGCGCTATTTAAGGGAATTTTAAACGTGCTAAACCGAGTTAATTTATAAGTATTGGGGGACGAAATGCCTGTGTTTCCGCTTTTTTCATTTTTATTTTTCTAACATAGATTATTTTGTACATTTGTATCGAATAAAATCGAAATTGAAATGGCAGAAACTGTACAACCAAGAGGTCCAAAGACAACTGATAATAATGCGAACCAAACTCATTACTACAAAACATTGGTAGTAGCGATCGCTTTAGGTTTAATAGGTACATTTATCCGTTTTGTACCGGATGTATGTGCGGCAATGGGTCAACAAACTTTTTTGTTTTCCGCGATAGCTAACATCTCCATGATCGTAGGTGCACTTATCGCATTCAAAACCGTTTTCGGAATTTTGGGATTTGGAAAAAACCGTGACTAATTAAAAGTCAACTAAGATATTTGAAAGCCCCAGTTTACTGGGGCTTTTTTATTTTAATCCTTTTTTCGAACTCAGTTCATCGTTGACGATCCCGTCCGTTATGCTTCCATGATCTACAAGGTACAAAAAAAGGCCTCACGATCGTGAAGCCTTTTTTTGTATGATTATCGCAGACTATGCGAAAAGAGACCAAGTAGACCAAGGAATACGAGCAAGGATCAAGATCAAACCGATGATATAGAAAATTACAACTGTTTGGTTTGCTTTTCTGGCATTTTCAATCTTTTTAGCTTTAGAGTAACCAATTGTGATCAATACAATGGCAATGATCATTGTCAAAGGGTGTTCGATGATTTTAAAACGTAATGTCGGATCTTTCATTACGGCGCCAGAGATCATTGATGGGTACTTTAAATAAAAGAATAAAATCAATCCCACCAATAATTGAATATGTGATGCGATAAAACCCAATAAAGCAATTTTACGGTTGTACGGTTTGTTGCCTAGGTAGTTTGATAGGGTGATCACGATCGATATCACCAGGGCTAGCAATAATACAATTGCTATAGTCGAGTGTAAGTGTAACATAAAAGCTCTCTTTAATTATTTCCTAAGTTAGCAAAGATAAAAATATAATGAATGTATTTGTCAAAAATCATTGTTCCAACAGAAATACCTCCGCTATTGGATTGAATAGGTACATGCGTTTGCTGGTCAATTCCATGCACTTATAGCGTTTTCTTATCTTTTCAATGCGTTGAAATGAACGACCATTTTTTAGTTTAAAGAAATGGCCATCCTCCAAAGATTCCACCGTAAGGGCACTGGTTTTGACGGTATCGTATGATTTTAAGGTGCGAAACAGGTGAAGGTCCGTGCAGCTTGAAGCCGCGGGGTTTTCCATGTAGCGATGAATGGCACTGCTAATATCGATTGGAAAAATATTCAATTTAAGGAAGGGCTCCATCAGTTCCTTGAAATTATTTTTCCACTCAGTACCATGTGGCTTGACACGATGCTGGTGTTTGTTCCAGGTTTGTAAATGGGCAAATTCATGGATCGTCGTAATCAGAAATGAATAGGAATTTAAGTCATGGTTGACTGAGATGCGGTGTGGGCTTCCTTTAAATGGCGCACGGTAATCTCCTAGTTTGGTACTCCTTGAACGAGAGATCTTAAATAAGCAGCGGGTATGATTAATCCAGTTGGATATAATCGGCGCAGCTTCTTCAGGCATGTATTTTTTAAGCGTAGCACTATAATCTTGCATGCCATAAAAATAGGGATTTATTCATGTCAATAGTGCTAAATGAGAACATTCTTTTGTCAAAAATAAAATCAGTTTACTAAAAATAGTAGTTTTTAATTTGGAAAAATGATATTATTTTTAGTATTTAGTGCCTAAGAATATTAAAAGTGGGCATGTTATTAAAGCAGAGTAGCTGTTTTTTTAAATAAAATATATTGAAATCGCCTGAGTTTTAGGTAAATTACCTACAGAAAGGTTCATGAAACATAGGATCCGATTGAGGAACGGTATTTCCTCTAAATTGTAATTAGACCTTCAAGAATATGCTAGATACCTTACATATTAGAAATTATGCGCTCATCAACGAATTGGAAATCCAATTTGATAAAGGTTTGAATATGATTACCGGTGAAACCGGTGCCGGTAAATCTATTATCATGGGAGCATTATCGTTGATCTTAGGAAATAGAGCAGAGGGCAAGCATTTTTTCGACCCAACCAAGAAATGTGTGATTGAAGGGGAATTTAAAATTGGTTCTTACCAGCTACTTCGTTTTTTTGAGGAAAATGATCTCGATTACGCGGACCATACGATTATTCGAAGAGAGATATCTCCCGATGGTAAATCCCGGGCATTTATTAATGATTCTCCCGTCACCCTGGCTATCCTTAAAGCTTTAGGCGAGCAGTTGATTGATGTGCATTCTCAACATGCAACATTGCAGATTAATACAGAAGATTTTCAGTTTTTGGTAGTGGATAGTGTAGCGGGCTCTTTCGGACTGAAGCAAAGCTATCGAGAGAGCTTCTTCGCTTATAAGAAAGCAAAAAAAGAACTCGAAGAATTTAAAGATCTGGTAAAAAAAGCTGCAATAGAACAAGACTATTTTCAGTTTCAATTTGATGAACTTGACGCCGCCCGTTTGGTAGCAGATGAACAGGGACAACTCGAAGTACAACAGCGGCAGTTGGAAAATGCAGAAGATATCAAGCGTGCACTAACTGGGGCATCACATCTATTGGAAAATGAAGATACGGCAGTTTTAAGCCGTTTAAAAGAGACGATGAGCCAGGTGGAAGGCATTGCCTCATTTCTGCCTGAGGCTGCAGATTTGGCTGCACGATTAAAGAGCACATGGATTGAGCTGAAGGATGTCGCTGCAGAGCTGAGCTCTCTTGAGGAGGATACCCAAATCGACGAAGGTACTTTATTGGAAATCAATGAGCGCTTGAGCTTATTGTATTCCTTACAGAAAAAACATCATGTGGACTCCGTTGAGGAGTTGATCAAATTACGTGATGATCTTGAATCCAAACTGTTTGCTATAAATTCTTCGGATGAGCAATTGGAGCGATTGGAGAAAGAGGTTGTGGCTAAATTAGCCATTGCCAAAAAAAATGCAAAGGAACTATCAGCAGCCAGGAGAAAGGTACTGGAGATGATCGCAAAGGATGTGCAGGCGACCTTGTCAAATGTAGGTATGCCGAATGCACGACTTCAAATTAATCTGGAACCATTAAAGGAGGGGGATATGCGGGAATCAGGGATGGATTCAATACAGTTTCTATTTTCGGCCAATAAAGGACAGGCATTGCAATCCATTCATAAGGTTGCATCCGGAGGAGAGCTTTCTCGTGTTATGTTGGCCATTAAATCCTTAGTTGCTAAAACTTCTGCATTACCTACTATTATTTTTGATGAGATCGATACAGGAATCTCTGGAGAGGTTGCGCTACGCGTAGGAGAGGTGATGGAAAGTCTTGCTGAGAATATGCAGGTCATTGCTATTTCCCATTTACCGCAAATTGCCGCTAAAGGTGCTGCGCATTATAAGGTATATAAGGAAGACAAAGCCAACCGAACCATATCTAACATTGTTCGTTTAGATCAAGAGGGGAGAGTCAAGGAAATTGCTCAGATGCTCAGTGGTACCAATCCCACAGATGCAGCACTGGAACATGCGGAGTTGTTACTGAAAGGGTAGTTATTAAATATAAAAAAAGGTCTTAGTTTTTTCTAAGACCTTTTTTATTAATTTCCACCGTTATCGGCATCTGTCAATGTTACCTTAACGATCATGTTATCGGGGCGAACAGGTTTGTTATCGCTGCCAACGTAGTCAGCATATAGGAATACCCTGCCAACTTTGTATTCTACGCGATAGTTATATGGACCTACTGCTGAAGGGATGTTGATGAAAAAATCGGGGTCATTATCAAAAGAAATAGCCACTCCAACGTGTCCGTAATTAAAATATTGTGCATCTAATTCTTTAGAAAAATCTAATTCATTGGAAAAAGAATAACCGCTTTGGTCAACTCCCCAGGAAGATGATTTTACCTGAGTAGTATAGCTTACTCCCGGAAGGTAGTTTGTAACGTATTCTTTTTTACAAGAAGAAAATGAAACCAAGGCTGCGGTTCCAATTAGTGCTGCGAATAAAAGTCTTTTCATATTGTTCGTGTTATTTGTGATAATTTTTTTATTATAGGACGATAAAATAGTGCGAAAGTTTAACGCCAAATTCATATACAACAAAAAATGCACCATAAAGGTGCATTTTATTGAAATTATTTTTAAAGATAGCTGAAGCTTACTTCTCAGCTGTATCTTTTGAAGACTTAGAATCTGAGCTAGAAACCTCAATATCTTTGGTTTCAGGATTAATGCTCACGGTCAAAACTGAACCTGTTTGCACATTTCCTTTGAGGATCTCTTCTGCAATCGGATCTTCAAGATATTTTTGGATTGCTCGTTTTAATGGACGTGCACCAAAATTACTGTCATAACCTTTGTCTGCGATGAAATCTTTTGCCTCATCCGTTAAATTGATGGTATAACCTAAATCAGCGATACGTTTGAACAATGACCTTAATTCAATATCAATGATTTTAAAGATATTCTCTTTTGTCAATGAGTTGAACACAATCACATCATCGATACGGTTCAGAAATTCAGGAGCGAAAGCTCTTTTCAAAGCGGTTTCAATAACTCCACGTGAATGTGCATCAGATTGTTGTGATTTTGCTGCAGTGGTGAAACCAACACCCTGACCAAATTCCTTCAATTGGCGTGCACCAATATTTGAAGTCATAATGATTATGGTATTTCTGAAATCTACTTTACGGCCCAAACTATCTGTCAATTGGCCTTCGTCCAACACCTGTAACATGAGATTAAATACATCCGGGTGAGCTTTCTCAATCTCATCCAATAAGACAACCGCATAAGGTTTACGACGTACTTTTTCAGTCAATTGACCACCTTCTTCATAACCAACATATCCTGGAGGCGCTCCAACAAGGCGAGATACCGCAAATTTCTCCATGTATTCGCTCATGTCAATTTGGATCAGTGCATCTTCTGTATCAAACATAAATCGTGCTAATTCTTTAGCTAACTCTGTTTTACCAACCCCAGTAGGGCCTAAGAAGATAAATGACCCGATTGGTTTTTTAGGATCCTTCAAGCCCGCACGTGTACGTTGAATAGCTTTCACCAATTTACCGACAGCGTCATCTTGACCAATGATTCTTCCCTTCATCAACTCAGCCATATTCAACAGCTTTTGACTGTCTGTCTGACTAACACGTTGTACTGGAATACCTGTCATCATGGCCACTACTTCAGCAACATTTTCTTCTGAAACAGTATAGCGTTTAGACTTCGTCTCTTCTTCCCAAGCGATTTTTTCTTTCTCGAGCTCTTCGATCAATTTTTTCTCCGTATCACGCAATTTGGCAGCCTCTTCGTATTTTTGACTACGAACGACTTTGTTCTTTTCCAATTTGACCTCTTCAATTTTATTTTCAATGTCAATAATGGACTGCGGTACATGAATATTGTTTAAGTGCACGCGAGAGCCTGCCTCATCCAAAGCATCAATAGCCTTATCTGGTAAGAATCTGTCTGTAATATAACGTGTTGTTAACGACACACAGGCTTCAATCGCTTCGGGAGTGTAGGTCACATTGTGGTGATCCTCATATTTCTCCTTGATACGATTCAATATCTCAACCGTTTCATCATGTGTTGCCGGCTCAATCGTTACACGTTGGAAACGACGGTCCAAAGCACCATCTTTTTCAATGTATTGACGATATTCGTCCAATGTGGTTGCACCAATACATTGGATTTCTCCTCTTGCCAAGGCTGGTTTGAACATATTGGAAGCATCTAACGATCCGGAAGCGCCACCTGCACCAACGATGGTGTGAATCTCATCGATAAATAAGATGACATCCGGTGATTTCTCCAGTTCATTCATAACCGCTTTCATACGTTCTTCAAATTGACCGCGATATTTCGTTCCGGCAACCAATGAAGCCAGATCCAATGTGACTACACGCTTATTGAATAGTACACGTGAGACCTTCCGTTGGACAATACGAAGAGCAAGTCCCTCCGCAATAGCTGATTTACCAACTCCCGGTTCACCGATCAACAAAGGATTGTTCTTCTTGCGTCGGGATAAAATTTGAGATACACGCTCAATTTCTTTTTCGCGACCCACAATAGGATCCAATTTACCCTCTTCGGCAGCTTTGGTCAAATCACGGCCAAAGTTGTCCAATACCGGAGTTTTGGATTTGATATCCGAAACTTTTTTAGGTTGGATATATTGATCATCCTCAGCAAAATCATCGTCGCCGGTAGGAGAGCCCGGAGCCTCATCCTTGATGGTCGTTCTATTTTGCTCAACTTCAGATTTGAAGATGTCGTAAGTCACATTGTATTGTTGTAAAATCTGAGACGCAATATTATCTTCATCTCGTAAGATAGCCAATAATAGATGCTCCGTTCCGATGATGTCCGATTTGAATATTTTAGCTTCCAAATAAGTGATCTTCAAAACTTTTTCAGCCTGTTTTGTTAATGGCATATTGCCAATAGGAGCGCGTGAAACCGATGCCCCCTTCACTGCGTCCTCCACAGATTGACGTAGTGCTGTCGTGTCAATGCCTATGTTTTTAAGGATCTTTATCGCCATACCATCGCCTTCACGAATTAATCCGAGCAATAAATGCTCCGTTCCTATATAATCGTGACGCAATCTCAAAGCTTCCTCTCTACTGTACGATATGACATCCTTTACGCGCGGTGAAAATTTTGCTTCCATTGAATACCTTTCTGTTTTATATTAAGGATATATAAATGTAGTAAATTCTGCATTTCAAACCTTAAAATTATTTTAAATAATGTCATCAACAATTAAGCCATGACCGTTATACGTCCAAAATGTCAGTATAAAAGATTACATTTGTATGTTAATATAATAAGAGTTTTCGAATTTTTTTAAATTTTATGTCAGACGAGAAGATCATTTTTTCGATGGCGGGTGTCAACAAAATCTATCCGCCTCAAAAACAAGTGTTAAAAAATATCTATTTATCTTTTTTCTATGGCGCGAAGATCGGTGTGATCGGTTTAAACGGATCAGGTAAATCTTCCCTATTAAAAATTATCGCTGGATTGGATAAATCCTACCAAGGCGAGGTGGTGTTCTCCCCAGGTTACTCTGTGGGTTATTTAGCACAAGAACCTCAATTGGATCTTGAAAAGACTGTTCTTGAAGTCGTTCAGGAAGGTGTCGCTGAAATTACAGCCATCTTACAGGAATACGAAGAAATCAACGAAAAATTTGGCTTGCCAGAGGTGTATGAAAATGCCGATGAGATGGACAAATTGTTGGCTAGACAAGGGGAACTTCAGGATATCATTGATGCCACTAACGCTTGGGAAATCGATTCGAAATTGGAAAGAGCAATGGATGCTTTACGTTGCCCCGAACCAGATGCGAAGATTGTCAATTTGTCAGGTGGTGAGCGCAGACGTGTAGCATTATGTCGCTTATTGTTGCAGGAACCTGATGTATTACTCCTAGATGAGCCGACCAACCACTTGGACGCCGAGTCGATTGATTGGTTAGAACAACATTTAAAACAATATAAAGGAACGGTCATTGCCGTTACCCACGACCGTTATTTCTTGGATAATGTAGCTGGATGGATTCTTGAATTGGATCGCGGTGAGGGTATTCCTTGGAAAGGAAATTATTCTTCTTGGTTAGATCAAAAAGCAAAACGCTTGGCACAGGAAGAAAAACAGGAAACCAAACGTCAAAAAACCTTGGAACGTGAGCTGGAATGGGTGCGTATGGCACCGAAAGCACGCCACGCCAAATCGAAAGCTCGTTTGCATAACTATGAAAAATTAGCTTCTGAGGAAACGAAAGAACGCGAAGAAAAATTGGAATTGTTTATTCCACCGGGACCACGTTTAGGTAATTCGGTCATTGAGGCAACTAATATTTCCAAAGCGTATGGCGATCGTATCTTGTTTGAAAACTTGAGTTTCATGTTGCCGCCTGCGGGTATCGTAGGAATTATTGGACCCAACGGTGCGGGTAAAACAACCTTATTCCGTCTGATTACAGGTCAGGAAACACCTGACACGGGTTCGTTCAAGGTCGGAGAAACAGTAAAATTGGGTTACGTAGACCAAATGCACCACGACCTCGATCCTGAAAAATCGGTTTGGGAAAATATTACGGGTGGCAGCGACAATATGATGCTGGGCAATCGCTCGGTAAACTCAAGAGCTTACGTTTCCAAATTTAATTTTAACGGTGCTGATCAACAAAAGAAAGTAGGTGTACTTTCCGGTGGAGAACGTAACCGTGTTCACTTGGCTATTACACTCAAAGAAGGCTCAAATGTGCTCTTACTTGATGAGCCGACCAATGATATTGATGTAAATACCTTACGGGCACTGGAAGAAGGCTTGGAGAATTTCGGCGGTTGTGCCGTTGTGATCTCCCACGATAGATGGTTCCTGGATCGTATCTGTACACATATCCTTGCTTTTGAAGGGGATTCACAGGTTTATTTCTTTGAAGGTAACTACACTGAATATGAAGAAAACCGTAAAAAACGTGTTGGTGACGTGACACCGCACCGTATTAAATACAAGAAACTGGTAAAATAAGCAACGATCATGGACGGTGGAAGGCTTTTAGCTGCTATAATAGATCACGCTATTGATGGAATAATTACCATAGACAACAGGGGGAATGTGGAAAGCATTAACCCTGCTGCCTTGGAATTGTTCGGTTATCAGGCTGAAGAAGTGATCGGACACAATATCTCCATGTTAATGCCTGAACCTGATCGTGGTAATCACGATGGTTATCTGCATAATTACCAAACCACAGGCCACAAGAAAATTATCGGAATCGGTCGTGAAGTGATGGGCTTAAAGAAAAATGGAGAAACATTTCCATTCCGCTTGGCAGTCAGTGAGGTTTGGTTAAAAGATAAGAATATCTTTACCGGCTTTATTCACGATTTATCGCGTGAGAAAGCTGCCGAGGATATGCTCAAGCAACATGCAACCGAACTTGAACATAAAGTCAGTGAGCGTACACGCGACCTGATCTCTCTGGTATCTGAACTTGAAAAAGCTAAAGCAGAAGTCTCAAAGTCTTTGGAAAAAGAAATTGAACTTAACCAGCTGAAATCACGGTTTGTGTCCATGGCCTCGCATGAGTTCCGGACACCTTTAAGCTCGGTTCAGCTTTCGGCTTCTCTGATTGAAAAGTATTCCGAACGACCGGATGATAAGGCTAATATCATTAAACACACCAATAAAATTAAAAGTGCAGTTCAATTGCTCACAAGTATCCTGAACGACTTTCTGTCACTTGAAAAATTGGAAGCGGGTATTGTTGTGATGAATAAGCAATACATCAATCTCGTTGAGCTGGCAGAAGAGATCACCGAAGAAATGCAATTGATCTGTAAGAAAAATCAGCATATTGTATACCAACATACCGGAGAAATTGGGCATTTCACCCTAGATCCAAATTTGTTGAAAAATGCTTTGGTCAACTTAATCTCCAACGCGATCAAATATTCCGGAGAAGATACCTTGATCGAATTCACAACCTGTATCGACGACGAAGGCTGCTTAATATCCGTGAAAGACAATGGTATTGGTATACCCGAGGAAGATCAGGTACATTTGTTTGAGCCTTTTTTTAGAGCACATAATACAGGTAATATCCCTGGTACAGGATTAGGTTTGAATATTGTAAAACGATACATCGAATTGATGGCGGGGCAGATGGAATTTGAATCGGAAGTACACAAAGGAACTTCATTCAGAGTAAGCTTTAAATAAAGGTGAACTTGCAGATTCGCATAACTGAATAAATAATTGCAGATGAGAAATAAAAAGACAATTCTAATTATTGAAGATAATATCGATATCCGAGAAGGGACTACCGAAATATTGGAGTTGACAGGTAGGTATGATGTCATTACAGCCGAAAATGGGCGCGTTGGCGTCGACCTGGCGACAAGACATATTCCTGATTTGATTCTCTGTGATATCATGATGCCTGAATTGGATGGTTACGGAGTCTTATTTATGTTAAGCAAAATTGAAAGTACAACCAAAATTCCGTTCATTTTTCTGACTGCCAAAGCGGAACGCGCAGATATGCGCAAAGCGATGGAAATGGGGGCGGATGATTATTTGACGAAACCTTTTGATGATGTCGAATTGATGAATGCAATAGATGTTCGCCTCAAAAGACATGAGCAGCTTGCAGCAGATATTCCTCAGGAAGAAGATTTGAGTTTGAGCGCCGAAGAGCAGGTATTGTTGCTAAAAGAGCTAATTGCCAATTCACGGGTGAAAACAGTGAAGAAAAAACAGTCTATTTATGAAAAAGATGATTCGCCAACGTACGTCTATTTTGTGAAATCTGGTCAGGTGCGCAGCTTTAAGTCCTATAAAGATGGACGTGAGCTGTCGACAGGTATTTTTATTGAAGGCAATTACTTTGGTTATGCTTCGATTTTGTTGAATGATAATTATGAAGACTACGCCGAAGCTGTTGAACAAAGTGAAATTGTGTTGATTCCAAAGGACAGTTTTTTGGAGCTGTTATGGAAAAAACCTGCAATAGCCAGTAAATTTATTAAGCTCCTTTCTGTCGACTTACGTGAAAAAGAAGAGCAATTGCTGGGTTTTGCCTATCATTCTGTCCGTAAGCGTGTCGCCAATGCCTTGATTAGCGTTGCTGAAAAAAGTGGAGTCAATATCAATGAGGCTGATGCATGCTCAATTGATGTGACACGAGACGGCCTAGCTTCAATTGCAGGTACAGCCAATGAAACTGTTTCCCGTATGCTCTCCGACTTTAAAGAAGAAAAACTGATTTCGAAAGAAAAAGGAAAAATATACATCAATTCTATCAAGAACCTGCGGGATGTGAAGCAGTAGGGATCAGCAGCGAAGATTTAAAAATCAACATAAAAAAAGGCGTGTTCAGTTTTTCTGAACACGCCTTTTTTCTGATAGTCTATGTTTACTGATTTGTGTCTTTTCATTAAAGTAACAATGCGAGCTCGCTTTGACGTTTTATTGAACTAGTTCGGTTTCAATGACCGTGTTGTACGCGATTATTGGCTAGATAATAGCTTTCGGTTGACTTTTACAGCTGTTGGTGTTAGCGAAATCATGCAAGTTTTTGTGAATTGTGATAAATATCATTTTAAGGTGTGGTGCTATATCATCTTTTTGCCCATATGCATGATTTACTTTTGTTCTTAGGATAAACCTTAATTGGTGATTGTTGAATCAGAATGAAAGTAGTAGTATATAATGTAAGGTCATTTGAAAAAGAGTTTTGGGCATTGGCAAATGCCAAACAACATGATTTGA
The DNA here is from genome assembly GCF_002337775.1 of Sphingobacterium sp. UBA1897. Lineage (NCBI taxonomy): Bacteria > Pseudomonadati > Bacteroidota > Sphingobacteriia > Sphingobacteriales > Sphingobacteriaceae > Sphingobacterium > Sphingobacterium sp. UBA1897. Next base: position 122,785 of record NZ_DDGR01000034.1, read on the forward strand.
CTTTGATTTCAAATGGATTAAATGCGGAGACACAGAATTATGCGCGTGGAAAAGATGCGGTAGTTATTTCCGTGAGCGATATTTTGGACGAGAGCATGCTACTTAATTTAAAAGGGTTAGGGATCAATAAGATTATGACCCGCAGTAAGGATACTGCTCATATCGATCTGGTAAAGGCTGGAGATCTGAATATTCAGATTGCCAATGCACCATTTGAAGATCAGAGTCCAAAAGGACTGGCAGAGCAGACCGTCCGGAATCTCAACTTATGGGGATTAGAAAAATGTGTTGGTAAAGCCTGTTGTTGTCTAAACGACTGTGCTAAAAAAATAAAATAAAATGATTACATCGCAGGTTACAATGGAAGAATTGGTGCAAAAATATAATGTTGCCGCACCGCGCTATACAAGCTATCCTACTGTTCCCTTTTGGGATAATGAAGCATTTTCTCGGGCGGCTTGGACTAATCAAGTCTACCAAACTTTCCAGCAGTCGAAAGAAAAAGGTATCAGCTTATATATACACCTTCCTTTTTGTGAAAGCCTCTGTACTTATTGTGGCTGCAATACGCGCATTACAAAAAACCATCGCGTTGAAGAACCTTATATTGCCTCTCTTTTGAAAGAATGGGAAATGTATGTCGCTTTATTTAAGGGAGAAAGACCGTTATTGGCAGAAATACATTTGGGTGGTGGTACTCCGACCTTTTTCCATCCGGATAATTTGAAAGTACTGATTGAGGGGATACTTAAACACGCAGACCTGGCTCCTGATCGTTCATTCTCTTTCGAAGCTCATCCTGCTAATACAACCGTCACACATTTAGAAACCTTATTTGACTTGGGATTTCGGCGCTTGAGCCTGGGAATACAGGATTTTGATCCACTTGTGCAGTTCGTGATCAATAGGCATCAAACTTTGGAGGAAGTGGAGGAGGTTATGCTGAATGCGCGGAAAATTGGATTTGAGTCGATCAACTTCGATTTGATCTATGGATTGCCTAAGCAAACATTGGCTACGGTGGAAGATACGATCCAAAAAGCGATGCTGCTCGGTCCAGACCGGATCTCTTTCTATAGCTATGCCCACGTGCCTTGGATAAAACCCGGTCAACGGCATTATACTGAAGCAGATCTACCTCATGGCGCAGCCAAACTCGCCTTATATAACCTTGGAAAAAAAATGATTTTGGCCCATGGCTATGAAGATGTCGGTATGGATCATTTTGCGAAAAGAGAGGACGAGTTATTTGTGGCTTTTCAACAAGAAAGATTACATCGCAATTTTATGGGGTATGCCGATCGATTTAGTCCCTTGTTAATCGGTATCGGAGTCTCTTCGATCAGCGATGCCTGGGGGGCTTTTGCTCAAAATGTGAAGACCGTAGAAGAATACCATAAACTTATTGATGCAGGGGTATTGCCCGTTGTAAAAGGACATATACTCAACGAGGAGGATCTTCTTGTAAGGCGTTATATCCTCGATATGATGTGTAAAGGCAAAGTGCAGTTGCCGACAGGTGCGCCGCTGAATGAGCAGATTATCGACGAATTGTCTGAACTTGTTGCAGATGGTTTAGTCTCCATATCCGGCGATCTAATTCAATGTACTGCTATTGGACGCTCTTTTTTAAGAAATATCTGTATGGCCTTTGATCAGCGATTATTGCGTTCAAAAGCACAAAATCAATTATTTAGTCAGGCAATTTAGAACGAAGGTATGGCAGAGCTAAGGGATGAAATACAACTCGCAGAAAAATGTTTCCATTGCGGCGATAAAATTGAGGAAACGGGTTATCAGCTCGATCATCACGATTTTTGCTGTCTGGGCTGTCAGACCGTTTACCAAGTACTGAACGATAGTGGTATGCAGCAATATTATCGCTATAATCAGCACCCGGGTAAATCGAATAAATCCAAGCAAGAAGATTTTTCTTATCTGGATGAACCACAGATTGCCGGTAAATTAGTGGATTATAAAGATGATAAGATGACCATCATCACCTTTTATATTCCGGCTATTCACTGTAGCTCTTGTATCTGGTTGCTGGAAAATTTATATAAACTCAATCCCAATGTACTGCAGTCGCGCGTGGACTTTATGAAGAAACAGGCGAGCATTACATTCAATCACAATGAGCTGCCATTGAAAGACCTGGTTTATCTTTTGGTCAATATCGGTTATGACCCTAAAATCACTTTGCAGGATGTTGTAAAGGAAGGGAATAGAAATAATCTGAATCCTTTGGTTGCAAAAATTGCTGTTGCCGGTTTCTGTTTTGGAAATTCTATGTTATTCAGTTTTCCTGATTATTTTGGAATGGGGAGTTTTGAAAAGGAATATGCCAATTTCTTTGGTTATATAAACCTTGCCTTTGGTCTCCCTGTTTTATTGTATTGTGCGTCGGATTATTTTAAATCGGCCTATCGGAGTCTGAAACAAAAGCGGTTGAATCTGGATGTTCCATTAGCCCTGGGAATCCTCGTGTTATTTTTGCGTTCCGCGTTTGAGGTGATCACACAGACAGGAGCTGGTTTTACGGATACACTCTGTAGTCTTGTATTTTTTATATTGATCGGAAAATGGGTACAACAACGTACCTATTATCATATCTCATTTGAACGGGATTACCGGAGTTATTTTCCGGTGGCTGTAACAGTATTGACCGAATCGGGGGATAAACCTGTACAATTAGCTGACGTTCATATAGGTGACCGTATCTTGGTTCGGAACAATGAAATTATACCGGCCGATGCTATGCTTTTAAAAGGTGATGCTGCGATAGATTTTAGCTTTGTAACGGGTGAATCAAGTCCGGTCAGTAAGACCTTAGGCGAAATTATCTATGCCGGCGGACGCCAGACGGGGGAAGCGATAGAACTTGAAGTGGTCAAACCGATTTTACAGTCCTATTTGACCAAATTATGGAATAATGAGAATTATAAAGATTATGACAAACATTTTCAGACTTTTGTCAACTTTATAAGTAAATATTTTACTGTTGTTTTATTGGCTATTGCACTATTGGCTGCCTTATTTTGGGCCGTTGATGGAAGTGCAAGCCGGGCTTGGGGAGCTTTTACGGCGGTATTAATTATTGCATGTCCATGTGCGTTGGCGTTAAGCTCTCCATTTACCCTTTCTGCAGCGCTAAGTATTTTTGATCGAAATAAGTTCTATGTGAAAAATACGGCTGCTATTGAGCAGATGGCGAGGATTGATACCCTGGTGTTCGATAAAACTGGCACAATATCGTCGCCTAAAGCAACCTCAATTTATTTTGAAGGTAGCCTTTCGGCAGTTGACAAAAAGCTACTGAATGCGGTATGTAGAAACTCTAGCCATCCGTTGAGCCGTGAAATCGTCAAGTGGCTGAATGTCTCTTCTGCTATTTCGATACAGGATTTTAAGGAATTTCCGGGAAAGGGGATGCAGGCTAATGTAAGTGGCAAGGAAATTAAAATCGGTAGTGCTAACTTTTTGAATATCGGTAATATTAAAACAGATGGTTCTGTGGTTTTTATTCGTATAGGTGAGGAGTTAAAAGGATATTTTACCATGGAGCAATCCTGGCGGGATGGCCTTTCGGCTTTGATTGAAGATTTTAAAGTCGAATACGACCTTCATTTAATCTCAGGGGATAACGATAGACGTCTGGATGCACTCCAGTTAATTTTTCCCTCGAATGCAAGTTTGCTTTTTAATCAATCACCAATGGAAAAACTGGAAACCATTCAAAATTTTCAGGTAGCAGGAAAGCATGTCTGCATGATTGGTGATGGTCTTAATGATGCGGGGGCATTGCGTAAAGCAGATCTGGGCATCGCCGTGAGTGATGATATCAATAACTTCTCTCCCGGCTGCGATGCGATACTGGATGGGGAGTCATTTTCAAAAATGCCGGATTTCTTTGCTTTTAGCAAAGATGCGGTGAAAGTAATACACATGAGCTTTGGTATCTCTCTTTTATATAATGTAATTGGATTGAGCTTTGCCGTGCAAGGTATTATGTCGCCGTTATTTGCCGCGATTCTAATGCCAATAAGTACGGTAACGATCATCTCTTTTACAAGTCTCATGACGAGGTGGTATGCCAAACGTCGTAAACTCTAGTTGTTATGGAAATAATGTATATTTTGATCGGTTGTAGTGTTTTGTTGGCTTTGGTTTTTCTATGTGCTTTTTTCTGGGCAAATAAAACCGGTCAGCATAATGATACCTATACACCTTCTATACGGATTCTGTTTGATGATGAAACGACAGAAGAGGAAGATAAAGAAGGTGACGTAACTAAAACGTTATCGTAATTAAATCAATTACTTTTTTTTGTAATTAAGGTTATTATCAATAAAATTGGGGGTAAATACCAATTTGAAATAAAAATACATGCATAATAATCCATTTTCATTAAAAGATAAGGTAGTTGTAATTACGGGAGGTACAGGGATTTTAGGCGAAGCATTTGTTGAGGCTTTGGCCGAGGCAGAAGCCAAAGTCGCAGTACTTGGACGTAATGGACAAATCGGAGCGGAGCGTGTTCAGCAGGTAGAGTCTGTTGGTGGCGAAGCTATATTTGTTGAAGTTGACATCATGAACGAACAGGATGTCACTCGGGCGAAAGATGAAGTTTTGCAAAAGTGGGGTAGGATAGACGCTTTAGTAAACGCCGTTGGAGGCAACATTTCAGGTGCAACAATTGGTGCCGATCAAGATTTATTTGCGAGCAATATTCAGGATACCATTAAAGCGATAGAGCTTAATTTGTATGGTACAATGATTCCTACGCATATTATTGGTCGTGTGATTGCTGAAAGCGGAAAAGGCGTCATCATCAATATATCTTCTCTTACAGCCAGTCGTCCTTTTACACGTGTTTTGGGCTATACTGTTGCAAAACACGGTATCGATGGGTATACAAAATGGATGGCCACCGAGCTCGCTCAGCGTTATGGCGATCAAGTTCGTGTCAATGCAATCGCTCCCGGCGTATTCTTAACCAAGCAGAACAAAAACTTATTGATCAATCCAGACGGTACGTATAGCGACCGTACCAAACGTATTCTTAACGGAACTCCCTATAACCGTTTGGGCGACCCTCGTGAGTTAAAAGGAACTTTAATCTATCTATTGAGTGATGCATCGGCCTTTGTGACAGGGGAGACGGTTTTTGTCGATGGTGGTTTTAATGCATGGTGTGGCGTTTAATTAAACTTTAAGATGAGAAAATTAGAACAAACCTGGCGTTGGTATGGCCCCAATGACCCGGTATCTTTACAAGATATCAAACAGGCTGGAGCTACTGGTATTGTTACGGCATTACATCATATTCCACACGGTGAGGTATGGCCACTTGCCGATATTCAAGAAAGAAAACGCATTATAGAAGATGCTGGTCTTACCTGGTCTGTTGTGGAAAGTGTGACAGTACACGAGGAGATTAAGACAAAAGGTGCTAGGGTCGATGAATACCTCCAGAAATATAATGAGACTTTAACCAATCTCGCACAATGCGGCATCAAAACAATTTGTTATAATTTTATGCCGGTGCTGGACTGGACACGTACACAATTGGATTTAACGATGGCGGATGGTTCAAAAGCATTGTATTTTGACTGGATTGATCTGGCACTTTTTGATATTTTTATATTGAAACGTGATGAAGCACAGACAGCGTATCCAGAGGATGTTGTTAAACGGGCGACTTTACGATTTGATGAAATTTCCGAACAGCAAAAAGAAGAATTGGCAAATGTTGTCTTAATGGGGATCCCCGGAGAGAAGAATGTGGAATTGGAAGCGTTAAAAGCGAGCATTGATACCTATAAACATATTGGGAAAGATGGTTTACGCGGTAATTTGGTTTATTTCCTTCAGGGAATTGCGGCAACTTGTGAGGATAACGGTATATGTATGACTATTCATCCCGATGATCCACCGTATCCTATTTTAGGTTTGCCCCGCATCGCCAGTAATGGTGCGGATTTCGATTATTTTTTAAATGCGGTTCCACAACGATTTAATGGTGTCTGCTTTTGTACAGGATCCTTGGGGGCCAGTCAGACAAACGATCTGCCGGCTATCTTAGAAAATATTAAAGGGCGGGTAAACTTTGTTCACTTACGGAATGTGAGGAAAGATGCGATCGGAAGCTTTTATGAGGCAGACCATTTGGATGGGGATGTCAATATGTATAAAATCATGAAAATCCTGGTTGCTGAAAATCAATTGAGATCTACAGCGATCCCATTCAGACCAGATCACGGCCATCAGATGCTGGATGATCTGAATAAACTAACAAATCCAGGGTATTCTGCCATTGGAAGATTGAGAGGGCTTGCGGAATTACGGGGCCTAGAGTATGGTATTGTTGGTGAATGATACCAATCATTCAGGCGAAGATTAGAGATTATGACCTGTAATAGTGGTCTAGCATAAAGACAGTCGGGAAATAAGAGCGCTAACGTCTTATTTCCCGACTGTTTTGTTTTAAGTATGTCGGCGAGACTATAATCAAAAGAATTATAAGGAAGATTTGCGAATGATGAGCTGTGTTGGAAGCTCAATCGTTTCAAATTCATGTATTGGTCTTGTTTGGTTAATGGTGGCGATTAATTTATTTGTCGCCAGTTCCCCAATTTCTGTTGCCGGTTGTACAATTGTGGATAGTGCCGGATTTAAGGAAGCTGCTATCTGTGTGTTTGAAAAACCAATAACCGCGACCTCGGAAGGGACTTGAATCTGAAGCTCAGCCAAAATACCTAGTGTTCGAGTTGTAATAACATCCGTAGCACCGAAAATTGCATCTATACTTTTATGTTCAAGATATTCTTTGCGCAAAATCTCCCGAATTGTTTCGTCTATATCGGTGGTATTATTAAAACTACATTCGATATAATGTCTAGTATCAAAAGGAATCCCCGCATCTGATAAAGCAGATTTGAAGCCATTTAATCGTTCGGCTGCCACACCTAAGTTCTTTCCGGTGATATGCAAAATATTCTTTTTACCTTGTTCGATGAGATGCTTTGTGGCATTATATGAACCCTGGAAATTATTGACACCAACCTTGAATGTGTCGAGCTGGTGATTGATACGATCAAAAATAACGACGGGGATCTGCGATTTTATCAATGCTTTTAGCTCTTCAATATTTGAATCGGAAGAAACCGGAGATATCATTAAGCCATCAATACCGCGCATGCGTAAGACGTCAATACAATTTTTTTCGATCCGTTCGTCTTCCCGGCTTTGCATGAAAATAACGTCATAGACCGTCTGTTGAGAGGCTATTTGAATTCCATCGAGGATTTGTGAAACGAATGTATTGCTAATGTTGGATACAATAACCCCTATTGTATTGGATTTTCCTATTTTTAAGCTCCGTGCCAACTTATTTGGGTGGAAATTATGCTTTTTGGCATATTCCTGAACCATCTTTTTAGTCGCTTCACTTATTTCGTAGCTGTCTGATAATGCTTTGGAAACCGTCGAAACAGAAATATTGAGTGCCAACGCTATATCTTTCAGGGTAGTTCTGCTCATCGCTCTGGTGGTTATTTTAAGAAGATAAATCTACATAAAAAAATATATAAATGCGTTTTTATCTTCATAATTAGCCATTATCTATGGTCGGTTGGGATTTAGTCAATGGATTTGATTGGCAGGATTTCCTGTGTGTTTTTGAGATAATTTTTATCTTGGAGCTTTTCCGGCACTCCTTTTTTTCTGAAATCCCCTTTTTATCCTTTTTCCAATCCCTCTTCAATGCAGGACGAAGGCTAGCTGGGGATGGGGAGCGAATGAAAAGCAACTTCAAAAGTTCTAATAGATGAGGTAATAGAAAGAAATTAGTAACTAGAAAAAAAGGTTTCCCTAGCTACTAATTTTCTGAGGTAGTTGTCCTATCTTTCTTTATATAAAAAATATAGAAAAAAATTGAGCCTGAAATGACGTATGGTATAAGTGGTGATAAATCAGCAAATTTCAATTGATGAGTGTCTCTATAGATATGAGTTATATCATTGACCCCTAAACCTAAAAAAAACAGGCATACTACAAAAGTGATAAAGATTACCTTTTTATTTATTTTGAACATATCATTATAATTTATCGACAAGCTTCTCCCCATTGAGCACTTGCATATATAAATCCTACAGCACCTACCAGCTCCAACGACAGAAGCTCCACTAGCAGCTAATCCAACAAAAGCTAAGGCAAGGCCAACAGATGCACCAGCACATGATGATAAAAAGCTTTTTGTCAATTTGTTATTTGATGCTGATTTAACAAATATATTTTTTCTCTTAAAGATAAAAATTCTGGGTGAACTTCTGCAGTATATGTTAATGCTAAAAATACACTTTCGTATTTACTGTATATTCCGTTCTCTTTTAAAATACCACTGTATTTATTGAGTGTTTGTTGTGGAGCCGCAGAATAATAAAGTTCATTGGATAAATTAATAAATATTTCTTTTTCCTTCTCGTTTATCACATTATTTTGAGAAAGAATATTGATAATATCAGTACTATTTGTTTTTGTTGATATTTCTTCTAAAAGATTGATTCTATCTTGTTGTATAGAAGATGAGATATTTTTATTCGCTTGTATAGCTAGATCTATTGTAGATAAGTTATTGCTTGTACTTTTTAAGGCTATGATGTTTTGAATATTTGAATTCATCGAAGTCCTCAAAGCACTAGATAGTTCAATTTTGCTGCTACCTTCATTTAAAACATTGGGCTGTTTACTACAAGATGTTGAAATACGACACAATTGTGTATAAAAATAAGATAAATCAAAGTAAGACGAAGGATAGCCGGGATGTGGGAAGCGAATGAAAAGTTTTTAGGCTTATGTATCCTACGCTAGTCCGAGTGTCTGGTGTCTTTCGGCAATACTTCGATATTTCTGGGGGCAAGCGGTTGAGCTGCGGTTGAGCTCGCGTTCGACTCTTAATGGGTCCTGAATTGGCTTAACTAGGTCTTAGGTTCGCCCTGTGAGCAAGGTGTGTCCATCGTAAGCGGGTTCTGTCTCCATGTCGGGGTC
>NZ_DDGR01000035.1:0-22398 GCF_002337775.1 Sphingobacterium sp. UBA1897
CTGTATACCGTTGCATTCCAGTTTCTTCCTTATCAAAGTAGGTCTTTATTTTTGAGCATACTTTAGGATTGTAGCATAACTTGACTCGGAAGTTTTCGATCCATTCGGCCCGTATAACGATGGTAATTAATTTTTTCGTATCTCTGGACAAGCCTATTACGGTGATAGCTTCGCACATCCCGGCATACCAATCGATAATATACACCTTGGTGCCCGGGCTAAACTGTTTCGTGCCATAACGGGTTTGCAGTTTTCCTTGACCATAGCTAATTTCCTGTTTGATGTTAGCTACCAATGTCCATAATGGTATAGGTTCTAAATGATCCATATGACTTTACTGGTTTTTGAATTTACAGAAAAGAATCTAACATGGCAAAATATAGAGCTCATTAACGATGATTTCCATCTCTATTTGTAATCTTGGTATTACATTGCCCAGATATATAGTGTCGGTTGTGAATAAACTTTTTTGGAAGAATGGCCTATAGATCGGTTTGTTGGGTAGTAGCCCTGCTGAAAACTGACTGAAATTTTGGGATACTCATATTTCATTTTGAAATAACCTTGCATTTATATAGATTTAATATAAGTTTTGTTGCTTAGACCAAGTGTAACCTAGGGAAAATATAACCATGGATTTAAATGCAGTTCCATTGAGTCTTGATGAGTTTAATCGCTTTAAATTGGGAGACGAGAAGGTTTTTAAAAAGATTTTTGATTTTTATAGGCCTTTGATGTATCACAAGGTACGTCGTGTATGTTCTTCCGAATTAGACGTGGAGGAGGTTATGCAAGAGATTTTTGTGCAACTTTTTCTAAAACGGAATTCAATCCCCTCTGCGGAAGCTATCTTTCCATTTTTATTTTTAGTAGCAAAGCGAGCGGCCATCACTTTGTTTCGAAAAGAGTTGTCTAGACAAAAATATCAAGTATCACAATTGGCAGAATGGGATGAACTAAGTGATGAATTAGAGCGGACAATCGCTCATAAAGATTTAGATAAAGTACTCAAGACGATTGTATCCTGCTTACCGCCACAGCAAAAACTTGTATTTCATAAGAGCAAAATAGAGGAAATGAGTTATGCAGAAATTTCCGAAGAAATTGGTATTTCCAAAAATACCGTACGCAACCATCTTGTAGCAGCATGCCAGTTTGTACGTTTGAAACTTGATAGCTTACTTTTAATCCTTTTTTTAATAAAAAATATCTTTTGACTAGTTCATTGATCCTAGTTGTACGAATAATATTATAGAGTACAACAGATAAGGATGTCCAAAGTAGAAGCATATAAGATTATTATCAGCCAATTTTTGGCAAAAACATTAGACGAGCGTGCAAAGCAAAATTTTGCCAATTATCTCAATGATCCGGATTTTTTGAATGCGTGGCAACAGCTTATGGACGAGGGAGAGATAGAGCAGTCTCCAGACAATCAAATTGCGCACGATAATCTTTTTAAGACAATCATTGAAGATGAAAGAATAAAAGACCAAGTTGTTTCCAGTCCAATTATAAAGAAATCATCAATTCACATTCTACATTATGTTAGTATCGCAGCTATATTGTTGCTAGTTGGTATATCTGCTTCGATCTTCTTCTTTATACAAGAAAATAGACTGGATGACCGTGCAATGGTCAACAATCTACCTGCGGTAGTTCCCGGATCCCAAAAAGCCGAAATAATTTTAGAAAGTGGCGAGCGTATAGATCTCGAAAAATTGAAATTGGATACGATCATAGATAATGGTGCGTTTGAAATTATCAAATCCGACAAAGGTATTATATCCTATCGTCTGAAAAGCTCCGGGACTAGCAATCAGCAGACAGCGTATAATACAATCGTTACGCCACGAGGTGGAGAATATAAGCTGCTATTGGCAGATGGCACAAAAATTTGGCTGAATGCCGCCACTACACTACGTTATCCAATTAGTTTTAACGGTGATGAAAGGAAAGTACAATTGCAGGGTGAAGCTTATTTTGAGGTTGCTAAACAGGTCTATCAAGGAAGACGGGTGCCCTTTATTGTTCATGCAGGTAATCAGAAATTGGAAGTTTTAGGGACAGCATTTAACCTTCAAAATTACGGCAAATCGATCGTGACAACTTTGGTGGAAGGCAAGGTGAAATTAAATGTTCAAGATAGCCCACAGGACAACCTCTATTTAAGTCCTGCTGAGCAAGCCGTGTTTCAATTTACGAGCAAAAAGTTTCTAAAGACAGCTGTTGACCCGCGTTATTTCATTGCCTGGAAAGAAGGAAAATTTGCTTTTTACAATACACCTATTGACGAAGTCATGGAAATTATCAGTAGATGGTATGACGTGGAAGTCCACTTTGATTATCATCCCGAAAACTTTGCTTTCTCGGGCACAGTGTCAAGATATGATAATATCGACAAACTACTCCGTACGATCGAACTAGTCGGAGATATTCATTTTGAATTGAAAGGGAGGAAAATTTATGTGAAAAGATAACCCATAAAGAAGAGTTCAGGAGCGTTACGACCGCCCCTGAATTTGTCTTCGAAAAGACCAGGCTGAAAAAGATTTAATAGACTTAAAAACCATTACAACCGTATGCAAAAGTACAAAAAAAAACGGTATGGAGATCCTTTGCCTAAAAGTAGGATCTCTGCCAAAAAAGAATTTGCTATGAAAATGTCATTAGCGATTCCCTTGTTGCTGGCCTCTAACCTCCAGTTGAGTGCAATTACATTTGGGCAAGGAGTCAATTTCCAAAAGAAAAATGCTAAACTCGAAACCATATTAAAGGTTTTAGAAGAACAGAGCGGTTACAATATTCTGTATAAAGCTACTCTGATAAGCAATGCCAAGCGTATCGATGTCGATTACAAAAATGTACCTTTCGAATATGCATTGAAGGATGTGCTTGCAAACTATCAGATCGTCTATAAGATTATGGACAATAATGTCGTATTAAGCAAGCCAGCTTCTACAGCAGCGGGAATCCCGTGGAATCGATATGTTGCAGGTCTCAATAATACTCTTGTCCTTCAACAGCGTCGCGTAGGGGGAAAAGTGGTAGATTCAAAGGGCAATCCAATTAGCAATGTTATTATAACGGAGAAAGGAACGGATAATAGAACAACTACTGACGACAATGGTAGGTTTGAGATCCGCCTTAAAACAAATAATGATCAGCTTGTATGTTCAATGTTAGGCTATCAGTCCAAGGAGGTCAATGTAGATGGACAAAATGAAATTCAAGTTAGCTTAGATGTCGCTATTACTGCAATGGATGAGGTCGTTGTAGTCGGTTACGGTGAACAGAAAAAAGTTAACCTAACCGGGGCGGTTAGCCAAATATCGGGTAAGGAGTTTGAAGATCGTCCTGTCACACAGCTTACCCAAGCACTTCAGGGCAATATTCCCAATCTCAACATTGTCTTTGGATCAGGAAAACCCGGTACAAGTGGTTCAGTAAATGTGAGGGGAAATACATCCATTAACGGTGGTGGTCCATTGATTTTGATTGATGGTATTCTAGGTACCTTGGATCGTATTAATCCCAATGATGTAGAGTCCGTAACGGTGCTTAAAGATGCTTCCGCAGCGGCTGTTTATGGAGCGCGTGGTGCCTTCGGTGTTGTTTTGGTCACAACCAAAAAAGGGGGTAAAAATGGAAAGACCTCCATTGAATATAATAATAATATTGGTTTCACTACCCATGCCACAAATACTGATTTCATAACGAGTGGTTATTGGAATGCGAAGATCAACGATGACGCTATGTACAACGCATTAGGGTATCGGACCACGCGTTATACCGATGAGGATTATGAAGAATTACTTGCACGTGTTAACGATAAGACTGAAAATCCGGACAGACCCTGGGTTGTGGTTAAGAAAGATGCTAGTGGCAATGACATATATCGTTACTATGCCAACTTCGATTGGTTCAATTATTTGTACAAAAAAACAAGGCCAAAAAACGAGCATAATCTTTCTTTTTCTGGATCTTCTGGCAATACACGTTATGCGATATCTGGTTCCAAGGCGAGTGAACAAGGAATATTCAATATTGATCCCGATAAATTTGGACGTTATAATCTACGTGCAAATATCGCGTCAGATATCCGAAGCTGGCTGACCATCAGCAATAGCACACATTTTTTCAAATCCAGCTATGATTGGGCCGGATTGGAAAATAATTTCAGCACCGTTGCCAACAACGTGAGCAATAGTCCGACCTACCATTATCATGCGATGTACGTGCCGCGAAATCCGGATGGCACACTTACGGGGTATTCGGGTATCAATAGTTATCCTATTGGATACGGCCTACATAATGCGCTCGAAAGCGGTACAATGCGTGGCTACACGCGGGGTACAGAATTTACCAATATGACAGAAGCGGTTTTGAAATTAGGAAAAGGCCTATCCCTAACTGGAAACTATTCCTATCGTGAATATCGTTCTGATTATTCCTACCGACAGACCAAACAGTATTATTCGAAATATCCGGGACAGCTCGAATTGTCTTCACTCGGAGCTTTAAATCAGGATAAGCTTCGGGAAAATATGGGTAAATATGCTTGGCATTTTATCAATGTTTTTGCTACTTACCAAAAAGATTTTGGCGATCACCACCTTACTGTGATGGGCGGTTTTAATCAAGAAGACCGTTTTTATAAGCGTATTGGAGGAATTGGTCAGGATCTATTGTCTGAGAATTTAAATGATCTTGATTTGGTGATCGGGGAGAAGCAGTTTGAGGCAGGTGGCGATGAGTGGGCAGTACGTGGAGGGTTCTATCGTGCCAATTACGATTACAAAGGCAAATACTTGCTAGAGGTAAGTGGTCGATACGATGGTACCTCACGTTTTCCAAAGCACAGTCGTTTTGGATTCTTTCCATCCTTTTCTACAGGCTGGCGCATCAGCGAGGAGAAGTTCTTCGCTCCACTGAAAAACAAGATCAATAACCTGAAGATTAGGTATTCGTACGGCTCACTTGGTAACCAGGAGGTGGATACCTATGCTTATATTTCATCCATGGGTACAGGTCAGATCTCCTATTTAGTCAATGGTCAAAAGTTAAATGTTGCCAATAGTCCCGCGCCGGTAGCGCCCACATTGACTTGGGAAAAAATTACCACCAGCAACATTGGCCTTGATTTTAGTTTACTTAATAACAAGCTCGATTTTCAATCTGATTTTTATGTCCGGCAGACAAAGGGTATGCTGAGTAAAGGCAAAACCCAGCCGGCTGTATTTGGTGCATCGGAACCCAAGGAGAATGCAGCCGACCTCAAGACCAAAGGTTTTGAGCTTTCACTTTTATGGAAGGACCATTTTGATGTAAGCGGAAAACCTTTTAATTATTCCGTTAGGGCAATGCTGTCAGATTATCAGGCTGAAATTACCAAGTTTGCCAACGATGCTGGGCTATTGAGCAATTATTATACAGGACAAAAATTGGGCGAAATATGGGGGTATCATTACGACGGATTTTTCAAGACAACCGAAGAAGCACAGGAGTATGCGAAAATCGTCAATCAAGATCAGATCAATAGGCGTCGTGTTCAGGCTCCCACAGCAGACTTGCGTATGCTTCAGGCAGGAGATATCAAAATCTTGGATCTCAATGGCGATGGTATCATTGATGCTGGCGATAATACGCTTTCCAATCCTGGTGATCGTACCATTATCGGAAATGATCAACCGCGTTATTCCTATGGGTTAAACCTAGGAGCGAATTGGAATGGCATTGATCTTTCCGTCTTTTTTCAGGGAGTAGGGAAGCAAAACTGGTATCCTAATCTTGAAGCACAAGCTTTTTGGTCCGTTTATGCCAGACCATACGATTCATTTATTCCGTCTAATTTTCAGGATAAGATATGGTCGCCAGAAAATCCTGATGCTTATTTCCCTTTTTTACGCGGCTATACAGCGCAAAACTCTGAACTCTCTGTCGCCAACGATATGTATATGCAAGATATAGCCTACCTAAAGCTGCGTAATCTGACTGTAGGTTATACATTTCCAGTCACACTTACTCAAAAGGCAAAGATCAATAAGCTACGTGTGTTCTTCAGTGGAGAAAACCTACATACCTGGACGAAGTTGAAGACCGATTACATCGATCCCGAACAAGTAATGAGCGATAATACGGGGCGGAGTTATCCTGTAGGCCGCGTCTATTCTTTTGGAGCTCAGTTATCGTTTTAATTTATACATGACGATTATTTAAAATGAAAACATCATGAAAAGAAATCTTAATATTTTTACACTTATTGTTGGACTTGTGGTTAGCTCATGCAACAACGACTATCTGGAACGATATCCCATAGCAGAGCTGGCCCCTGAAAACTATTTTCGGACCGCTTCCGAGTTGCAGACCTTTACCAATGCTTTTTATGCAGATCTTCCTGATGCGCTGGCCATACATTACAATACACCGGGTCAGGGCGATGACGAAGCACGTAATACGCTCGCTTCTGAGTTTCAGGGCACCCGTACTACTCCAGCAAGTGGAGGAGGGTGGACATGGACATCCCTTCGCCGTATAAATTTCTATCTTGAAAATTCGCACAAATGTGCAGATGAGGCAGCACGGTTGCAGTATGATGGTATTGCTCGATTTTTTCGTGCATATTTTTATTACGACAAGATCGTTCGCTTTGGTGACGTACCATGGTATGACAAAGTAAATCAGCTGGATGATCCTGCGATGTTCAAACCTAGAGATTCACGTAAAGTTGTTTTTGCTAAATTACTTGAAGATCTTGATTTTGCTATCGCCAATTGCAGTACAGCCAAAAGCGCTCAATTGATCAGCAAATGGACCGCTTTGGCTTTTAAATCCCGCATGTGTTTATTTGAGGGTACATTTCGCAAATACCATGGCTTGGGCGATTGGGAAGACATGCTTCAGCAAAGTGTGTCTGCCGCCGACGAGTTAATGAAGTCCAATACCTACAGTATCTACAAAAGTGACCCAAATAAAGCCTATCAGGAGCTGTTCATTGCAGAAGATGCCAATCCTGCAGAAATGATCTTGGCGCGGCAGTATAGCGCATCTGTTCCTTTTGTCCATTCTGCGAATTTCTATATTTTGTCCGCTTCGTACGGCCGTCCGGGTATGGTTAAAGAGCTTGTGAATAATTACTTGATGAAAGATGGAAGCCGATTTACCGACAAGCCTAACTTTGATAAACTATCGTTTTACGAAGAAACGCAGAATCGCGATCCGCGGCTATCCCAGACGGTTCGCACACCTGGCTACAAGCGTATTGGCGCGAATACAACATCAGTTCCTGATTTTGCAACATCAGTAACAGGTTATCAATATATTAAGTATATTCTTGCACCGGGCTTTGATGCTGGGCAAAGCACCAATGATATGCCCATTATCCGTTATGCAGAAGTATTACTTAACTATGCCGAAGCAAAGGCCGAATTGGGTACAATCAATCAGAATGATATTGACAGATCCATTAAATTACTTCGGGATCGTGTCAATATGCCCAATTTGGTGTTGGCCGATGCCAATTCCAAAGCTGATCCCTATCTTTTGGCTGCTTATCCCAATGTTAGTAAGAGTGGCCAAACAGGGGCAATCTTGGAAATTCGCCGAGAGCGCCGTATCGAGCTTGTAAAAGAAGGGCTACGCTATAATGACCTGTTACGCTGGAAAGAAGGAGCGAAAGTTGCCAAACCATTTTATGGAATGTATTTTCCTGGAGCAGGCGAATACGATTTGGATCAAGATGGAAAATTGGACCTGGTGATTTACGAAGGCACTGCGCCTACCAAAAAACCTGGTGTCCAATATCAGAAACTGGGTGAACTGGTTTTGGAAAATGGAAAAAATGGTGGCCGTATTGTCAATTTGCCGGACATTCTAAAAAAATGGACTGAGGAAAAAGATTACTACTATCCAATTCCGACACAAGAGCTTCAGTTAAATACCAAGCTCGAACAGAATAAAGGTTGGGATAAATCAGGTACTTAAAGAAAAAGAAAATGAAACATTATAAAAACTTATTTGTTATTGCCATCATTGTGGCTGCGAATGCGTGTATTGCATATGCACAGGAAACATTAAAGATTGTATCGTATAATGTGCTTTATGGATTAAAGAAGGATTCGGTCAATATCGATCGGTTTGTAAACTTTGCAGAGGACTGGAAACCGGATGTGATTGCCCTTGAAGAAATGAATGGATATACGCAAAAGACACTGGAACAATTGGGACAGCGTATCGGTCACGACTATGTTTTACAATCTAAGGAAGATGGATTTCCTGTAGCCATTACCTCCAAGTATCCTTTGGTCAATTTTAAGAAGGTCACTGAAAATATGTGGCATAGTTACATCTATGCGAAAATAAAAGGCATACACTTTTTTGTCATTCATTTTTCGCCATTCAGTTATGAGAAGCGATTGAAGGAAGTGACCGATATCTTGGCGCAAGTCAATGAGATTCCGAGTAACGAGCCTATACTGATCATGGGTGATTTTAATTCTCTGGATATATCGGATAAGGACAAATATGGAAAGGAAGTTTTGAACGCTATGAAGCAAAGTGAGCAAAAACATGATCACATCCGTAACTTGCACAATGGAGTGATCGATTATTCTGTATTGGGGAAACTGCATGAAGCAGGATTTAAAGATACCTATCGTTTGTTACATAAGGAGTTTGAAAGTTCTGTTCCGACTTTTAAGGATGGTAATGGGAATATCAAACAAAAGAATACCGGTCATCCTAAACGTATTGATTTTATTTGGGCCAATTCAGTAGCAGCCTCACGGGTTACCAAAAGCGGTATTGTCAAAAATGAATATACACATTATATTTCTGATCATTACCCAACATTTATAGAGCTTAAGCTCAGTAAATAATAAAATTCGTCCCCATAGGGGGCGAATTTTATTACGACTTTTGTTTATCATTAATTTAAAGTGCAATGAAAAAAAAGATCAGTACGCTTCTCTTTATCATCCTTATTTGTAGTTCATTTTCTAGCTATGCGCAACAAGTTATTCCTGCATCTAAATTTGAGATTCAAGGAAAGCCTTTTGAAAATACCCCTAGATATCACCGTGTAGACACATTAAAGTATAAAAGCCTTCCTGCTGCCGTAAAGAAATTGTATACACACGCTACTGGAATGTTTGTCACTTTTAAGAGTAATACCGGTAAACTATCCCTGAGATGGAAAACAGTCGATGCGGAATTGGGTAATAATTCGACTCCGATTATGTCACGGGGATTTGATGCATATGTGAAAGAAGCTAACGGCTGGCGCTTTGCCGGGGTGGCCCGTCCCGATCTCAAGAATGCAGAAAGTAATGCTATAGTGGTCGAAGATATGGCCAACACCGAGAAAGAATTTCTTCTTTATTTTCCTTTGTACAAAGAATTATTGGATTTTGAGGTGATTATTGATGAGAAAGCTTCCTTTTTAGCCACTAGACAATCTTTTAATAAAACGGTGGTGGTTTATGGGTCTAGTATTGTCCATGGAGCCTCAGCAAGCCGTCCAGGCTTAGCTTATCCGGCTCAATTAGGCCGTAGATTAAATGCTAATGTGATTAATATGGGAGTGAGCGGAAATGCCCGTATGGAGCCGGCTGTCGCAGATATGCTCGGTGATATCGGTACTGTTGATTTGTTCATTTTGGATTGTGTACCAAATAGTAGTCCCGATGAGGTGAAAGAAAGAACCTTTAATTTTGTAGCGCGTCTTCGTAAATCTCATCCGGATGTACCTATATTGTTAATTGAAAGTATTACACGGCAGATAAGCAATTACAATTTGAAGTGGAAATCAAGATTGACTGAGCAGAATAAGAATTTTAGGTTTCAATATGAAAAACTGCTGCAGGCCGGATATAAAGACTTGTACTACTTGCCAACCGATCATTTAATAGGCGATGATTCGGAAGGAACCGTGGACGGTACTCATCCGACAGATGTGGGATTTGAAAGGATGCTAAAAATAATTGGTGCTAAAGTAGAGACAATTCTTAATGATTAGTTACTTTGAAAATTCTAACTCTGTCGCGGAATAATCATACTTGAATAGTCTAGCTTTTATCTTGGTGTTATTGACAAAAATACCAAAGTCAAAGTTTGCTATCGTGAAAAAATCAGCACTATTTCCGTCTATTTCTATACTTCCAAATTTTGTGAGTTTTGCCAGTTGACCTCTCCCCTCAAAACAGGACATTTTAACAGTAGAGTTTCGGACGTGTGGTTAAATGTGCTTCGGGCAATGCAAACAGTTTGATTTAAAAATCAAACCCCAATTCGGATAGCATTCGTTCGTGATTATTCATAAAATACTTCATCAGCTTATATTGTTCGGAAACCTGATATGAAATTAGCTTTATTCCATTTTCAGATACCTGTCCAAGAATGAACGCGTTATAACGCCTGACCCAAGTAGGGGTTTCGTGGCTTTTTGGATTACGCTCCAAACTGCTTTAAATGGTGGTTGCAATGTTTGTATATGAACTGACCTAATTGGGCTCTGGACATTCTACCAAAGAACCAATGTACAAATGTGTCTTTTTCAAATGTTTCATATTTCTCGATTAATAATTTCCAATTTCGTTTCTCCATTTCTAAATCGTGTATGTCTTTATTTACGATAAATACAGCAGATGTGGGTGCGTTTTTGCCAAAACTTGTTGTTTCATCTTTCAATATCTCCTTTATCGCATTTTGACCAAACATTCGCCCTAAAATTGAACGCTTAACCTTTATGGATCCTTGGTAATATTGTTCACATAATATACAATGCCTGACCATTTGCGTTACTGTCATTTTTCCCCAAAGCGCATTGCTGTCCTCGTGTAATAAATTAATTCTTTCGATGACCGCTTCTCTTATGTTTTTCTCAAATATTGATTTCATATTAGGAATATTTATCTATTCTATCTAGATTTTGATCATTTGCAGTCTTACAAATTTAACAGATTTGTTCTTCGGTCGACTTTGCATAGGATAAGAAATAGATTTGCATCTCTAACGCATTGATGATAAGATTTGTTTAAAACTCCTCATATTTCCAGTTAGAGGAATGGATAAATAAGACACCTTTCTATTTTAATTTTCTAACAGCCTTATTTTCTACGAGCGACTTCATTTGTGTCACCGCTACTTTATTCAGTTGCATAAGCCGTTCATTTTGTGGTACTCCTTGTTGAATTAATAACGCGTTTATACTTTCCATGTTGCTTAGCACGACCAACTGTTCTATAATCGCGTAGTCTCGGATATTGCCTTTCTTATCAGGATTTGCATCTCTCCATTCCTTAGCGGTCATTCCAAATAGTGCAACATTGAGCAGATCGGCTTCATTTGCATAAACGAAACTCACTTGCTGTTTTGTAATTTCTGCTGGAATGAGATTTTCCTTTATTGCATCGGTATGAATGTGATAATTTACTTTTGCTAGTGTCCTCTGTAAGTCCCAGTTTAATTTCAAACGATTATTTTCCTCATCTTTTAGACGCTGAAATTCATTCACTAAGTAAATTTGGAATTCTGGACTTAGCCACATCGCAAAATGGAAAGCAATATCTTTATGAGCAAATGTCCCTCCATATCTTCCAGCTTTTACTATCATCCCTACAGCCTTCGTTCGTTCAATCCATTGGCCCACAGACATAATGAATCTATTTGTCCCCGCTTCCTGTTCAATTACCCCGAATTCGGGGTAATTAAAATCGGAATTATTTATCTTCTCCCAAACGCTCAGATACTCTAATGTATTTTTATTGGTAATCCATTTTCCAATTAGGCCACTTCCCTCGCGAAAAGATGCGGTCATATCAGTCAGATTAATGTAGTCAATTTCATTTTGAGTGAATACAGCAATACTTGAATTCTTGACGAGTAATTTTCTGTTTTTATTCATGCATTTAGATTTAATAAGTTCTTTCCCGTCAGCTCAAGAAAGCCAGACGTAATAATTGGCCATTACAGTTTTTATTTCACTTTTTTGTAAGGGTAAATGTACTAAAAAAAATAGTAATAAAAAACCATCGACCATTCAGTATCCCCTCGATACTACTTATATATAGCATCTTTATTCTGATAGGCTCAATAGTCAGCCTATTTTTAATCCTTTATAAAGTTATTTCAGGAAAGACTTATTTCGGTCGTGCTAGAATTGGCGGTAATTTAGCCATTCGGCTTTCTTTATTCATAGTTTACATCATCCCATATCAACAGTTCGCAGATTCTTTCAATATTTAAATTGTTGTCCCGATTTATCTTCTCCAGTCTTACTTCAAAATTTTCGAGTTCCTGTTTTACAACTTCGATTGCTGACTTTAAAGATGAGATTTCAAATGACACTAATACATCTTTTGGTGTGGGGGCAAAGTGTTCGTCAAACTCTTCTACAGTAAAATCAAGCGTAATTATGTTCGTGTCCACTTTTACTTTTGGTTGCGGATGTCCTGCATAAAAGCCATCTTTTCCATTTGTAAGTTTTTCCCAATAATGGATATCTGAAAGATCACCACAACATTGTGGAAAATATTTGTCCTGCTGGTCGATGCGAAGAACATAACCTCCAAAAAATGCACTTGCTTGTTCTCGTTCGTATGTTCCTGCCCTCATTTCTTGTGTATGGTCAATTACAAGTTTCGTTAAATTGCTGTCTGTGATTTCAGAAAGTCTGTAAAATGATGATCCGGCTAAATATGGATTTAAATCGTCTTTGAAACCTGTTTTTTTGTGGCTTTCAGCATTATATTTATCCCATAATATAGGATATTCCCAATAAGGATATTTGTCTGGTGTTGGAATGTCCTGATTGTGATATCCAATTTCTATTACAGGTATTAATTCGAGTGCCATTTTGT
Organism: Sphingobacterium sp. UBA1897; assembly: GCF_002337775.1. Lineage (NCBI taxonomy): Bacteria > Pseudomonadati > Bacteroidota > Sphingobacteriia > Sphingobacteriales > Sphingobacteriaceae > Sphingobacterium > Sphingobacterium sp. UBA1897. Next base: position 12,858 of record NZ_DDGR01000035.1, read on the forward strand.
GTCTATTGGATTTTGTACTATAACCCGACCGAAACCTAGCCAAGGTTGCGAGGCTTTTTGGGTAATTGACCTATCCTTTTGCTAAATAATTTAGTTTTCTTATCTTTAGGTGATTAAATTTAGGTATGGTAGGCAATAAAGAAAAAGAGTTGAGTTTGTTCGATTTTCAGTCGCAATTTAGCAGTGATGCTGATTGTTTAGCTTATTTATCGGCTTTGAAATGGCAAGATGGTTACAAATGTAAGAAATGTGGTTACGGGAGTTTTTGCAAGGGAATAAAAGAGCATGACCGTCAGTGCAATCGCTGCCGTTATTTGGAATCTCCTACAGCGGGCACCCTATTCCATAAGGTTAAGTTTCCTTTAGTTAAAGCCTTTTACGCAGTATACTTCATAAGTACAAACAAAAAGGGTATTGCCAGTACCGAGCTTGGCAGGAAGTTAGGGATCAAGCAAAAAGTAGCATGGTTATTCAAACGCAAAGTGATGAAAGCGATGGAGAGCAGCGGTAAATTTCCTTTGCGTGGAGTTGTGGAAGTTGACGAAACATTTGTTGGCGGTCAGGATGAAAATTCCAAAGGACGTAAAAAAGGAAAGAAGAAGCTTGTGGTGGTTGCTATAGAAAAGAAAGGCAACGGAGTTTCGCGCTTTTACGCCAAGGTGATAGACAAAGCCGATGCGATCAACTTAGGTAGCTTCATGAAGCAAAACATAGAGCCACAGGCTAAGGTGACCACCGACAAATGGACAGGTTATAAGCCGATATTGAAAGATTTCGAAAATATGGAGCGTGTCAAATCTGGTAAGAAAGGTGAGAACTTCCCAGAACTACACAGGGTTATCATGACCTTTAAAAGCTGGTTGAGAGGAATGTACCATCACGTTGGAGATCTACAGGAATATATTAATGAATATACCTATCGATTCAACAGAAGTTTTATGAAAGGGAATATTTTTGACAACCTAGTATATCGGATGATCTGCCATAAACCAGAACAATATAATATGATTATTGCTTAAAGGAATAGGTCAATTGGGTAAATATAATAAAAAGAAAAACAATTTCTTTTGGTGGACAAAATAGAAGAGAAACTCAATGAACACTATCTTTTTAAGTTATCCATGTATAGTCGCGTTTTATCACCTTCCACTTTCCATTAATTTTTTCCAGGATAAAATCATAACCCTGACCGCAAAGTGCTCCGCATACGTAGTCTAACGATACAAATGCTTTTTTGTGATCATGCGACATGATAGGCAAGTGAAATGTATATCTTGACAGAAATTGCTCTGTCGTTTCTGTTTTTTTATGGTATGCAACGTTATATTTCTTTTTGATTTGTAGTGGAATAAATACAGTGTCCCTTCCTTTGACCTGATTGAGATAGCCTGTAGAGTCTTGCCGGCTATGGCCTACTAAGCCCAGTAATTTTTGGATACTCAGGCCGTCGGGCATAAAGCCTTTGTCGTAGGCATTATAAAGCGAGTCCTTGATGAACCATTTGTGAATATAGGCCATTGGTTTATTAGTTTTAGCCACGTCATTTGAAATGGAGTTATAGGCAATTATAGCATCCAAAATTTCAGCATATTCATCATCAACAACTGCATAGTCAAATGCTTGTTTTTGGATTTTGTCTGGTACCTGTTTTTGATCATTGCTTTGACATGCTATGATGAAAAATAAAAATGGGATTAAAAAGCGGACGTTTCTTTACTAGCTATTTAGGCTTATTCACTCAATGAAGCTCCTGTTTCGCTCATTACTGATTTTTTGCAACAGAGCCAACAATATATTTGGATAAAGTTTAAAAACTAATTATTCAAATGAAAGTTTTAAAAAGCATGTTGATGGTCAGTCTAGGACTGGTTATCTTTTTCTCTTGCAAAAAGGGTGACACTGGGCCGCAGGGATCCGTTGGTGAAAAAGGCGAGCAGGGCGCCAGAGGAATTCAGGGGGTAAAAGGTGATGACGGAGCGACAATTTTCTCCGGGGATGTGGTTCCTGTCGCTACGCTTGGGAAAGCTGGAGATTATTATATCCGGAAAACGACTTCCGAAATATATGGTCCCAAAACGGATGCCGGATGGGGCAAGGCTACTTCTTTTAAGGGAGCGGCAGGTGCCAATGGAGCGGCGGGATCCAAAATCCTGAGCGGTACCCAAATTCCAGCGGTGTCGGTGGGTGCCGTAGGAGACTTCTATTTTAAGGTGGATAGCTATCAATTTTTTGGACCTAAGACTGCATCAGGATGGGGCACAGGGGTTAACCTGAGAGGAGCTACTGGTACTGCTAATGTGCTTTACAGTGGTTGGCAAAGTGCTACAGTGACTAAAGATTCTACTATAGATGGTACGACGGTCAGAATTGGCCATCTTGCTGCTCAGGGGCTTTCCCCCACAATACTGAGTAGTGGAACCGTGATTGTTTATCTGGATTATGGAGGCGGAATTTACCCGCTGCCGTATACGTCAAGAGCTGGAGGGAGAATGAGTACAATTTCCCATCATCCGAAAGAGAATCGGATTATTGTCTATCGGTTTGTTTACGATGGTGGTAGTCTCGTGGCATTACCTGGTCAAATTGTGTACCGTTATGTAATTATTCCAGGAGGAACCATGGCGAGCCTGAAACGTAAAGGCGTGGACCTAAACGATGCAAATCAGGTTGAGGCGGCATTAAAATCGAAATAGAAATGCTAAACTGAAAAAGTGCTGATCGGAAAGGGTAAACTACTCGCTATCTTTTTAACATAGATGTCGGGAATGGAGCGAAGGTGCAATAGCATGCTGAATATATCGTATATTTAAGATAACTATTTGATTGTTTTCGAAGGTGTCAATGTAAACGAAATAAATTATGATCAAGGCAGTCATTATTGACGATGAGCTGAAAGGCGCTACCCTTCTCCAGCATAAGCTCAGCGCTTTTTCTGATAGGCTTTCTGTCGAACGGATATTTAACGATCCCTTTGTTGCCTTGGAGGAACTTTCATCTATTGGAGCTGATATTGTTTTTCTTGATGTCGAAATGCCACTGATGGATGGATTTAAGTTTTTGGAGAATCTCGGCCATATCGATTTTGAGGTTATTTTTGTCACCGCCTATAATGTATATGCCATTGAAGCCGTGCGCGCGGATGCGTTGGATTATCTACTCAAACCAGTGGATCCTGATGAACTAACGGCTGCAATTGAAAAATTATCCAAACGGATTGAACGGAAAAAACAGCACCAGAAACAGGGTATTCATGTGGGGAGTAGTTCTGCATCACGGTTGGCCCTGTCTACTGCAGAAGGTATTTATTTTGTAAGGAAAGATGAAATCGTCAAAATCGAAGCGATGAGTAACTACTCGGTGTTCTATTTCTCTGCAGGTAACAAGATCATTGTCTCCAGGACATTGAAAGAGTTTGAAGGATTGCTGGATGCTGATTGTTTTTTGCGGATCAACCGGAGCACGATCGTCAATCTTAGTTGTGTAATTCGCTATAAGAAAGGGGAAGGGGGCACTTTACAGCTTGTGGACGGATCAGAGCTAGAAGTCTCCCCAACCAAAAAAAGCCTGCTCATGGAATTGTTATCCCGTACTTAACATATAGTTATGGCTAACATTAAGTTATTTATTCGGCTATTTGTCGTTGTGATGGCTACATTATCGCAGGGGCTGGCACAAGAACGGATTTATAACTTTCTTCATTTTACCAGTCGGGAGGGGCTCCCTAGTGACAAAATCAGGGATGCCGCTGTCGATGAAAAAGGATTGGTATGGATTACAACGGGAAAGGGCCTGTGCTATTTCGATGGGAATACCTTTTTCCCTTTAAGTTTTACACAACATTCAGATTTTTCGTATGATCTGGGAAATCTCAGCATAGGCAGTAATAATAAGATCTGGGTCGCGAGCTATAATAGGGGCTTAGTATGCTATGATCGGTCCAAACCCCAGCATGAGGCCTGGACTAGCTACAGTGCCAAAGCGGCTGGCGGAGATGTTGAGAAACATGAACTTTATGCGGTTCATGAGTCAGGAGGTAAGGTGTTTTTTGGTGGGCAAGAAACAGACTTGCAGATTCTGGATCCGGTATCCGGACGCATATCAGCGGTAAAACTAACACCGGCAGCCTATGTAACTATTTTCCGCATCCAAGAAGATCAGCATGGGATGCTGTGGATAGGTACGCGCTATCATGGCCTATTTTCTTACGAACCCAATTCTGGGAAGATAGTTCATTATGATCTGTCAAACAAGGGTGAAAATGCGGTCACGGGAATCTGTAGGGCAGGAGAGCAGGTTTTTGCCGCCTATTATAATCATGATCTGATACGGTTATTGCCTCAAAAAAAGCGGATTGAACAGCGAAATATTCTTGGTATTGGTTCTAATGTTGCACACTATGATAACAATATCGCTGATGTCTCCTTTTTCTCAGAAGAGAATAAGATATTGGCAGCCCATAGTGGGGGCAAGCTGTACAGTTATGACCTATATAATAAGCAGATTGTCGAGATACCGTGGAACAGGGCTGTTCCAGAGGGATCTGTTGTTAAAATTAACCGTATTGTATCCATACAGGGAGGATATTTTATCTGTTCAGATCATGGGCTATTTTATTATTCGAAAAAGTTAAATTTAATTAAAGACCTCATACCCACTAAAACGGATCCTATTCAGCATATCTTAAAAGTAGGTGACAAGAAGTGGTATGTCTCTAAGGCTCAGATTGGTGAATTATCTCCAGATTTTCAGTTACGTTTATCAGCTTCCTCCCTAAATAACCTTAAGGTTAGCCAACTTACAGCTATAGGGATTTATATCTATATCTCCACCGTAGACAGCGGGATTTATGTTTTTGATACGGTGCGTAAAGAGCTTAGGACGTTAAAGATTGTAGGAAACTCTTTTGGTCTCGAACGAGCCGACTGCAATAGTGTGATTTGGGATTCAGTCAATGGCAGAGATATCCTTTGGATCGGCTCCTGGAACTCGGGACTATATCAATATGATCTTTCTACGAATAGGGTTGTCCTGTACAATAAAGAGAATGGTCTTATTGATCATAAAGTAATCACGTTAGGAAAGGATAGTTTTGGCTCTCTCTGGCTGGGTATGGATGGCTTCGGTGCAGTTAAAGTAGTGGATAAGATGAATATGAAGTTTATTAATTTCAAGCATCAGCGGCAGTCTGGAGAAAGTCTTGCTGCCAATACCGTGTTTTCCTTTCTTTTGGATAGCGATCGCCGCTTTTGGTACAGCAGTAGCCAACAGGGTATAGGGATGATTGTTGAACAGCCAGGGAAAACACGTTTCCTGCAGGCTAATGACCGTAATCGTTTCCCCTTGTTTTATGCCCATACTCTAAAAAATGATATGAAAGGACGAATCTGGATGAACACCCGAGATGGAGTAATGATTTTTGACCCAACGTCCAAAACGTTTGTACAATTGGGAGCAGGGAAAGGCATATTCCCGCCCGAACGATTTTCGACCCATAGTTTTTATTTTGATTCGGATGTATTGGTTTGGATGACTGATAAAGGTCTGATCAAAGGGCCGATGGCTGAAATTGGAAATAAAGCCGAAAATCTAGCGCCCATTATAAGCGCGTTCAGGATACTCAACCGCGATAATACCTATCGGCTTGTAAATGGAAAGATTGCGCTCCAGCCTGATGAAAATACCTTTTCTTTTCAGTTTGCTGTACCCGGTCAGCTTGTCGACAAGACCTTACGTTTTAGCTATAAACTAGAAGGGGTTGATCGGGAATGGATTGATTCAGACGCAATTCAACAGGCTGTTTACAGTAATATTGCAGGCGGAGATTACCGTTTTCTTCTTCGGGTGGGGGACCAGGATGGAAATTGGTCGAAAGTACAACTGGATATCCCTGTGTCTGTAAAACTGTTGTGGTATCAAGGTTTATGGTTTAAAATCGGTCTGGTATCTTTTGTTTTTCTTGCAGTAGTACTGATTTTGATCTATCGACTCGCGCACCAGTGGAAAATTAATCGGATGCAACAGGAATTTAGCCTGACCTTACAGCATGAGCTGAAACAAAATGAATGCAAGATCAGGGAACAGAGCGAGATCCTGGAAATGGAAAAGGAAAAAAAATTGGCTTCTGACTTCCGGCAACAATTATATGAGAGTGAGCTGAAAGCTATTCGTTCGCAGATGAATCCACATTTTATTTTCAATATTTTGAATTCTATTGAGGCCTATGTAGTCGAAAATGATGCCGTCCAGGCCAGCAAGCTGATTCAGAAATTCGCCACTTTGAGCCGTATCGTACTTGAGAATTCTCAATTCTCCAAGGTGACCGTCGCTTCGGAGCTGCAATTGGTCAAGCTGTATTTGGATCTTGAGCAAGAACGTTTCGATCATATATTTACCTATAGTATTCAATCGGATGAGCGCTTAATCAAAAGCAATAAAAAGATTCCGTCGATGCTGATTCAGCCAATTGTCGAAAATGCCGTACACCATGGTATGAGGAATCTCCATGACAAAAAAGGCAAGATATTGATCCGGACAGCTTTAAAAGAAAAGGAAATTAGGATTGAAATTCTGGATAATGGTGTTGGTTTTGATCAATTTTATAAAACTGGAAATAGCAATTTCAAAAGTACCTCATTTGGTTTAAAAGGAGTACAAGAACGATTACGTATGCTCAGTAGTGATGAGTCGGCAGAATCCGCTTCACTCACAATTGACAAAAAGCCTGATGAGGAAGATTTTACTGTCAGGATCACGATCACACTTCCTTTATAGGCAATTATCTCCTTTCGATCCTGCTGACGATTGCCGAGATCTTGGTGACGAGTTACGGTTGACTGGTTGAACAGCTGTTCCCTAATGGATTCGCCTTATTCACACTGAGTTTGCCGTCACTTACTCATTGATAGTCTGTAGAGGTGTTTTTTAAACTTAACTTTAATCTGATCGTTACAATATTTTGATTCTTTTCCGTCCACTAGAAGAGAGAGGAACCAATTCATTCTTTAAACAATAAAAATTATGGAAAAATTAATTGTAAGTATTCCATTGCAAGTAAATAGCGATTTGTTGGTTGCGTTTAATGATTGGAAAACTACAGATTTTCAATTAAACATGGTTCCTTTTTAAAATACGTCACCGATCACTTGTACTTTTGTAGTCAAATTCGGTAAAGGAATTTACTGTCAAAATTCGTCAATGCACTTTCCGCGTAAATTGGTTTTTGAATTTACAAAACAGGGTGTGGAATGGCAAAATAGATAGCTCATTAATTATAATTTCCATCTCCATTTTTTATCTTAGTATCACATAAGAAGAGTAATAAAGGATGGTTATGGCGGCGTAGTTGTTCAAACAAACTTAGTTGTTTTTTATGGAGATTATCCAAGAGGTCAACGGTAGATTAAAGCATGGGGCAGGTATTATGAAAAGAAGAAATAGGTTAGGTTTTGTTCTATGGGCAATTATACTTGTTATAGCTGCTTTCGTCATTTATAAAACGACAACATTCTCACTATTTGACAGTGAGGTAAAACGTCTAGTAGAGTTTGATGTTCCTGAGCAGGATTATAAATTGAGGGTGTATCATGTCCCATCAAATGCTACAATGCTTGATTATATTCAAGTTAGGAAATTTAAAAACAACAAAGAGGATATCCTTGAAAATTACAAGAGGTACGATTCACTAGTATCTTATTTATTGTCTGATACATCACTGGAGCTAAGGATTATTAATACTGTGCAAATGAAACCTAGAATAGATACAATGATATTAAGATTGAAATAATTTATATTCTTGGCGGTAAATACTAGAAATTACCTCTTTTGTTTTTTCATTTCTTTTATCTCCCGCTTTAGCTGATCTCGATCTTCTTTCTTGGAAAATTCTTGCTCCGTTGCAGAATAATCGTACTTAAATAGTCTCGCTTTTACCTTGGTGTTATTGACAAAAATACCAAAGTCTATGTTTGCTATCGTAAGAAAACCAGCACTATTTCCATCAATTTCGATACTTCCAAATTTTGAGAGTTTTACCAGTTTTGTATGAAAAGACCCGTTGTTATCAGAAGATATTTTTTTAAGTGTATTTCCTTCAGAATCTAAAAATCTTATCTCGGCATTGATTACCTTTCCTTTTGTCTTAGCTTCAGTGATAATGCCTGAAATCGTTACCGAGTCTTGCGAATCGTTCTCGTCTAAATAGCTAGAAGCTTCGTACCCGCCCGATACGTTATTGTTTTCTGTTTTGGGTCTAATGACAGAACAGGATGAGAAACAAATCGTCATTAAAAAGACTAAAATTTTAATTGCCCAGATCAAATTACAACACCTATTTATGTTTTCTATTCGCTTTTTCAACTTCTTTCCTCAACTTTTTCTGCTCCTTTTTTGAACCTATTTCATTAATATACATGGGCTGCCTTGGTAATTTTATGTCTAAGTTATAGGTTTTAAAATTCGGCGCAATGTAAACATGTTCGATAGTCATCCCTGTTCCAAAAGTATCTACAATAATTTTTCCATGGAGCAATCCCTCGGATGGGACCCTTAGTGAAAATTCTCCATTTTTATCGGTTACGGCTGTACCGATCGTATCACTTTCTGAACTAAAAAAAAAACGCTAGCAGAAGCAACATTTTTATGATTATGGCACATGCTCACTTTGCCTTTTATTAAAGGCGATATCTTATCATCTGTATAACCTTTACCGCGTTGGCTATAGCTGCTGCAGTTGTTTTGGTCTATATCAACCCAGTCGTTATAATTCTTCTTTGTGGAACAGCTAAAGAGTGTAAGCAAAAGAAGAAGTTTAACACCACAAACGCGAACCTTTTTGTTTAATACCATTGTCTTTTCTACTATCATATTGTTCGACCCGTTCATATTAAGCAACAAAAATCGGATGTATTTTATCTCTCATCTTGGCAATGCTTTTTAATAATGCTAACCTGATATTTAATTGACTATATTTTTTTTCTAAATGAAAAAACCTGTTGCAATACATAGCTGAAAACAGAAACTACTACCGTCGTAAGTAACGCGGAAGGAGTCGGATAGAAATGAAGTTTTTCAACAAAGAATTTGATACAGATATAATTTAAGACAATACATAGCAATACAACGAGAAAATATCTGAACAGATGTATCCTCCTTTTACGATTTGCTTGTTGACTAAAGACAACATACATATTCAAATAAAATCCTAAGGGAAAGGTAATCAGGAAAGCCACTATAAAAGCAGCAATATGCGGAGTTACCGCTAATGTTTCAGTAAATCGTATAATTTTCTTTCTAAAAATAAAATTATACGATATGAAATAAATTAAGATGTTTAGGGCAACCACTCCACCACCACAACTTGCATACCTAAATGTTTTGATCGGTATAAAATGAAAGAAAATTTTATGGATGTAATCCAATATTTTTATTATTAGATCTTTAGCGACTAAATGAAGTTTTCTTAACAAAATCATATATTATTTCGAGGTGTCTTTTTAGATAGATGCAATACTAGCGTTTTATTTTTAAGCTGCGCCCGTTTGTT
>NZ_DDGR01000011.1:0-22544 GCF_002337775.1 Sphingobacterium sp. UBA1897
AAAGACATTATGAACCATCATGAGTGTATTGAAAGGACACTCATGATAGCTTTATCATCAAATAAAAAACAAATAATTTCGATAAAAAACTTTAGTAAAAACATTCGCAGCAGCAGCCCTAATCGCATTATCAACATGTGCTATGGCAGCTGATGGACCTAGAACAACAGCAACAAAAACAAACGTTAACCTTTCCACAGCAGATTTCGCTTTAGAGCACTATGTTGCGGTAACTACGGAAGGAGAATCAGCAGGAGTAGAGCAGTTATTCGCAGAAGATTTCAACCAAAAGATCCAAGCTACCAGTGCGCAGTCTAACAGCCGTAGCGAAGTGGTTAAATCCTTGAAAAAACAAAAAGGCGAAAAGCTAAACTGTACAGTAAGCACAGCTATCATCGAGGAATCTGCAGACTATATGGTGGCTAAAGTGACTTTGAAATTTGAGAATTTTACCAAGACTGATCTGGTTACTTTGGAGCGCGAGGGTAACAGCTGGAAAGTTTCGAAATCAATCAATTCGTATAAATAAAATCTAATAGCTAGTAATCTGCCAGATCGAGTGGAGGACAGGCCACTACTGAAATCATCTATTTAAGTTTAGTTTAAAAGCCGCGTCGAGAGATGTGGCTTTTTTGATATATCAATTATGGAACTTTTAAATTAACTTTAGGTATTCACCATTCATGCTGAGATTTCGTGCAAATAGCGTGTGGTTGCTAGATTATAGTAATTATGACAGAAAAGTATACGCGATGGGATCCGATAATGGATCTACCAAATAATCCGTTTTTTTATGAAATGTATTTTAAAAAAGGGAAACAGGTTGTCTTATTAAAACAATCTGATCTCGTTGATAGGTGTTTAAAAATAGAATTTAACAATCCATTAGCCTATAGAATAGTGATTGAATCAGGACGAATGAAAACTTTGGATAATCCCTCAATATATACATTTTGTAAAACAGATGCTTCAAAATTTCTTGAATGGTTTGATGAGGAGAGTTATGGAATCTTTGATGACTTACTGAAGTATCATTATATGGTATGTACTAGTGATAATATAATTGATGTAATTACTCTTCAAGATCCTGAAGTTTCCTGGATTAACCTTTAATCGGACTGGGCTTATGATAAGAACTGATAATGGTACTGGTATTGTCCTCTAAATCTTCAGTGACAAGCCTTCTATGAACAGGAAATAAAATAGGATTAGAACCTCAAGATTCGTAACTATGGCTGATCATATTGTGAAAAAATAGAGCGATCAGTTACCTAGATTATTGGGGGTAAAAAAGAATAAGTAATGGATATTAAAAAGCACCTACTGGCGTTAAAAAGTTTTGAAGATTCTTTAGCCCAAGCATTAAATCAACTTCAGCGTGAAGTTGGTAATGACCTGTCGTTTTTGGAAAATTTTGATCAATTGAATAATTGCTATAAAATGGATTCAAGGTCAAGTCAGCTATTATTGAGAGCTATGCAATTATCCAAATCTGAGGATATATATTCAAGTTTCGAATTATCAGATATCGAAAAGGCCTATGATTTCATGCTCGAAACGAATATTAATAATTTAAATATTTGGGTTGATGCGATCTATTTTAATGAAATTGTTATAGATAATAAAAGAAAAAGTGAGCTATTGAAAACTCGATTTTATTCTCTATTAGCTAATTTCAAAAATGAAATTGAAAATTTGGATAGGTAGTCAGGTTGGCCCTGTAGGACTAACATCAGCGGCCCCATATTGAATTTGGACGAAAAAGTAATAGAAACAAAATTTAGATACTACACGATGAAAGATAAATATGAAAAATGGGCTATTGATTTATCCCTTCCTCAAGATTTATTTTTTTATAAAATGTATGTGGAATACAGTGAAATAGTTATTCTTTTAAAAAACTTAGTTGATCACACTCAAATTCTCGAAATAAAATTTGAGTATTTTGTTTCGTATAAAGTTACGATCGACTTGGCGCTAATGAAGATGGTTAACGAGAACGACGATTTTCGGGGATTTGCAAGATCTACATGCTCGGCTTATTTGGATTCAGTTATTGAGGGCAGCTATGATATTTTAGAAAGAAAAAATATTGAACATTTCGTTATTTATAATTTAGAAAATGCAATTGAGGTGCTTTCGGATGAACCTGCTACATTTCGCTGGTTAAGTAAGGAAGAGGTAACCGTCTGTGATGTCTCAAAAACCTAAAATATGAAACGACTTATATATGTATTGTTTCCCGTATTGTTGGGCTGCGGAAACAGTAGTAAAGAAAATAGCCAATATGACAAGGTGATGATTTTCTCTTCGGATACGTCCTATGTAAACGATATTTCATGGCAGATGGATGATTTGTTAAGCGGTTTCTACCAGGATAGTTCGAATTTTTCAATTGGTCGTGCAAAAACAATGAAAGCGAGCCGGGTAGCGGATATTCTTCACGATCTAGACCATCTAAAAATAACGTATTATGCAAGAAAAAATCCTTATATAAAAGAATTCAATTTCTGTAAAAAATGACAAATTATTTTTTTTAAACAGGAGATACAGCAATGTGCTATCTGTATTGACACTACTTCCATGTTAATGTCTGTAAAAGATTCTATTTTTAAAATTGAGAGCAATAGGTTTTATAACAATGTATCATTAAAAGATTTTTATCCTCTTCAAGCTTTAGGTCAAAAGCATTATAGTAGTCGGATGATCACTATTCAAGAGTAGGGATTGAGATATCTTCTTCTATGGTAAAGGATCTTCTTATTAGGCGCTGAATTGCATATAACATAAAATTTAGCTTATGATACATTATTTGAAAATTGGTTTAATTTGTTTTTTATTTACAGCCTGCTCAGGAAATATGGTTATAACGAAAAAGGCTATCGGGGTGCTGGAAAAAGTTCATATGGATCAATTAATCTATTTCAATAATATGGATAAAAAGGACGATTATGCAAGTATTATCTATTTTGGAAAGCAAGGTCGAAATATATTGGCAAAAGAGGCTTTCGATGTGATTTCATCAGATCGTTTTACGATTTTAGAGGGATTTAATCTTGCTTGGGGAGATTATGTTGGGTTAATCTGGAATGATCGAGCAGCCTATAGTTATCATCGGCAGGCTGGTAGTAAAAAACTTCACATTGTTAAATTGTTGCTTAGTAACACTGATCTGGAAAAGGCTAATGTGGAGATATCCTCTCATATTGTTGAAAAGGTAAAGAACTGGAACACTCAATATATTCGTAATCTTAAAAATCAAGTTGGTATGGGAATATCGGACGGATTTTGTTTTATGGCTACAAGGGTTGATATGAATCGTGCGGATAAGAATCAAATAGAAACGATTTCTTTTGAGGAATTTTAACCTTTTTAATGCAGGTTTCGCTTTAGCGTGCTATGTTTGAATGGAATAGGATCAATTGATTATGGCAGAAAAGTATTATTACCAACTTTATTTAGAAATTGTTTTAAGAGGAGCGGATTACGTTTTTGGCTTCATGAATGTTTCTCATATTCCTTATGAAAAATTTTATGAGCTTTTTCAGGATCAGGTGACAACTGAAACCTTCTTATTTGAAGATGTCAGTTATTTTATAGATGAGGAACTGTATCAGAAGAATAAGGGTTTTCTGAATAAGGAAAACCAAATTAGATATTCAAGAAAAGTCTTTTTAGTTTGATCATATTATTAAAAATAAAGAGATTAAAATATGAAATATTTATTGGTTATTCTTACAAGTGTTCGAAGTGATTTTTATTAAGAAGTGTAGTGAATTTTTGCAAAGCTTATTATTCTCATTTTTCAAAGACTGTACACCGATTTTTTTACGATCAAAAGGGAAGAATGATTTGCTAAATTCAGTCAGGTTTACGCCCCCATAAAAATGGTTGTTTTTTCAATTGCTGTTCATATTGTTCTTTGCTGATGAAGGGCCATAGATCGTGATCTCCTGTATTCTTAAATTTTTCAAACTGTACTTTCCATTCATTTAATTTCACGTTATAATGTTGCCCCAAGCTTAGGATAGTAAATAACAAGTCTTTAAATGAAAACCGTATTAGTGGATTTATACGATCAAAGTAAGGCCATTCGTACTCTAAATTTGAATTTAAGAATAAAATAATCCGAGCAATGTTTTTTAGTTCTTCATCAGCGAGTTGGTGTTTATCTGTAAGTTTATGATTTCCTAAGTCGCTATATAAGCACCAGCTTAATTCGAGCATTGGCCTTATAATAGGGTCATCAAGTTTCGCTTGTTTTGAGGAATAATATTGTTCAGGAAGATAACCAAAAGATACATTGTCTTGCATTTCCTCTTCAAACTCATCATTGCTAATACGCCCGATGACTAAATGTCTTAGGTGATATGCAAGCATCTTTCTGCGTTCTAGGTCGACCATATCATCATGTTTTTATAAAGATAACAGAAATTGATAATATAGTTATAACTATTATTTAAGTAACTATCTTTCAATTTTAGTCAACTTTATACTGTCGCTATCATCTCTAAATTTATACAGATATCCTTTTTTGATGATGAACTCAGTTGTGTCTGTTGACAGATAGTATTTATCTCCTTTTTTAATGAATTTCCCCGATAAAAATTCACTTGATGAACCAGGTCTGCTACTTTCACTGATACTAAAAGTGTTTTCGAGCTTCCAATGTGTAATCGTGTAGGTCTCATTTTTCAATTTAAAGGTCCAGCTTTCAAGCCTATTATTTTGGTATCTATCAATTCCTTTCCCAAATAAGTATGACATTAATATTCCAGAAATAATTGAATTAACTATGAAAAGGGCAACAAATTCCTTTTTCGTGAAGTATAAAATCAACGCTATAATCAAATTCAAGATGACTACAAGCGGAATAAGTATTAAAATTCCAATAGAAATGCTTGGATCAGGGTTCACCTGTCTAACCCATATCCAAATAATTACAAAATCAATTATCGTCAATAAAATTACTCTAATCAAAAATTTCATTTTTTTAACTAATTTGGTTTCCTTTGGTTCTTACAAACTTCTAATTAAGGTTTTGAGATTCTGCGTACATCCAGGATTTCAAAGCCGGAACACGCTATTATTACTAAAGATCAAGTGATAACTACTGTTTTAAACAGCTGGCCACGAAATGAATATTCCAGTAGTTTAATGTTTAAATTCTCTTCATGAAAATACTAATTATGTTTAGATTTACGATGATAGCTTTTGTCTTGTTAAGCGTATGTTCGAAAAATCAAAAAATAGCGTTTATTAGTAAGTTATACTGTTCTGTTATTAAAACGGCTTCCACTTCTAGCGACATAAAGATTGCTGCAAGAACATTTAGAATTGTTTAGTGATGAAATTTATCTACAAAAATTCATTAATCCTAGCGAGTTTTCAGCAGAAAACGGGTAAAAGGATCTTCATTATATAAATTCGTAAATAGCTAGTTCGAGCATATATTTTAAAATATTTTTAATCAACAAATGATATAAAGGTAGCGAGATTGTTATCTTTCAATTAAATTCGTAATTATGAGTCATCGTAAGAAAGATCGTATGGTCCAAGATCTTATTAGTCGGGGGCAAAATATTATCAGTAATAACTTTAGACAAATGAATCACAGATATCTTTTAGTACTACTTTTTCTCACAGTATGCCAATTGGCCTCGGCCCAATTTGCAAAAATCATTGACAAAGACGGCTATGTAAATGTGAGGCAACAAGCTACAGTGAATAGCGTGGTTGTTTCAAAAATTGCTGCTGATGAAATTGTTTATGCATTTCCTGATGAAAAGTTTGGCGATTGGGTAATTGTTGATTATACAGACAAAAGAAATAAGAGCATTACTGGGTATGTACACCATTCAAGAATTAAATATATCGAATCTTATAAGCAGATCCCTACTGTATTTTCTGATGAAGGCACAGCAAAATTTATGGCAAAAGATATAACCGTGCAAATAAATTCAGATCGTTTCGATTATGAAAAAAATAAAGGTGATTTTTCATCGACTCAATATGATGGCTATACCGTTGTAGACAAATTTAGAGGGCAGCAGATCTGGGGAACAGATGGCGAAATCCCTACAAGCCATTACACCTCTATTCAAGCTACTATAAAGGGAAGATTTATTCAGATCCCGGCAAAGGAAATTGAGAACCTATTTAATGTAAACAACGAGTTTGCAACATGCTACTATGATGACTCAAATGATATTTTATACATCAATACTGTTAACGGCGATGGGGCTGGTGGGTATGCAGTTTTATTTGAGATTAAAAAAGGTCAATATAATGCACGAGTGGTAACAATGCCATTTTAGCAATAGCAATAATCGTAAAATTACTCTTGTTTGGCTTTTACCTCCCAAAATCGTATTTCATAGAGCAACCGTTATATGAAGATTTTAAAGTTTTTTTTGAAGAATCTATTCCTTTTCGTTTTGATTTCACATTATTTGAATATAGCGTGGGTTTCGCATCAGTGAATGTAGATCGTTATAAAAAAGATTATTACTATACAATGCCACCGATGCTAAAGTAAGCGATCCATCAAGTAGTTCTTCACAGAAGAACTCGTTTTATGGCAATTGGACATATGGGAAATTAGAGGGAACTAAAAAACTTCTACAACCTAATGTTCTATTAGGTTGTAGAAGTTATAACGATTAGATATATTTCTTTTTCTTAGTCTTAGATACTTCTTCGACACGAGACAGTTGTTGTGCAAAAAACACCCATAAAAAAGGAAATAAAAACATTAGTATAATACTCAAAAAAGGTATTCTCCCTTTTGATTTAGCTATTTGAACGACCACTACTATATAACTAATAAGCCAAAATAAAGCTATTAATATCAAAGAAAATTTCATTTTTAAAAGTTTTATAATTAAAAATAATCAAAAATTTAATTATAAGCAAGTGTATGCAGCCGCTGCTAACATACTCGTGTGCCACTTTGGGAAATGTGGCTTTTTTTCTTTTGCCATATCGAAACGATGCATCGTACAAGATATGGAGACTATTGCAACATCGAAAAGAAAGAAGATCACTAAAATAGCTCGCTAGGAATGTGGGGTTTTCGTAAATTATTTTCCGTTTAAAATAACGCAATCGATTGATTTGATTTAATATTTTAATATTCGGTAATGTATATATAACTTGAAGTGTAAATGTGCATTCTGGTGACGCTAGTTAGTATGATTTGTAATTTTTTAACCAAACGAAACGCTTAATTTATGGGTAAATCTGCTCTTTTTAAAGGTAAAAATAGTGATCTAAATTATACTTGTGCATTTTTGCTAGATCCTATTACGGTGACGTATACTAAAATAGATGTTAATCCTACATCGGACCAAATAAAAACAGCCTATCAAAACTGCTATAATCCTCTTCAAGTGAATCCGTTTTAATTATGAAAATACTATTTTACCCACTGTTTTTTTTATTATTTCAATTTACCGTTCATGCTCAGGTCAAACCGGTGGCATTCGATATGAAGATCATGTATAAGTTTACTTATCAGAACGATAGTACATCCAGTGTTTCGCGGAAAAGTATTTTTACACAATTGACGATCGGTGAGCAAGAAAGTCATTTTCAGACCCTGTCAAAATTTAGAGCTGATTCAGCATTGGCACTCAAACATGGCAGTAATATGCTTTTCTACAGTTATGGTCGTATAGCACCCAATAATTTTTTAATTGTAAAACGGGGAGATGTCATTTCCACTTACGATCCTATAAACGGGGTGGGGTTTAGTGGAAATAATGAGTTGTCCTACTACGAGGAAAATAAGACGGATATGCAATGGGAAATACACCCGGACACTGCTCATATTCACCATTTTGTTTGTCAAAAAGCGACGACGGACTGGGGCGGGCGAAAATGGATCGCGTGGTTCACCGTGGATATACCGATTTCAGATGGTCCGTATAAGTTTTGTGGACTACCCGGTTTAGTGTTATCCATATCAGATCAGGATAAATATTTCACATTCGATATGGTCTCCATAAGCAAAGTAAACAGTGTATCGGCCACTTTCGATCAATTACGCCCAGACCTTATTATCCAAAAGACAACAAAAGCTAATTTTTATAAGGAAAGGCAAAAATTAAGGGATAATATGATTGAATATGCGCTGTTGACCGGAGCTATATTATCTGACGAAAGTAAAATAAATATCCGTGCAGAAATGAAAACAGATAATAACCCTATCGAGCGGCAATAATGAGATGTGCAAACAGACGCTATGCTAGCTAAACTTTTTTTCACCATCATATTTATCTGGATAGGTGGCCATTCCTTTGCGCAAACCATTATTACAGGCAAATTACTCGACGAAAATCAAAAACCGATCGCCAATGTCACTGTGTCTTATAAAAAAATCGGTTCTGCAGCCTTGTTGAACTTTTCAAAAAGTGACGCTAGTGGAGCCTTCAAACTTACTGTTAAAGTTAGCGATGTAGATTCACTACAGTTGGATTTTAATCATCTCAGTTATGCCAAACGTAGCGTACATGTTGCCAATGCGACTGCAAACTATGCTTATATTTTAAAAAGTGAGGTGCGGAAAATACAAGAGGTAAAGGTGTCGGATGTGCCAGTGTACAAAAAAAAAGATACGATCAATTATAATGTAGCTTCTTTTACAGGAACGCAAGATCGTGTAATAGGTGATATCATCAAAAAGCTTCCGGGCGTAGAGATGCGTAACGGTCAGATCTTTTACCAAGGCGAACCTATTCAACAGTATCGGGTCAATGGATTGGACATGATGGGCGGACGTTACGGGCTTATCAATCAAAATCTTCCAGCAGATGCGGTTATGAAAGTCCAGATCCTTGAAAATCATCAACCCATCAAAATGTTGGATAAGTTGGTCTTTTCCAACCGCGCCACCCTTAATTTACAGCTTAAGAAATTTACCACAACAGGTACCGGTAAACTAGGTCTTGGAGCAGCTCCTGCGCTTTGGGATGCTAATATTACGCCAATGACATTTGCCAAGACCTTTCAAATGCTCAATTCATTTCAGACGAACAATGTTGGTGATGATGTGTCACAGCAGTTAAAACCATTCTATTCAGGTACTGGTTATTTTACAGCGCGATCTCGCTTTTCAGATGGATCGTCCTATCTCTCCATTCGGGAGGTAGCCACTCCGGGTTTCGATCAGAAAAAATGGTTGAACAACCAGATCTTTTTAATGAGTAGCAATATGATTCAAAAGTTAAAGAACGGTTTGGAAGTCAAAGGTAATTTTTCTTATTTCCACGATAATCGAAAATTGCAAGGAACAACGTCGACACAATATTTTACAAACAACGAAGTGATCCACAACCAGGAGGTGGTGGACAATCGCTATGGTATCGATGAGTTGAATATTGGGATGCTGGTCGAAAAGAACGAGTCAAACGTTTTTTTTAGTAACAGTACCAATTATCGTAAACATTGGAACAACAGTGCCGGTAATATTCTTTTTAATGAAGACATCCCTATACAGCAGGACAAAAAGTTCTCAGACGAAGCCTTTCTCAATTCCTTTTCACTCGGCCGTTTTATAGGCAAGCAGTTGGTCAATATCACGTCTACTTTAGAGTGGCACAGTACACCTCAACGTCTTACGGTCAATCCCGGTCAGTTTGAATCGTTGCTCAACGGCGGGATGCCCTATGATCAGATGGGACAGATCGTTCGTTTTAAGAGCTTTAATTTTGAAAATGGCCTGAGTTTATCGCGCAAGATCAAAACATGGACTTTTTCACCTAGCATCAATCTGAATTACAACAACAGTACGTTAAACAGCTATATCGAGCTGCATGATCAGCATGATATTCGCGTCCTGGATACTGGTTATTTCAATGCTATGAATAGCGCGCAGATGCAGCTGCGGATGGCGCTCCAAATTGGGAAAGAAGTGCGCAAGTTTAAATACAGTTTCAATCTACCGTTCAGTCAATATTACTATAATGTCAAACAGCAAGGCATACAGCGTCTGAAAAATGAATTGCGGAGCAGTTGGAATCCCTCTGCTTCGATGAGCTATCTGTTTAACGGGAAAAATACGATCAGTACAAATCTGAGTGTAGGTCGAAATTTTGGTGGACTCGACAATTTCTACAATGGTTACATCATTAGTCAGTATCGCAGTATCCAAAAGTATGATGCACGCTTACTCAAGAATGAAGAGCTGCGTACAGGAATACATTATGCGTATAAAAACACCTTGAAGGCAAGCTTTGCCAATCTGAGTTATAATTTTAGAAAAAGTTGGCGTGACTATATGTTCAGTACAGTATTGGACAGTATGGGACGTAGCTCGACCAGTATTATTAATCAAAATGCACAGAGTTTATCGCATGGGATCAGTGGTGGACTTTCCAAACTATTTGTCCGTATCAAAACTGTAGCAAAGTTAAACGGTAATTTCAGTTGGAGTAATTCAGATTATTTGCTGAATGAGCAGTTGGTGAAGCAACATGTAAACAGTCAGTCGTTCACACTTGAGCTGATCAATTCGTCTTCAGCGTTAATTTCTGGAGATTACCGGGTTGCCATGGGGCGGACCCACAATAGATTGGCTGCTGGGCAGCGCAATGAGCTGTTATATAACAATCATTTTTTTAATCTGGTAATTTCGCCCCATGATCGACATTTGATCACCTTGTCCAATTCATTATATGCAAATAATGTCAAGGCACAAAAAAGTCAGTATTTTATGGACGCAACTTATCGGTTCAGGCTAAGCCATTGGCGTACCGATTTAGAGCTGACAGCAACCAATATCTTGGATAATAAAAACTATCTGCAGCAATTTTCCTCAGATTATGAGCTTATACAGAGTTATTTCGAACTCAGGCCAAGACAGTTTTTGATTGCAATGCGATTTAAAATCTAGTGTTTAACTCCCAAAGAATTTGTTAACTTAAGGCTCTCAAATGACCTTTGATAATTTAGCTAATTTCTATCTTCCAGTGAGGTGGTCGATGGACCTGTTTTCAAGTTATACAACGTACAAATCAATAAATGTTTAAGAAGTGAAAATTAATAAAAAAGTTGTTCCAACTATTTATATTCTGACCTATGTTTGTTTGATCGTGATGAATTTTATTGCGATAGAGCACCAGGCAATTAAAGGATGTTTTAGTCAGTTATTGGCTGATTTTTTTCATTTAGGGCAAAAATTTGATGGCTTTCAAATTTTTAGAATATATCTTTTTGGGAATCCATGGATATTGGGATTATTCTATTATGGCTTTAAAATTAAGTGGATAGTATATTGTTTTATTGCCAGTAATATCTTAATTTTTGTATCGCTATTGCAATGTTATATGAAATTAACTTAATACACCTGTCAGTTATTTTACTTCTTTGATGAAATTACTGCTACAATGGAATATTAGATCTAAACTGCGAGATGATTAAGAAACATTTGTTTTCAGATAATAATATTTTAGTACCCTTATTTTAAAAGTGTGATAATTGTAATTGGTAGTTTGGTTATATTAGGTTTATGGTAAAAAGATCAGTCTTAGAAAAACTATCCAATAAGGACCTGTTGCGGTATACTTCAGAAGATACCCGATCAGTCCCTGAAGCTATAGAAATGGCTTTCGACATTCTCAAAAAAAGGGGCTATTTTTTTTCCGAAACAGAAATTGTTAAGATAAATCAACTTATAGCATCAAGGAAAAAAGAGGAACCTGATTACAAATCCCTTAACACATGGGATATTGATGAAGATGCTGAAAAAGCTTCCGTCAGTTTCTATTCTCAAAAAGCAATATGGTATTTTAGTATACTATTCGGATTATTTACAGGCGCTATATTGTTAGCGATTAACTTATTCACATTATCCAAGAAAAAAGAAGCATGGGCAACACTCCTATTTGGATTTGGTTATACCCTAGCGTTAATTTTAGTATACAATGAATTTAAAGATTATTTTGATCAGAGTAGATTCACTGGTATTTTGTTGTATGGAATAGGTGCCGCCATATTGCAGTTTGGGTTTTGGGATCAATATTTGAAAGGAATAAAGTATAAGAAGAGAAGCATCATTGCTCCACTTATGATCTGTTTAGTTGGTGTTGGTTTAATTATATTACGTATCATAATATTCTTGAGTTGATTCTCCGCAATAATATTGAAAGACCCTATGGTTTTTCAAAGGCCAATGTTGTTATCTTGAGAAGTATACCTTACTTCTTACTTACTTACTTACTTACTTAATGCCTTGACGATGGCCATGCCTATGGCCTTGGCTGATTGAGGATTTTGGCCAGTGATCAATCTGCCGTCAATGGTGACATGCGACTGCCAAGGCTCTGATTTTTCATAAATCCCACCTATAGCTTTTAGTTTATCTTCTAGTAGAAAGGGAACAACATTGCTGAGCTTTACAAGCTCTTCTTCTTCATTGCTAAAGCCATTGACTTTTTTCCCTTTTATCAAATATTCACCGGATTTCAGTTTGATATTGATCAAGCCAGCAGGACCATGACACACAGCTGCGACAACGCCGTTTGCTTCGTATATCTTGCTTGCAATCTTTGCGATTGTCGAATCGAAAGGCAGATCCCACATCGCACCATGTCCTCCGGCATAGAAAATGGCTTTATAATCTTCCGGTTTTACCTGAGAAGGTTTAAGGGAATGGGTGATTTTATTGTGGTAGTATTTATCCTCCCAGAATTTTTTGTTAACAGGATCAGTCAGGTCAAATCCATCCACAGGTGGATTCCCTCCCTGTGGACTAAGGAAATCAATCTCATATCCAGCCGCTGTTAAAACCTCCCAGGGATGTGAGACTTCCCCGAGATAATAACCTGTTTTCTCGCCTGTATTACCTTTTGTATCGTGACTAGTTACTACAAATAGAATTTTCGGTTTTCGATTTGTTGCATAGCAATGGGGTACTATTAGGGTGAATAAAGTCAAAAATAGTCCTATTTGTATAAAGAGTTGTTTTGCTTTCATATCGTTGAGATTTTCTTTTTGTTGGAACAAATCTCTCGATTTCATATCGTAATTTAACGTGACCTACATCACATAATTAAAATTCACCTTCCCATTTCCGCCATTCACCGAGTTTTCCTAATCGTTAGTCTAAAGCCGATAGGCTAGGGGCCTATTGTGTCGTAGTTTTGAGTCAACAAATAAGAACAAAAACCATCATGAGCATCGATGGAAATGCTCATAATAGCTTCATCACAATTGAAGAACAAATTATTTAGATGAAAAACTAACACTATAAAATAAAGACATTATGAAAGCATTAGTAAAAACATTCACAGCAGCAGCTTTAATCGCAGTATCTACTTTCGCTATGGCAGCTGAAGGACCTGGAGCAAAAGCAACAAAAGCAAACGTTAACCTTTCCACCGCTGATTTCGCTTTAGAGCACTATGTTGCAGTAACGACTGGGGGCGAATCAGCAGGCGTAGAGCAGTTATTTGCAGCTGATTTTAATCAAAAGATCCAAACTACCAATGCGTTGTCTAACAGCCGTAGCGAAGTGGTTAAATCCTTCAAAAAACAAAAAGGAGAGAAGCTAAACTGTACAGTAAGCACAGATATTTTAGAAGAATCCGCAGATTATATGATCGCTAAAGTGACTTTGAAATTTGAGGATTTCACCAAGACTGATCTTGTCACTCTGGAGCGTGTGGGTAATGACTGGAAAGTATCCAAATCAATCAATTCGTATAAATAAGAGCCAATAACTAGTGGTTTACAAATAATAAAAGACATACCACTAGTGAATCATCTATTTAAGTTTAGTTTAGAAGCCAGGTCGTGAAATCTGGCTTTTTTACGTCAAAAGGGCCTGATTCTCATCAGACCCTTTCTCTTAGCGTTTATTTGTACAGTAATTTTTATGTTTCCTATCGTTTCCTCTTTTTTGTTTCGTCATCCAATGTTTTTAAAGACTATTGGATTTTCACTGTACGACGCCAATTTTTATATTTAAACTTTCCTTCGAAAGGAATTTTGTAGCCGTTTTGTATTGTAAGAACAATAGTCGTTTACAAATAGTTTTAATAGCGTATTTTTTTAATACTTTTAGCTGAGTTCAATGAGAGAATAAAATGAAACGTATCAATCTAAAAGCGAGAATAAAACGGAATATGTTGGATACGTTATCGGCAGAAAACTATAGAGATGAGCATAGTGAAATAAAATGCGAGCGTTTGGGTAATGAATACCCAAGTTATGAATGCTTTATGGAACACTATGCTATTACTTGAATTGTAGATACTATTATTAGAGAAAATAAAAATGAGTTTAAATGAATTAACATTTTATCTAGCTGTAGCAACATTGGGCATTAGTTTACTTTTGTTACATCGTTATATTGCTGTTAAAAGAGCTCTTAGAACAGATATCGAAATTTATCTTTGGGATAATGATTATACCTTACTAAGATATGATTATAAATTTAAAGGAAGAAAAGACAGTTTTCAATATAAGCCATATCTCGAACACGGATATAAAAGTGGCTGTATTTTTCTAGATTTATATGTAGAGGATTCAAAAGGTCATAAAAAGCTAATAGAAACTAAAATTTCTATTGATTTCATTAATATTCAATCTGTAGAATTTCGTGAAGTATAAGGCTTTAGATGGCAAATAAATATGTAGCATAATTGTTAACTTAGATTGTAGCTGTTTTGGTGCTAATAAATACACAGTTCATTCCAAAGTATGCTATAAAATCTTCCAAATCAATCGATTCGTATAAATAAGAGCCAGCCCTAACAAATAGATAAGTTGTGAAGCAACTTCGAGAGATGTGGCTTCAATTTTTTGCGTATCATTGTATGTCGATGGATAATAGGCGATCAATTTTGAATTGAGCATATGGTAAAATATACTATCAAGTGGCTAACCGATAGATTTGAAAATGGAGATAGCTTCAAATTTCTTTTCTTTTGGGGACATACAGCTAAGCATAATCAGGAAGTTGGAAAATTTGTTTTCAGTCAATGGTATGAGAGTCCGTTTACAGTAGATAATATTACCTATAGGACTGCGGAACATTGGATGATGGCCCAAAAAGCATTGCTTTTTGATGATAAGAAGAATTTTGAGAAAATCATCAACTGTATTAAACCGGGTGAGGTCAAAGAGTTGGGAAGGCAAGTTGTAGGCTATGATGATCAGATTTGGAATGAACGCAAATTTGAGATTGTTAGGAACGGAAATATTCATAAGTTTAATCAATATTGGGCGTTGGCGGAATATCTGTTAAAAACAGAAAATAGAGTTCTTGTTGAGGCAAGCCCCGTTGATGCCATATGGGGTATTGGACTTGCACAAGATGACGTCGATATTGAAAACATCTATTGTTGGCGCGGTCAAAATTTATTAGGCTTTGCATTGATGGAAGTACGAGATTTTCTAGGTCAATTTGGGCAATTTCAAGCACTTCAAAACGCTATGCCACCGCCTTGGTCGAAGTTTTCCGATAAGGACAGTAGGGATATGTTTTGGAGAATGGGATTGGGTGAGGAATATTTGAGCGAATTCGGTACTTATTATGATAATCTGTCTGAAAGGGAACAAACGATATATCAACTGACCTATCCTCCTCCTTATTCATGGATGGATTTTTATTAGCTCAAAATAGGAATGTCCCCATTTCATGAAAAGATTGATCAAGCTATTTTGACATGCCGAATTTAGCCAATTACATTATACATAAAATTAAATCGAACAATTCGGGTAGACTTTGCTGTTTCGTTATGCCATGTTTTTAACGTTTATTGGATCACTGTACGACGCTAATTTTTATGTTAAACCTTTCTTTCGAAAGGTAGCTTGTCACCGCTTCAGCATGCCACACCTACCTTCCACCTGAATAAGCTATAAAGTAGCGAAACACTTCAAATGAATCAGATCCATGAGGTTTGTGGAAAATTATATAATTAGAATTTTGCTCGTCATTCTTTTTGTTTTCTCCAGATGACAGTGTGAGGTTTTGCTCAAGTGCAACGGCTTTTCCGTGCCCGAATAATTTTATTGCAGATTCCTTAAGGTCGGGAAGTAGATCGCTATGTGCAGACAGGTACTTTTTAAGTTTGTCATTGTATGCTTCCTGCTCGGCCTCCGAAAAACCTTCGGATATAAAGAGATTACTTTTCGCGTTTGCGATTTCTCGCAGAAACTCATCCGTATGTCCTGACAGCAAAAATTTACGTAGTTGATCATATTTTGCTAATACTTCCACCTGTAGCTTATTTTGATTCATTTCTGAAAGATCCTGGGAATTGTTCAGACTTGTGACCGAAGTTGGCGCTTCTGCTTCAAAATCCCAGGTATGCGTATAAGCATCTAGCGGTTTTTCAAGCGCTGGAAATTCAAGTTTTTTGATCTCCTTAATATTACCATAATCTTTATTTTCAAGCAGGTAGATCCCTGTGTTTCTACTTATTTCATTGAGCATATCAGAAGTTATCGATTTTTGGCTCTTATTTGACGAGATCCTGATTTTCACCTCCTGTATTCCACTGGAAAAAATGTACTGATTCAACTTGTAAGGGCCAGGGATACCATTGTTCTCCTGTGAATGGGCAATAAGAAAATCATTTAAATATATTTCATAGTCTATATTTCTTATTTCGTGATTGAGCATATAAGATTTCATAGGAAGTTTTCCCTCCGTGTCGGTTTGGTCATTTTTTTTAATGTCACTTTTACCATTTTTTTCATTACTGCAGCATACAAACACGAATGCACAAAAAGCGATTGTCAATATAAAGTATCTCATCATTCTAATTCAACATTATTATTTTAAAATGAATTTACGGTTATTTCAAAACTTTTTGAAATCAATTCTTCTGCCAGTGAAATAATATGTAATGCTGCGCTGGGTTTTGAATGTAATAAGTTTAGGGAAATTTATCGCTATGAGCTGAGTAATTAAAAAGTAGCAAATGAAATAAAAGTAACGAAATTATCAGCTTTCAGTTTAAATTTGTATACAGTACCTCAATTAAAGAAGATAAAATGATCGAAGACCTTATTAAGCTGAGGGCAAAATATTATTAGTAATAACTTTATACCAAATGAATCACAGATATCTTTTAGTACTACTTTTTCTCACAGTATGCCAATTGGCCTCGGCCCAATTTGCAAAAATCATTGATAAAGACGGCTATGTAAATGTGAGGAAACAAGCTACAGTGAATAGTGCGGTTGTTTCAAAAATTGCTGCTGATGAAATTGTTTATGCATTTCCTGATGACCAGTTCGGCGATTGGGTAATTGTAGATTATACAGACAAAAGCAACAAGAGTATCACTGGCTATGTACACCATTCAAGAATTAAATATATCGAATCCTATAAGCAGATCCCTACTGTATTTTCTGATGAAGGCACAGCAAAATTTATGGCAAAAGATATAACCGTGCAAATAAATTCAGATAGTTCCGATTATGAAAAAAATAAAGGTGATTTTTCATCGACTCAATATGATGGCTATACCGTTGTAGACAAATTTAGAGAGCAGCAGGTCTGGGGAACAGGTGGCGAAATCCCTACAAGCCATTATACCTCCATTGAAGCTACTATAAAGGGAAGATTTATCCAGATCCCGGCAAGGGAAATTGAAAGCCTATTTGATGTAAACAACGAGTTTGCAACATGCTACTATGATGACTCAAATGATATTTTATATATCAGTACTGTTAACGGCGATGGGGCTGGTGGGTATGCAGTTTTATTTGAGATTAAAAAAGGTACATATAATGCACGAGTTGTAACCATGCCATTTTAGCAATAACGATAACGGTAAATTTACCGAGTTTTCCTGACCGTTGTCTAAAGTTCATGGAGGCTGCGCTACTATGAGGAGCGCATAGGATTTTGACTATACTGCTGTTACATTTAATAAGTTGAAACCGAACTCTCCAGCCTTTTTGAAAAATAACTAACTTTGTCCAGGAGTATTAG
Organism: Sphingobacterium sp. UBA1897; assembly: GCF_002337775.1. Taxonomy (NCBI): domain Bacteria; kingdom Pseudomonadati; phylum Bacteroidota; class Sphingobacteriia; order Sphingobacteriales; family Sphingobacteriaceae; genus Sphingobacterium; species Sphingobacterium sp. UBA1897. The sequence continues at coordinate 17,954 of NZ_DDGR01000011.1, forward strand.
TAGATACATACAAGCATGCTAGAATGGTGAAAATAATGGTCGTAGAAGACAATGAACGCGTTGCTTCGAGTGTGAAAAAAGGATTAGCAAGTCAGGGCTACCTGGTCAATGTTTTTGGTGATGCGGAATCAGCGATCAAAGAAGCCAAATCTGTTGACTATGATTTACTTCTCATAGACATCATGTTACCAAGAATGAATGGGATTGAGCTCAGTAAACAGATGCGTGCGGCTTACCCGAGGATCCCAATCATCATGCTCACAGCATTGGGCAGTATTGATGAAAAAATATCTGGTTTTGATGCGGGAGCCGATGATTATATGGTGAAACCTTTTGAAATACGTGAACTTTTTGCACGTATCGCTGTCTTGCTCAAGCGGCACAGGGAAATCAGTGAAGAAGAGATTCAGGGGATGCTGACCTATGATCGTATCAGTATTGATCTCCGGAGTAAGCAGGTTCATAGTCAGGGTCAACTTATCAAGTTGACTCCCAAAGAGTTTGATCTCCTCCACTTCTTTTTGAAACATAGGGAGACCATGCTCAGCAAGGATGAAATAGCACGTAATGTATGGAGCAAAAACTTTGATACCGGAACAAACTATATTGATGTATATATCAATTATTTGCGTAAAAAAATAGACCGGGATTTTTCACCTAAATTGATTCATACGAAATCCGGACATGGATTTATTTTATCCAATAAAGAATGAAGATTGTCAATAGAACTTCCTGGGTATTTACGCTCTCTTCGGCTATCATCTTGTTTCTATTCGCCTATGCGGTTTATTTCTTTTCGGAATTAAATCGGCAGGAAGAATTTGTGGATCGGCTGCGCTATAAGATCATCTGGCGCGCAGAATTTATTTTTGATGCACAGGTGCAGGAACATCAGATAAGAAGAATTCATGAACAAAATAAAAAGCTGATCAACGAAGCCCAGATTACTGTTTTCGATCAGCAGAATAGGGTTGTTTTTTCCGATATAGGCGAACCGACGTATCCCGATGTTAAATTGGAATCTTTCAAAACGTCTAATTTTTTTACATGGGAGCAAGGCAAAGAACTGTATATGGGCTTAAACTATCAATTTGAGGGTAAGCCTTTTTTCTTGATCGGACATGCGTACGATGTAACGGGTTTTGCACATATGGAACGGCTGAAAAATATTTTGATAACGATTTATATCGTTGCCCTATTTTTTATTTTTTTCTCTTCATTTCTATTTGCACGTTATATTCTTAAGCCAATCAATTACATTATACATCAGATCAAGGATGTGTCCGAACATAACTTGAGCACGCGTGTCTCCTATAGTAATGCAAAAGATGAGCTCTCAGAACTTATCGAAACATTCAACAATACGTTCAATCGGTTGGAAAAATCTTTCAATAACCAGCGCCATTTTGTATCCATTATTTCACACGAGTTTAGAACACCTTTGGCAGCTATGATCGCCGAACTGGAATTGGCGCAGCAGCTGAATACCAATGTGGATGAGTATTTTAACTCTATTGATAGGGCATTGCTCGATGCGAAGGAGGCTACGGTACTTTCGACAGCCTTGCTGGATTTTGCCCGGGCAAACTACGATAGTTCGCAGGTAAATTTTGAAGAAATCAGACTGGATGAAATACTGCTTGAAGCAAAGTTAGTGGTCTTAGAGAAAAATAAAGACTATCGGGTAAGCATCTCTTTTGATGCTAATGCTGCAATCGACGAAGAGGAAATCTTGGTATCTGCAAATGCCTACCTCTTGAAAGTGGCCTTTGCTAATCTGATCGAGAATGCTTGTAAATATAGTGCCGATCGGCATGCCCAGGTACTGCTCTCCAGAAATAAAACCGTAGCGAAGGTGCAGGTAATAGATCATGGTATCGGAATAGACAGCAAGGATATCCCGCATATCTTTGATTTGTTTTACCGTGTGGCGGGTACGCCTTCAAAAGAGGGACATGGCATCGGTCTCTCAATTGTTCAGCGAATTATTGAGATGCATCAGGGTAACGTAGCGGTTAATTCAACTCTCCATGTAGGGACTGTGTTTTCAGTCGAACTTAAACTGGCCTATCCAAAGGAGCTTGAATAAGCTAAAAATTCTAATGGTTTTCTAATAATATCACCTCCATATTCAGCCTAATTTTGACTTATCAAAAAAACAAAATTAGGTTGAATCATGAATAGAAAACAGCTTACCTTGGCATTGTTCCTCAGTTTGGGACTAGGTAGCGCAGAGCTCGCCGAGGCGCAAACCAATGATTTTGGAAATCCAAAACTTACTCATTTCTTAAATAAGGAGCATACACGTTATATCAGCTTCAGCGGATACGCTGAGCTGTGGGCGAGATATAGCCAGCTCAATCCGGGAAGCTTGGTAAACAACGAGTCCGTTTCGAATGTATCTGATCTTTCTTTGCGGCGTATTAGGGCAAAGATGACTTATAAGCCTACCGAAAATTTACTGTTTGTATTACAGATGGGGCCTACTAACGTAAACGTCAACAGCAAGACTAATACGTATATGGATCTCTTGGATGCCTATGCGGAATATAGTTTCAGCCCCAAATTTGCGATCGGTGGCGGCCGTTCGACTTGGCGCGGTCTTTCCCGTTTTACAACAGGACCGCTCAATACGCTGCTTTACGACTTGCCCCTGTATGCGACATCCAATACTGGAGCTACTGATATGGTCGTGCGTGAAATGAGCATCTATGCAAAAGGGCAGCTTGGAAAATTTGACTATCGGGTGGTACTGGCTGATCCATATTCCGCCGCCAGTGCTGATCCAAAATTAAATAAAGCCACCTTCAGCAAAAATGAAGCACGCAAAGATGTGTCAGGTTACTTCCGCTACGCATTTCACGATAAAGAAAGTAACGAAACGCCATTCAATTCGGGTACATACCTCGGTAAAAAAGATGTGCTCAGCATAGGGGCTGGATTTGAGTATATGCACAATGCCCTTTGGCATCTGGATGAACGGCAGATGACCAAAAATGACGATATGCGCAATTTTGCAGCGGATATCATCTATGACGCGCCCATCGACAAAGAGAAAGGAACTTCGATTAGTGCCTATGGTATGGCCATGCACAGCGATTATGGTCCTAACTATCTCCGCTTTGCAGGGACAAACAACCCCGCGACAGGTATCGATGCGGCCAATGCAAGCCTGAATGGTGCGGGAAATAGCTTGCCAAATGCTGGCACGGGAAATACATTTTACGCACAGGTCGGCGGTACACTCCCTTATTTCAATCCATCCAAACATAATTTACAGCTGCAGCCAGCGGTTTCTGTACAAGTAGGGGACTACAAGGCATTGAAAGACAAAAGTCTAATTTATGATGCAGGTATCTCGCTACTGATGCACGGTAATAGCAGCCGGCTGACTTTTGATGCGCAAAATCGTCCGATCTATAATTTAAATGCTGCGGATCAAGCTGTGGTAACAGATCACAAGTGGGCATTTGTGCTTAAATATAGAATTGATTTTAATTAAATAGCAATAACATGAAAAGAAAAGATTTTATCCTTACACTAGGTACTGCTGGCGTAATGAGCTTTGCGGCCACCTCACTGATGGCAAAAGAGAAAAAAGCGAAAACAAAAAAAGTGTATTTCCACTATTTGCTTTTTTGGCTAAAACCTGATTTGTCTGCTGAACAGGTAGAAGAGTTTAAACAGTTTTTTGAAGGTCTTAAAAAGCTTCCCTATGTCAAAAATGTACGTTATGGCAAGCCAGCTGCTTCTTCCCCAAGAGCGGTATTGGACAACTCGTTTACCTACAATGCGTCCATGGAATTTGCGACATTGGAGGAACTAGAGGCTTATGGTAAACTGCCGGGACATCTCGCCCTTGTCGCTAAATACAAACCTTATTTTGAACGGATGATGGTGCACGACACGGTTTATGAATTCTAAAATTAAAACAACAAAATAATAATTTCAAACATTACAAAATGAAAATGATATCCAAACTAACTATTGCTTGCGTATTGGCAGCATCAAGCTTAACCGCTGTGAAAGCGCAAGAAGGTCATGGAAAAATTAAGGAGGTCAACGTGGAAGCCGAAGGTAAAATGCCTGCAGTGCGATTGATCAACAATCCGGATGGAACCTGCTCGTTTCAAAAAGGCTTTATTCCAACATTGAAACACGCCAATACGAGTACATTTTGGACAAGCAATAAAACAGAAGAATGGGAGAAAAACGCTCATCCAGCTCCAAGAAGACAATACGTGGTTACGCTGAAAGGTAAAATCAAATTTAAAGTCAGCGATGGTTCAACTTTTTTAATTGAACCTGGAACGATTCTTTTGGCTGAAGATTTGAAAGGTACTGGGCATAGCTGGGAAATGGTTCATTCAAAAAGCTGGGAAAGATTGTATATCCCTATCAATGAGGGGGCTGATGATCTTTTCGTAACAAAAAATAACTAACATTTATGTTGTGCCGCAGTCTGACCTGTGGCACAACATTGCCAGTAATTTTTCTTTTTTCCTATCGTTTCCTCTTTTTTGTTTCGTCATCCAATGTTTTTAAAGACTATTGGATTTTCACTGTACGACGCCAATTTTTATGTTGAACC
>NZ_DDGR01000011.1:22663-29170 GCF_002337775.1 Sphingobacterium sp. UBA1897
GCCGTTTTGTATTGTAAGAACGATAGCCAATTTGAAATAGTTTTATCAAAGTGATTTTTTTTATAAATTGTGTTGGCCTAAAATTAGGAATCCCCTTATTGATAATCCAGAGGGAGCCCATTGGGAAATAAGAAATAAACCATAGATTTTGAGAAAGGACAAGAACTTTGAAATTGCGAAGGAAATTAGTCGGAAGATACAAGAATATCCTTCTTCTCTCTCTTCCGAAGAAAAGTACAAATTATATTGGCTGGCATTTGATCACATAAAAAAAAGTGCTTATAGCGGTAATCCGGAAGGTCAATATGATTATGCGCAACAGTTTGATTCAATTAATTTTTTAGGTGTTAATAATCCATTATACAATCCAAAGAAATGTATCTATTGGTATACAAAGGCGGCCAATGGTGGTTATGCAGAGGCTTATAATAACCTAGCGGATTTTTATGAAAGAGGCGAAGGGATTCAGCAAGATTTAAAGATGAGTTACGCATTATATAAAAGAGGGGCTGAACTCGGGTCAATTATTGCAAAAGCAAATTTGAAAATATTTGAAAGGGAAATAAAACAAGGGAAGTACAGGCTATAATTTCTATAGTAAAGATTTTCTTTTTGATATTGTAAGTAATCTAGAGGATTGTTGCCAAAATGAGCATTGGAGTTAATAAAAATGATGATGAAAATAAATAATCAATGATATGGAGAATGTATTTTTGCTATGGCACACCCACTTTGACGAATCATTAGATGGAGGAGAAGACGTGAAATTGATAGGAGTTTACAGTACCAAGGAACTTGCTGAAAATGCGTTAGTAAGAATGTCCAAAGTAGAAGGTTTCCGGGATCATACAGCGGGTTTTGAGATATCAGAATATAAAATAGATAAGGATAACTGGACTTCTGGCTTTATAACCGAATGAACTTAATAACTTTTGTATAAATAAAAACCCGTCCCCAGCATAAGTTTTAATGTTATGCTGCATTGCCTTCCGTAATTTCCTATTTAAATATAGCTTCCATTTCAGTAATTTTAAGAGTATCTTGTTCAATATTTACTGTCCCAAACAGGTTCCGAAAAATGGAAGGCCTATTTCTTATTGCAAAAAAATGTGTTTCCTTGAGCTTTCCCTTATTGTTGAAATATAGGAAATATTAATATCCAGAAAAGTCAAAATAGTATTTCAAATTCTGTCATTTTTGCAATAAATTGAGGAGTTTATTCTAAAGCAATGAGCAGATATTTTCCACGAACCATTTTAAAATTATTCAGAGTTTATAACCAAGTTTATGCGCAATATGATAAAGATAAAATATACCCTTAAAATCCACATCTTAGTTTTGCTTTGCTTTTCATGCTTTATGGTGAAATCTCAATCCAATGTTATTTTTCCAGTAATTGAGCACAACAATGATCAACTTGACAAAGTTTTTTTTAAAGAAATAACTGAAGTAAATTCGAGTATCTTCAATTTGGATGCGGTTGTCTCTTTTGAGAAAGCTGATTCTACTTTAAATATCTTCTACATGGGAAGGGATTTATTATACGATTATCTGTTGGGCAATTCAAAAGAGATCCTCGGAGTTCAAATAAAAGGTAGGATTATTGGAATACATAAAAGTGCTGAGAAATTATTAGATATAAAACCGGAAGTAGCTTTAGCTTCGAAGATATTTATAAAGCGGAGGAAGTTAAACAAAAATAAAGAGCTAATAGATTTTCCATCACCAACGGATTATAAACACTCCATATACAAGCTAGATAATTCAAAATTTAGACTTATAGAGCGAGATTTTACTCATGTACAAGAACTTTGAAATTGCGAAATAATTGATTTTTTATGAAAATAGGGCGTATTATTAGTTGGTTTGATAGAAGAGATGAGAGGCTTATTGGTGAATTTAATATAGACTTTATACCTTTAGATCTTTTGAAGGAGACTTTTAGACCTCCGATTGAAGATCCTTTAATGTACAATCCTTATGATATTAATATAGCGGAATCTGAAATTCTAAAAAAATATGTAGACATTGAATTCGAATTTGATAAATATATATATCAAATTGATTGTTTTCAGGCTTGATAATTAGGAGACTTTACACATAGAAATATCAGCTTTTAGTAAAAAAGGATTGTAATGAACAAATTGACAGTTTTTGAAATGGCTCTGCTTTTTGCCTTAGCAGAGAAATACCCGGTTTTGTATACTCATATTGATAAAATATATGTAGGTGAAAGAGAATGTACCGGTATGGGGCAATACGTATTCTTAAAATATTATGATGAAAATGATATTCTCCCAATTTCCGAAGATATTCTCTCAGTTGATAAAATCATAATAACAGAAGGATTGGAAATCGGGATTGGGTTCATTGGAAATATTGAAAATTTTAAATTAGTTAATTTGGAACTATTCGTTTATGGTTCTAACGATTGGGATTGTGTTTTTCAAAATTTCTTCTTAAAAGACTTAAAGGACCTATGATCAAGGTCTTTTTTTGTTTTGAAGATTTTACCAAAACAGATTTAGTTATCTTGGAGCGTGTGGGGAATGATTGGAAAGTATCTAAATCAATAAATTCGTATAAATAAGAGCGATTTCAAATAAATATATATGTTGTAGAGCCAGGTCGGGAGATGTGGCTTTTTTACGTCAAAAGGGCCTGATGTTAAATCAGACCCTTTCTCTTAGCGTTTATTTGTACAGTAATCTTTATGTTTCCTATCGTTTCCTCTTTTTTGTTTCGTCATCCAATGTTTTTAAAGACTATTGGATTTTCACTGTACGACGCCAATTTTTATGTTGAACCTTTCATTTGAAAGGTAGCTTGTAGCCGTTTTGTATTGTAAGAACAACTGCCATTTCCAAATAGTTTTATCGGAGTGATTTTTTTTTATAAATTGGGTTGACTTATTTAAACTGTATGAACATCTTGGTTATTCTAATGTCATTCTTGTTCGCCCATATTCCGCAAGTTAACGCTTATAATGGCTAGCGGGTTCCTATCGCTGACAGATTGTCTATTGTACGTTGAATAAAAGCATCAGACGCTAAATTTTTAACCGTATTCTTATTGAGTATACCATTCTGTTCTTTTAAGATATATTCACTAGCTTTAAACCACTGCATCGGTATTCCATCTATTTCTTTGTCTGGTAAATAAGAATAAATGAAATTCAGTTTTTCGATGTCGGAGACCAATTTCTTTACTTCATCGGCGTAATTTTTCAGTTGTGACACGCTGAGGCTATCTTCAATCCTTTTTGTCAACAATCGGTCCTCATACAATCTCGATTCGGTGAGCTTGATGACTTCAATAAAAGAAGCGACCGACGAATCATCAAAACCATCCCACCAATAATCACGTAGTTGTTCATTTTCAGTGTCAAAATAAACCCTTCGTTCTTCTGTTGACATTAAGGAGCCTGGTCTTACATAACTTTCTGTTGGAATATCACCCCAAACGGAAGCCCATCGGGTTGTTTTGGAATAATAAAAACATCCAGTAAACTCACTCTCCATATACCTGTCAATTGTTAGTCCTAAGGATAAATAAAAACCGTTTTCTAGCTTTTTTGAAAAAAATCCTTGTGCGCTAGATATAGAGTCTTTAAAATAGAGGTACCCCAATGTCGCTAAAGGAGCCTTGACTTTAGTGATTAATTTTGCTTTTGTTAACTTCATTTTTTCAAGAATATTTCTCACCTCAAAAACTTCTCAAACAGTTCTCTTTCCTATCTGTACGCTATCAATATAATAGGTGCTCCTTTTGATGTCTTTGAGAGCTGCACTGTAGTCTGGGCATAACCTAACGAAAATAATGATGCGAAAAGGACAGTAAATATTAATTGTTTCATGTTGATTAATTCACATGAGTTGTTGTCAATATAAGTTATTTCTAAGTTTTGAATAAAACCTAATTATTTTTAACTCAAATACATCACCATAGCATCTCCATTCTCCGCAGCTTTTTTATAGAAGATTTTGAGATCATCGAAGTAATCGAGAAGATATTCCAAGGCATTTTCATCATCTTTCCAGATGTCAGGGTAGATACCTTCTTCTATCATCTTATTCGGATTATAGTTTGCTGAAAGCTCTTCCTTTGTAAGATCTTTTATCGCGCTATATATTTCTTTGGTTTGTTCAGCTGTACTATATGTTGCCGGGCCATAACCCATATCTTGATCGGGGTCAATTTCTGTAGGCCCCATAAGTATACCTAAAAGCGGTGCTTCTTCTTCAACTGCTTCTGCCAAGCTTTGTCCAGTAATTAGGAAAAAAATGCCTTCCCAAGCTTTATCTAAATACAGAAAGTTTTCGCTATCAATATTATTTTGTTTGAATGCAATATCTTCTAAACGTCTACTATCTGCGATAAAGTTATTAAGTGTTTCGTTATCTACACGTAGATAGCTTTGTGTCATTCCCATGGTATAATTTAAAGGTTAAAGTGTTTTTCTGATACCCATGTCTTGATATCTCATTTATATGGCCTTTGTTAAATTTTGTATCTCCATAAAAATAATGAACTACGCTATTTAAAACAATACGATAAATTCAATTATTTGAAATTTTCTTGATGGGCGTGTTATTATTCGACGTCTTCCTTTGTATCAGCAACCACTCATAAATCCAGGGCTCAGTTTCATAAAGGTATTGGGTGCCGTGACCTTCACCTGCGATGCGGTGAAAGATCATATTTACATTGCACTTCTTTAGAGATTCGGCTATACGTTCTGTTTCGTGTATGGCGATTTCGTTATCCGTTCCATGATACGTCAGGATAGGGATGTCTTTAAGTGTACAAATCCGAGTGGTGTCGCTATAGTTTACTCCTTCCTCTAAGCGTCGCGCGTTAAAAAGAGTTAATAACATTGCTAGATGTTTGGTTTTATAATATTTTTATTGTAAAACTAATTGAAAATGAGTAGACTGCAGTTGTTGTTGCTATTGCTCTTTATCGCAAACTTATCTTCTGCACAAGATCTGAAAGGCACGATTAAAGATAAGTATTCGGGTGATATTCTTATAGGTGTTTCGATCAAAGTAGCTTCACGCAGCACCTATTCCGATAGCTATGGCAAATTTATATTGACAGGCATTAAGCTTGGAGATACAATTACCTTTTCTTCAATAGGATATCGCGAGGAAAAATATATAGTTGATAATAGCAATCTTGATAATTTGGTCATATATATGAAGCAAACAACGATATTGTTGGATGAAGTCAAGATCAATTCTTTAGGAAATTATAAGGCTGATTCCTTAAAGTTTCGGGAAGAATTTGCCAAGACTTTCAATTATAGCAAACCCAAATTTAAAGACATTTTCATCAGCAAAAATTATTCTTCAAATGTCCCGAGACACCCTAATCAAGCTAGCAATAGTACCGCCTCGCTGATTAGTATTGATGTGCTTTCTGTTATTTCTATGTTAGGGAAAAATAGGACCCCTCAATCCAAGCTCCAACAGAAATTGATAAAGGAAGAAGAAGAACAGTATCTTGATAATACCTTTTCGAAGCGTAAGGTTCAAAATTTGACGGGCCTTAAAGGTGATTCTCTACAAACTTTCATGCAGTTGTACCGTCCGAATATTGACGCCGCTAAATACATGTCCGACTATGATATTATCCTGTACATCAAAAAAAGTTACCATGAATATATCGAGCCTTAAACTTCGCCCCATTAAGTCAATTTGTTATAAGATATGGCACTTATTATTTTAAGATAAATAGAATAGCGCAATAGAAATTCCTAGTGATGCAATTAATGGTACAATGGAAGATTTGGCTCTATACTGTAGATCATTAGGAAACATTTGTTGTCTGATAAAAAATAGACCAGTTGCACCTATGCCCGAGAGGATGAAGTTAACATAAAATATATTCTGGCTCATTTCAGGATAATTATTTCGAATATAATTTATAATAATTAGTTGAATGCCTATATAAATAATACTATAAAAAGTAGTAATAACAGCTCCTTTTATATTTTTTATTTTTATGAAATTTAGCACTTGAAGTACACCACCAAAAAAGACACCAAATATTACGGAAAGCATCCAAATAAGTGTATTTGTATATAGTTCAATAGCGTTTACGTCCTCTGTGAGCCCTTTGTCCCATCCTTTGTCCACTATTTTTTCACTATCGTTTTTTTTGGCAATTAAAGCTTCGATTCGTGCTGTTTCGGAAGGAGTAAAAGTTCGCCCACGTTCCTGTAGAATCTCGTAGGCATATTTTACAGCATTTGAAACAGATCGACTATCTGGTTCTATATATTTTTCGAGTTCTCTATCTGATAGTTTACTAATAACATTTTTATTAACCATATTTTGAGAAGAATTTAAGATTGAATGCTTTATCAGTAAAGATCTAAATTTAATATTATTTTTAAATAAAAATCTACTGCTAACCTTCACCTCACCATTTCCGCCATTTACCGAGTTTTCCGGATTGTTGGTCTAAAGCAAGTAGGCTAGAGGCGTATTGTGTCGTAGTTTT
>NZ_DDGR01000018.1:0-1244 GCF_002337775.1 Sphingobacterium sp. UBA1897
TTCCGTATTTCCATGTACAGGCTATTGCATATCCTCCGCCTTTCGGTTATCGCAGCACTAAGCTTGAGTTTACTGTATGATAATTTTCTAGTGCTAAAACTTGAACAAGCGAATTAAGCCTATTGTAACTCATTCTACTTACTTAATGTAGAATTACTGGTATGGCTTTATATAAACAAAATGCATACGTATGATCTTCTTAGTGAGAGTATTGTTGACGTTATCAAATTCGCAAACCGATAACGTTCGTTTTGCCGAGCAGGAATGAGGTCATAAAACTAGTAATAGAGAAGTCCAAGTTTAGAACATTTATATGGAATTTTAACTTAAATATTTATAATTTTTTACTTAATATTCCATATGCCTCGGGATGTTCAAAACATGAGCAATGAGACAATTATAATACGCTACCTATAGATATTTAAGTTAAATGTTTAATTTTTTTAATGTTTTGCAGGTGGTAAAGTGAATTATTGGAATGAATTGTATATTTGTGGATATTAACTTATATAATGAAAAAGGCTAAATTATTAATGTTGGGCCAAATGATGGCAGTTATTGCTCTACTTATATTTTCCGAAACACTTTGTGCTCAAAAGAAATCTAATAATACAGATTATATTGTTTTCATGAATGGAGATAGCTTATATGGGAAAATTTCTTCAGTTACGGATAGTAAATTGTCATGGCGTGATGGAGATACGCAGATGGATTTTTTTCCAGACCAAGTTTTTCGTGTTTATCAAAATAGTAAAAGCAAAATTTTCGTGCCTTCTCATATCGAAACAGGGCTAGAAAAGGTTAAAAATACAAAACCTCAGATTTTTCGGATTAATAAAGAAAAATCAGAGGAATTAAGATTTGCTGAATTAATTCTGGATGGTGAAATAATGGTCTATTATTTTAAAAGCTCTAGCTTGGCGGTGGGAGGTGGAACCTCTGGACCTATTCTCGGTTTCACGACAACGAAATATTGGTGTGCTCTTAAGCGTTCTTCTGGGGAGATAATTGAATTGAATGATGTTGTAAAAGATATTTTGGGGAATGATGTAAAACAAAGGGCTAAAGCGCTATCAGCATTAATAGAAGATGAACCAACCATATTAAAGCAATTTCAGCTTGAAAGAAAATATAGTTACGAGTTGTTTTTAAATTATATAAAAAAGTATAATGAAGCTAGGTTATCTAAAGAAAATGGGGCCAGCATCGTTTCGGAACGTATAATATATTAGCTTATTGGCGTC
>NZ_DDGR01000018.1:1372-179319 GCF_002337775.1 Sphingobacterium sp. UBA1897
GACGCCAATAAGCTAATATATCATCAAAAAGGAATTCTGAGATAATAGACTTTAATCTTCTTCTGTATAAAAGTCGATCAACGAGGAGATATAAGGATCTTCCCATCCATCCGAGATATTTTCAAAGTCTTCATCCGGTATATTTGTCTGCCTAATCTCCAAGGATGTTCCTTTTTTATGTTCATGCAGCTTTAATGTAACGATAGAAGGGCTGTCTGTTTCACCGAAATACCATTCTTGTACAATTTTTGTCGAAGGTTCCAGTTCCAAGAATCGGCCAGTTATAGCACCATCCCACAAAGAGAATTCCCCATTGACAGTAGGGTCTATAGACACAAGGTCCCCTGTCCAAAGACGAGCGGTAATTTCGGTCGTTAATGCAAGATACAGCTCCTCTGGAGTTGCAGGAATAATAGCATATTTCTTGAATTCTTTCATGGTACAAAGTTACTCTTTCTTGTAATTTACCACTTATTTTGACTTCATTTTTATTTATCTTAATTTTATCGCAAACTATTGGGACAATATGAGTAATTTTCTGCCAAATTCTTTAGTGAAAAAGTTAGGAGTGAATCCGTTATTTGATACTGATGCATTTATTAAGATACATGAGGAAGGTATTCGGGCGACAGCAATACGCCTAAACCCTAATAAATTAGAAGATTGTCCGTTTCCTAATGCAGGGCAAGTTCCCTGGTGTAATGTGGCTTATTATCTTCAGGATCGTCCAGTGTTTACATTAGATCCATTATTTCATGCTGGAGCATATTATCCACAAGATGCTTCGTCCATGTTCATTGATCATATCATTCGAAGTTTGAAGTTACATGAGGGGAGTATTCGGGCGTTGGATCTATGTGCCGCCCCCGGAGGAAAGTCTACCTTATTAAACAGTAGTTTACATCCGGAATCACTCTTGGTTGCAAATGAAATTATCAAAACGAGAGTTACAATCCTACAAGATAACTTAATGAAATGGGGAAATGCGAACACAGTAACTACAAATAATGATCCTGCAGCGTTTAATCGTCTTCCTGGATACTTCGATTTGATGGTTGTTGATGCGCCATGTTCTGGATCTGGAATGTTTAGAAAAGATGCCGATGCCATCGATGAATGGTCCGAAGCTAATGTTAAGCTTTGTAGCGAAAGACAACAACGGATTTTGGTTGAAAGCTTGAGTGCTTTAAATAAGGGCGGATATTTGTTTTATTCAACCTGTTCTTATTCGCCGGAAGAGAATGAAGATATTGTCGATTGGCTATTGGATAGCGGCGATTTTGAATCTGTTGAAATCGTTATTGAAAAGCATTGGGGAATTGATCATACAAGTTCTAATAAGCATCGTGCACACGGTTATCGATTTTACCCGCATAAATTAGGTGGAGAGGGCTTTTTTATTGCTGTCCTTAAGAAGGTTGGTGAACAGGAAACATTCAATAGAAAACGAATTAAACCGGAGAAATCAGATGTACCCAAAGGAATTTTAGATAGCTGGATTTCGGATAGTACTAGTTTTCATACTTTCCTTCATCATGAGGATGTATATGTTTTCCCAAAAATGTATGAGGATGATCTAAAGTATCTACAAAATGTGCTCTATCTTAAGAATGCGGGAACCAATGTCGGCAAGCTTAATAGAAAGGAGCTAATACCAAGCCATGCACTGGCCTTGAGTAATCATTTGACCAAAGACTTTCAATCGGTAGAATTGTCGCTTGAAGATGCCCGTAATTACCTTAGAAAGGAAAATATAACTGTGGATACGATTGGCCAAAGTCTTCAAGGATGGACAATAGCAAGTTTTGAAGGTAAACCTTTGGGCTGGATAAAGGTATTGACCAACCGAATCAATAACTATTATCCAAAGGAATTGAGGATTGTAAATTTGTAAAATATAGCGGCATTGAACACGGAGAATGTGTTTATAAAAGTTGTGCTCAGGAAAGGCTTACGATAATTGAACAGATATCTTTAGCAACTTCTTCTTTCGATTTTAGGCTAAACTCATGGGTATTTCCAGCCCGATCGATTATAGTAACTTTATTGGTATCTGTTGCGAAGCCGGCCCCTTTATCCTGCATGGAATTGAGTACGATAAAATCCAGGTTTTTTCGAATCAATTTGTCTTTTGCATTTTCGAGCTCATTATTGGTTTCCAATGCAAACCCAACGAGTAATTGCTTTTCTTTCTTTTTAGCCCCTAAAGTAGCCAGAATATCTGCCGTTTTTTTCAGCACAATGGAGAATTCGTTTTCTTTCTTTTTTATTTTTTGGCTAGCGACTTCAACTGGTGTGTAGTCTGCCACAGCAGCACTCATCACAACAATATCTGCGGCTTCAAAATGTTCTTCACAGGCATGTAACATCTCAGCTGCCGAGGTTACTGAAATGGTATCGACGCCTTTGGGTAGTTTAAGGGCGCTGGGGCCTGATACTAGCGTGACGTCTGCGCCAAGTTCTTCAAGTTGTGTGGCGATAGCATAGCCCATTTTTCCACTTGAATGATTGCCAATGAATCGGACTGGGTCTATAGCTTCATAAGTAGGACCTGCAGATACTAACGCTTTCTTTCCTGCTAAGGGTAGTCCTTTTTCCGAAAATTTAACTAAGAAATCCAGTATTTCTTCTGGTTCCGCCAAACGTCCCTCACCCACTAGGCCACTAGCCAATTCCCCTTTTCCTGGAGGAATTAGGATATTGCCATAAGAACTAAGCTTATTGATATTGGATTGTGTGGACGGGTGTTTCCACATATCTAAATCCATTGCTGGAGCGAATAGCACCGGACATTTCGCTGATAGATACACGGCAGTTAGGAGGTTGTCACAAAATCCATTGGCCATTTTGGCCAGTGTATTTGCCGTTGCGGGAGCGACTAAAATGTAATCCGCATTTAAGGCAATTTCGACATGATTATTCCATTCCCCGGTATTCGGCTGATAATAATCAATTAAAACAGGATTTTTGGAAAGAGTGGAAAGCGTAAGCGGAGTAATAAAGGCTGTCGCTTCTTTTGACATGACTACGTTAACTCGGGCATCTGCTTTTACTAAAAGGCGGATGAGGGATGCAATCTTGTATGCGGCAATACTGCCGCATACAGCAATTACAATATTTTTCCCAGCTAAAGCCATTGTTTAAGGATTAGTCCTGCTCTTTTGAAGGATTTCTGTAGTAGACTTTATCGTGTAAAAATTCATCAATAGCAACCAAAGTAGGCTTTGGCATACGCTCGTAATGTTTTGAAATCTCAATTTGCTCACGGTTTTCGAATACCTCTTCCAAGTTATCGTTGTTACTTGCAAATTCCGCAAGTTTTCCGTTCAATTCTTCTTTAATGTCTACTGCAATTTGGTTCGCGCGTTTAGAAATAACTACAATAGATTCATAGAGATTGTCTGTGCCTTTGTCCAATTGTCTCAAGTCACGTGTAACTGTAGAGTTTGGAATTGAATTGTTATTTTTTTGACTCATCTTTTTGGGTATTTTCTTTTTCTTTTTTCGCCTTTTGTTCTTTGATATATACTTCCTGCTCTGCAACGGCTTTATTATAATCCTTCACTTGAGAGAGGGCGGTTTTAATCCCTTTTTCAGAATTTTCACGAAGGGATTCTGCCTCTTTCATATGTTTGCTATTCGGAAAATTACTTGCGAAGCTACGATAATAGTCCAAGGCATCATCAAATCTACTTTCTTGTTTCAGGAAGAAACTTTTGGACGCATAGATGTATTGTGCTTTTAACGTTAAAAACTCAATCTCTTCCGCGTATTTTGTATCAGGGTATTCTTTTAATACATTCTGTAATGCGATGACAGCTGCCCTGTAATCATCCGTCAGCCCCATGTCATAGTACAGTCTTGCATTAGCAAATGCTTTAAGCTCAAGCTT
Source organism: Sphingobacterium sp. UBA1897 (assembly GCF_002337775.1). Classification (NCBI taxonomy): domain Bacteria; kingdom Pseudomonadati; phylum Bacteroidota; class Sphingobacteriia; order Sphingobacteriales; family Sphingobacteriaceae; genus Sphingobacterium; species Sphingobacterium sp. UBA1897. The sequence goes on from NZ_DDGR01000018.1 coordinate 5,265, forward strand.
ATCTCTTAATTTCTGAATAAGATCTGCGGCTTCTTTGGACCGTTCCGATTCGGGATAGAGATTGACAAAGAGCTGTAATGCATCAATTGCTTTTTTTGTATTCGCTTGATCCAACGTTGATCTCGGAGAATCCAAGTAATAGCAATAGGCATGCATAAATCTACATTCTTCTGCTCTTGCACTGTTTGGATAAACATCTGCAAAATCCTTAAAGTGAAATGCCGCAGATGTATAATCTTTCAGCCGGTAGTTGGCAAATGCCAAATAATAGTAAATATTTTCTGCTTCAGCTTGTCCACGGAATTTGGTCCGCAAGTCATCAAACAAAACTAACGCCTTTGTATATTTCTTTTTCTCATAAAGTTTTACGGCCTCTTCGTACTTTTGAGCGATGTTATTGCTTGCGCGCAATTTCTCAAATTTACTTTTACAACCAGTAAATACCAATAGAAACATCATGCCGGCACAGATAGCCGCTATACGCCTATTTAAAAACATTTTACAAAGATAAGTGAATTTGTTATACTAATCAATTAAATTTTACTGCGCAATATAGTTTAATAATTATTTGATCGCAAAAACAACATTTCTTATTAACATTCTTTAACTCGATTAGAGCTATGAAGAAGATATATTGTCATATACTTGTTGTTTTTCCATTGGTAGCGAGGCCTAAAAATACACATTTTAAAATATTTGATTATCTTTACATATTACAATCATTGAATAGCATTAAGAGTATGACTTTAAAAGAAAAAGTTGAGCAAGCATTAGATACCTTGAGACCATATTTGGAGACTGATGGCGGAAATGTGAGTGTTGAAGAGATTACAGCGGATAATGTCGTGCGTTTAAAATTATTGGGAGCATGTGCTTCATGTTCAATGAGCATTATGACCTTTAAAGCTGGTTTAGAACAGGCAATTAAGAAAGCTGTTCCTGAAATTACAGCAGTGGAGGCTATTAATTTAACAGATCCCGATTCCCCAGAAGCAACTTTACCCCCTGTTAATTAGTTTTTCTACTTAACACAATTTAACGGCTAGTTCGGCTACTTTTGTTTAAATTTGTTCCATGAAGTTGCTGGTTTCTATATTATTTGCTGTATTCCTATCTTTTTGTTCCTTTGCTTTACATGCTCAGGAAAGGAAGATTGTTCAGTACTCCGGTATCGTAACAACGGTTGGGTCTAGACTTCCTGTAGGTTATGCGACCGTCACTAATTTATCTTTCAGGAATGAAGCATTTGCGGCAAATAACGAGGGCTATTTCTCTTTTGTAGCACACGTAGGAGATACCATTCGTTTTACTTCCGTCGGTTTTGATCCTTTAGTTGTCACTATTCCTGATGTTCCTGGAGATAAATATACCGCAAATATCATTATGCAAAATCTGGTTACGGAACTCCCGATGGTAACACCTTATCCATGGGCAAGTATCGAAGAATTTAACATTGCATTTATGAATCTAGACGTTTCTGAAGATAACATCGTGAGAGTTAGGAGGTCCTTGTCTTATGAGTCATTAGCGGCAATGGCAGCTGTAATACCACGTGACGGAAATGAAATGCGTTCAATTAACAATGCGCAAAGCTTTAATACGATGAATAATAAAGTCATCAACCAACGTTATGCTAATCCATTGTTAAATCCTTTTGCATGGGGCAGTTTAATTCAACAGATTACAAAAGGTAGCCAGAGCCGAAAAAGCTCAAGTTATTAATCAGTTGCCTTTAATTTATTTAATTCTCTGACACTTAGCTTTGCTGAGAAATAGGAAACCAGACCAGAGATGCTAGTCACGGTTATGAACACCAAAATGTAGTCACTCCACTTACTTACCATAGGATAGCTGTCAATAATTGTATTTGCTCCATCTTCTACACGAATGATTCCATAGGCTGACTGGATATAGTTGAATATGCCGCCAATCAATAGGCCCAATACACAGCCAATAATGGCGATCATAAGGCCTTCATAAAAGAAGATACGTTGAATTAGATCATTCGACCCACCGAGACCTTTCAGTATCGTCATATCCTTTTGTTTGTCTAGTACAAGCATGGTTATGGAACCTACAATATTAAAGATTGCAATCACACTGATCAAGGTCAGTATAAAGAAGACAACCCAGCGTTCAACACGTACATTTTTATATAAGGTAGGGTTTTGTTTTTCCCTATTCTTTACAATGTAATCCGGTCCTATTTTCTTCTGTACTGCTTGCTCAAATGAATTAACATCCACACCATCTTTTAGGTAAAACTCGATCGATGAAACGCGCTCATATTCTCCGAGAACCTCTTTAGCAAATGAAATTGGTGTAATAATCAAATTGTCAAAATCTTGTTGATAGCGCAATACTCCTCCCGGAGCTATGGATCGTATGTTGAATTCTTCTGCAGGATTGGAAGAATTCTTTACTCCCTTTCTCGGAGAATACACTTGAATTTGTTCCACAGAGTTCTGCATAGGAATTGCCAGATTTGCCTGTACGCTTGCCCCTATAATTGCGAGGTTAGTAGAATCATGAGTAAGTTCGTACTGACCATCTACGAGGATACTGTCTCCGGCCTTTTTACTTAGCGATTGAGGTTCGACGCCTTTTATATTTGCAATAAATTGTCTATTTGAATATTGCAGTAATACTTTCTCTTGTAGAACCTCCGTGTAATGAACCACATTGGAATCTTTTCGTAATTCACTGAAGACAGCCTGTTTACTGTCAAAGAGTTTTCCTTTCTTGGGTTCAATCTTCAGTTCAGGAGCAAACTTACTGTACATAGATAGTATCAGCTGTTCCATTCCATTGAATGAAGATAGCAAAATGATTAAAGCAGCACTACTTACCATTACGCCAATTACACTAATAGAAGAGATGATATTAATGGCGTTAACTGATTTCTTAGAAAACAGATATCTTTTTGCAAATAGAAATGGCAGATTCATGACTTTTATCCTCGGATAAATGGATTAGAATTTTTTTCAAAGCCAATCGTTGTCGATGGCCCATGCCCAGGATAGACGATCGTGTCGTCGGGCAAGGTATAAAGTTTTGTTTTTATGCTATCCAAAAGCTGCTGATGATTTCCCCCAGGAAGATCAGTACGGCCAACGCTATTGCGAAATAGGACATCTCCTCCGATCAAGAATTTTTGATTAGCTGAATAAAAGCAGATATGTGCAGGGGAATGTCCAGGTGCAAGAATGACCTTTAGCTCATCATTATCCAAATAAATGGTATCATTCTCATTTAGAAATGTTTCTCCAATTGGTGAGATGTCATATCGGATGCCCATTTGAGGAGCGTAATTCTGAACCGCTACTAAAATTGGTACTTCACCTTCGTGGAATTGTGGGAGCAAGCCAAATTTCTCATGGACAAAACTATTCCCCAAAACATGGTCAATATGGCAATGTGTATTTAATAGGAGTGTCGGCTTGAGATTATTGTTTGCGATGAAAGCTAATAGTTCTTGCTGATCTTGCTCGCCATACATCCCTGGATCAATAATAATGGCATTTCCTGACTCGTTATAGAGTAGGTAAGTATTTTCCTGATATGGATTGAAAGTGAATGTCTTTATCGTAAGCATAATGGTAAAATTACAGTTTTTATTGATTTCTTACTATTGAAAGCTCAACTATTCCAGATTTCCCAGTTTTTTTCTGCTTGTAGAACCAGCATTTCATATCCGTTTTTCGTTCTGGCGCCTTTTTCTTTGCTTTTTCGAAGAAATGCTGTTTCCTCTGGATTGTAAATGAGATCATAACAGAGGTGGTTCTCAGTTAAGAATTCGTAAGGAATTTTCGGATATTCTGCCGTATTGGGGAATGTACCAACCGGTGAACAGTTTATAATCACTGTATGGTCAACTAGGATCGCAGCATTAAGGTCATTATAAGTGAGCTGGTCTGCCTGTTTGGTTCTGCTTACTAAAGTATGCATTATTCCAAGTTGATTCAGGGCATAAATGACAGCCTTTGCAGCACCTCCATTACCTAAAATCAAAGCTTTCTTATCCGCCAGGGGATTCAGTAGCGGCCTAAGCGATTCCTCAAAACCGTAGGCATCAGTATTGTAGCCTTTTAGATGTGTTGTGCCATCTGATGAGTGGCTGATTCGAATGCAGTTTACAGCTTGTATTGCACGAGCTTCTTCTGAGAGCTCGTCCAAGTAATCCATAACCTCTATCTTATAGGGAATGGTCACATTAACACCATAGAAATCTTTATTGGAAGCAATCGTTGTAAAATCGGCTATTTGAGCAAGTGGATATAAATCGTAATCCACATCGGTAATATGTTCTTGATGAAATTTTTCTAAATAATATTTTTTTGAAAAAGAATGCCCTAATGGGTATCCTATTAAGCCTAATTTTTTCATTTGAATTGCGAAAAGTACGTTTTGGGGAAAGGAATATATCTTCATTTTAGTACCCGGTCATTGCGTGGCAACGACCGGATGTGGCGCCTATTGTATGTTTAATCTTTCGGCTTTGTATATTTTTTTACAATTTCAGTAATAATCTGATTCCCTTGTAGCTGTGGAAGGTAATCAAAAAGAATATGATGCTTATCGGGATCCGTCGCCAGACCAAGCTCTAAAAAGTTCAGCGCTTCATTGTATTGTCCATTGGCAAATAGATAAGCAACCACACGATAGTACAGCTCTGCAGCATTTGGATTTTGTGTGATGGCATCGGATATTACATCAATGGCTTCTTCAATTTTACTTTGTTCAAATAGAATGGAGGAATAATCGAGCCACGCATCTATATCTGTTGGGTTCAAAGCGACTACCTTTTTATAGGCTTCTTCTGCAAGATCTATTTGTTGTAGTTTGTATCGGGCATCGGCAATCGCAAACCAGTAATCGGGGTTTGTATCTTCCAGCTCCAATGCTTTTTTATAGAAATGAAGAGATTCAAAATAACGCTCTTCGAAATCTAAGGTGACCCCAATACCGAACCAGGCATCAGCAAGCTCCGCATCTAATTTGACTGCCTTTTTATAATAATTGCGGGCTTCCTCCATCTGCTCAAGTTTCTCATAACATTCGCCAATCGCACAATAGGTATCAGCACTTGGTTGCTCATATTCAAATGTTTGTTTGTATACGTCCAATGCTTCCTGATAGCGATCTAGATTAACAAGAGCGTTCCCCTTATTGAAATAAGCTGAAGAAAAGTCTTCTTTAATTAATATAGCATAGTCATAAGCATCCAGAGCTTCCTCAAACCGACTTATTTTATGGTAAGAATTTCCTAGATTATACCAAGCATAGTAGGAGTATGGGTCTGAATCAATGTACTTCTTATAAAAGGAGATACTTTCTTCCTGTCTATCCAATATATCATAACAATAGGCCAATTCATAGAGTGCTTCTTGGTAATCCATATTGAGCTCAAGTGCTTTCTTTAGATAAATTATTGCTTTTTCATAATTCATTTGCGCTTGAAAGATCATCGCAATATGGAAGTAAACTTCATCTTTATTATCTAATAGCGGAAGTGCTTTGAAGAGCTGTTCCAAAGCATTATCAAACTGGCCGATACTACCTAATATGCCACCACGGATTAAGAAGATGTCTCCTTCTGAAGCTTCCAATAATTCCGCTTTATCAAGTGCCGCAAGTGCATTCTGATATTGTTGAATCGTTGAAAACAGTTGTGCCTGTTTCAATAAAAAGGTAATATCAAAAGGGTGTTGGCTGATCGCAAATTCGGTAACCTGTAGGGCCTTAACAGGGTCATTTTTTTCAGCGTAGTAATCAATAATTCCTTCAAAAGCCTTGGAGTCAAAAAAATACTGATCCTCGTTTCGAAGCATTTCCTCATATCTGTCCACCGAGATTTTTCTTTCTTCGGGGTTTTCAAATTCAAAATCCTCTTCCATTCTCAAAAGTTTAAAACCAGTATTCTGTTCTTTAATTCAAAATACTAATTTCTTATCTAATTTGTTCGAACTAATTTTCCACAAATCGGATATCCTCCACAAAGTTAAGGATAAATACGGGTAAAATAAAAAAGCCGGCTTTAAAGCCGGCTTCTAATATAATGGTATAAGTTATATACGATTATTTTTTGATCTCAACACGACGGTTTTGAACACGACCTTCTTCAGTAGCATTAGATGCAACTGGGTTTTTCTCTCCGTAACCGTTAGCAGTGATGCTTGATGAAGAAACACCAGCGTTTACTAAATATTGTTTTACAGAGTTCGCACGGTCTTTAGATAAAGTCACGTTATAAGCTTCAGAACCTTCAGCAGATGCATAACCATCTAATTGTACAGATGAATTGTTATCACGTAATTCTTTAGCCAATTTGTCTAACGTAGAGTAAGATGAAGTTTTCAATACTGAGCTATCAAATTCGAATTGAATTGGAGCGTAGTAACCGTTAGAAGTAACGTTGTTAACAACTGGCTCTGGGAATTTGATTGGACATCCTGAACCATCTACTGGAGTACCAGCTGGAGTACCAGGACATTTGTCAAATTTATCAGATACACCATCACCATCAGCGTCAGCGCTTAATGTGTTAACAGTACCTTCTAAAGTGCTTACACGTTGTTTTAAAGCTTCAACTTCGTTTCTCAATGAAGGATCTTTCAACTCATCGTACAATGTCGCAACTGGGTTAGCAAAAGTCAAGTTTTGTTTGTCTTTCGAACCTAAAGTGAATTCTAAACCAGCCATAACTGTAGAGAATTTACCTTTGTAATCAGTACGAGCTGGACCATACAATAAGTTATCATCAGTGAAGTTCATCGTGTAACCTAAGTTCAACGCAACTACTTCAGATAATTTAAATTTAGCACCAACACCTACTGGAACGAAAGCTGTTAATTTGTTATCGCGGTCACCTTTGCGTTCGCGATCTCCAAAAATACTTGATCCCCATTTCTGACCATCAGGATTGTTCGCGACATTGTATACTTCTGTACCTGTGAAGTCATTATTAGCAAATTGAATAGGATTATTTGCTAATACTCCTAAACCTACTTTAGCGTAGAAGTTAACTGCATTTTCTCTTCTCAAGAAATCAATAGTACCCAATTGGAATACACCGTTCAAGCTAGCTGCCCAGTTTACGTCAGTTTGTACTGATTTTGCACCCAAAGAATTTTCTGCAATAGGTCCAGATTGATCGTGATTGTAAGTTTTGATCTTACCACGGTTTGCTTCTAATTCTAAACCAAAAGTGTGAGAAAATTGTTTACGTACTGTTAAACCATAGTACTCACCTACTTTATTTTGGAAGTAACCAACTTTTTGTCCAAAAGCATTTGATCCTGGAAGAATTGTATTAGGTGTAGTGATACCACCTTGAACTCCGATAGACCAAGTTCTGTATTGTGATCTACCACCGAATACTTGTTGAGCTTGTGCTGTACCAGCGAAACCTAAAGCGGCAACTAATGTAGCAGCAACAGCTGTTTTTTTAATTGTAGAATAGTTCATACTCTTGTTTTTAAGGTTATTATTAATTTTAATTGTTTTCAAACTTAATTCATTGTATTAACACATGGAACAGTACAATTGCCGTGCCAAAGTCTTAAAATTATGTTAAAATTTTGTTTTTGCTATATTTTGTACTAAATTAAGTATTTAATGTGAAACAACAAAACAAAAATCCGCTACGAAAGTAGCAAATTTTTGTTTTGTTTCAATAGGTTTAAGAAAAAAATTAAGTATTTTTTTTCTAAAGCAAATAATGTACGACCAATAACGACAATGCGCCCAACAAAGCTGAAACTGGAATTGTCAATATCCAAGCCCATAACAAGCTGATTGTTACCCCCCAACGTACTGCTGAGACACGTTTGACAACACCAACACCGATGATTGCACCTGTAATGGTATGCGTTGTTGAAGCTGGTATTCCAAAATGTTCTGTGATACCCAAGGTGACAGCTCCTGCAGATTCAGCACAAACACCTTCCAAGGGTGTTACTTTTGTAATCTTGGTTCCCATTGTTTTTACAATTTTCCATCCACCGCTCATTGTTCCGGCAGCGATTGCTGCGTAACAAGTCAATGGAATCCACTCTGGCATGTGTTCAGTCGTTGGGACATAACCACCAGCTACCATAGCGACAAGGATAATTCCCATCACTTTCTGTGCATCATTACCTCCATGTGCAAAGCTCAAGGCGGCCGAGGAAACAAGTTGCAATATCTTGAACCATTTTTCGGCAACACTTGGGCGGGAATTTTTCGCCAGATTGATTACAATCAATGTGATGATAACCGATATCGTCATACCTATGATAGGGGCAAGTACGATAAATGCAATAATCTTTAAAGTAGCATCAATATTGATAGCGTGAATAGGATCTGCGCCAAGGATGAAAGCGTATGCCATACCCGATCCTGCAAAACCTCCAATAAGTGTATGGGATGAACTGGATGGTACGCCATAGTACCAGGTAAATAAGTTCCAACCGATTGCTGCAAGTAACCCTGCGAAAATAACTTCTAATGTAATGTATTCTTCCAATACTGTTTTTGCAATGGTATTGGCTACTTTATGATCTGTAAAGTAGAAGTAAGCTGCAAAGTTGAATATCGCAGCCCATAAAACGGCCATTGCTGGCGTTAAAACTTTTGTTGATACAACTGTCGCAATAGAATTGGCTGCATCATGGAATCCATTGATGTAGTCAAAAGCAATCGCAAGGACAATTACAACAACGAGTAATGTTGACATCATAATCTCGTAGAATTTTTGTGCACTTAAATCGAATGATTATGCGTTTTTAACCAGAATGCTTTCTAATACGTTAGCAACATCCTCACATTTATCGGTTGCATCTTCCATTGCAGATAACACTTCCTTGTGTTTAATTAATGAAATTGCATCTTTTTCAAATTCAAAAAGGTCAGCTACAGCTTTATCGAAAATATAATCCGCTTTGTTTTCTACGCTATTGATGCGAACACATGAATCCGTAATATTGCGGATATTTTTCAAATCTCTAAGCTCATGAATAGCTTTTGATACATGTTCTGTAGCTTCGACTAGTAAGTCAGCAATTTCAATCATTGGCTCGGTGGCCTTTTCAACCTTGTAAAGGTCCATTCTATTGGCGGCTCCATGGATAAAATCTGCGACATCGTCCAATGAGCTTGCCAAAGAGTGTATATCTTCGCGGTCAAAAGGAGTGATAAAGTTCTTTCCCAGCTCCAAATGAATTTGATGCGTGATGTTGTCGCCTCTATGTTCCAAATCTTCCACTTTGCGTGTTAATTCCTTTTTCTTTTCAGGGTTGCTTGAGTTAACAATATCTTTTAACAACTTTGACATCTCGATCAAGTTGTTGCCGGCTTGTTCAAACAAAGGGAAGAATTTTTTATCCTTTGGAACGAAGTATTGAAAAATGCTATTTAAAGACATATCTTAAATTTATTTTTGCAAAAATAATACCTTAATGTTAAGTTAATGTTAACATTGATTTTGTTTAAACACAAAAGTGTCATCAATTGTTTAATTACCGGACTGAACTTTTTGTAAAGTAAAGCCAAATGTTGTTCCAATCCCTTCTGTACTACGCACATTTACGTTTTGCTGATGTGCTTCGACAATGTGCTTTACGATAGCCAATCCTAATCCTGATCCTCCAATATCGCGTGATCGGCTCTTATCAGTTCGAAAAAAGCGCTCGAATACACGGCTTAGATTTTTTTCTTCGATGCCATAACCGTCGTCTGTAATTTCGATAAGAACCTGTTCAAACAGTGGGAAAATCTTAATTTTAGTTGTCCCGCCCTCTTTTCCATACTTTAGGGAATTGTCTATCAGGTTGTATAATACCTGATGAATTTTATTGCGGTCAGCTTTAACCCAATGGGGTGTACCCGCTTTGGGTTTGAATTCTATTTTGATATTGTGTTGTTTAGCTTTGTCTTCAAGAGAGTAGGTGGTGTCTTTAATGAGGTCGACGATATCGAATTTTTCTATATTCAGGACCATTTTTCCGGATTCCAGTTTGGATATTTCATCAAGATCCTGAATCAGGTAATTTAGCCGGTCTAGATTCCGGGCAGCCTTATCTAAGAAATTCTTGGCCATTTCCATGTCTTCTTCAATCAGGCCATCTTGCAGGGTCTCAATGTAACCTTGGGTAGCAAATAACGGCGTTTTGAATTCATGAGAAATGTTGGATAAAAATTCTCTTCGGAATTTTTCTTGTGATTTTAACTGCTCTATCTCGTTTTTTTTATCTTTTGCCCATGCTTTGACTTCGTTTTCAGCATCCGTAATCGGATCCTCACTGACATGTTCTCCGATAGCATCCTTAAGATCCTTGCCGAGTTTAAGGTTATGAATTAATTTATACATCGTATTGAGTCTACGATATATGTATTTTTCAAATAGATAGTTAAATAGGAGGAAACTCGTTACCACAGCAACAAAGAAAATGATCAACGCTGTCTGTAGGTCATGTTTATAATAAAAGCTGATCGTGGATATTGCAATACCGACAGTTGCGGAGTTTGCCAATAGTAATTGTCTAAAATTCATTTGCAGAATAAAAAAGGCCCCTGATTTGGAGCCTAAGTTACTTATAATGATATTAATAAATTGTTAAAATTTTCCGATAATCGTTTTTGCTCCAGTAACCTTATCACCAATGTTAACATTGATTTCAGTCCCTAAAGGAAGAAACAAATCTACGCGGGAGCCGAATTTGATAAAACCAAACTCATTGCCTTGCACGACTTCGTCTTTTTCTTTTACATACCATACAATGCGGCGCGCTAATGCTCCTGCAATCTGGCGGAAAAGAACTTCCCGTCCAGCCTTATCTTTGACAACGACTGTTGTTCTTTCGTTATCGGTAGATGATTTGGGGTGCCAAGCCACTAGAAATTTGCCAGGATGGTATTTAAAGAACGTGACTAAACCACTGATTGGGTTTCTGTTGACATGCACATTGACAGGAGACATAAATATCGACACCTGTATCCGCTTATCATGGAAATACTCATTTTCCTCAGTTTCTTCGATAACAACAACTTTTCCATCGGCTGGACAAAGAATCACACCATCCTGCGGGTTAACCACTTTTTTGGGACTTCTGAAAAACTGAACAACTGTAATGAATAGGAATGCTGAGAGCGCATAAATAAGCCATTTAGTGTATTGCGGAGCGTCATAATAATCCGCAACGGCATTGATGATGAAGATAAAAAGTACAGCGATCGCTAATGTGGTATATCCTTCTTTATGAAATTTCATATCTATTTATTTCTGCAAAGATAATTATTTACTCGAATTGTCTATTTGTCTTTCGATTTTAATTGAATGGGTATAGATTTTTCCGTCATTGCCCTGTGTGATTCCGCCAGATACTCTGATAAGGTCGTCTTGAGGCTGATTGTCTTTATATGTAGGGAAATAGAAGTCAACACTTCTCGCAATACGGCTCAAAATGCCATCGAATGGCTCGTCGCCGGAATCTGATATTAACTTGAGGCTTTTTAGATTAGCCATTCCGCTTTTCTTTACTTCCACTAAGTAAGAAAAGTTAACCTGTTTGGTGATGTCTAACCCGGTTTTATTGAGATTGTCGTTAAAACGTTTGGTTAGGAATGCATAAAAATTGGAATAATCATCAAAGCTGCAGGACTTACCGTTAAATAGTTCCGCTCGTATAAAATAGTCGTAAGGGAGGATACTTAGCGACATGAAATCCTCATTATTTAGATCTCCATTGTCGTCATAGGTCGTTGTGAGTACACCATTTGCAAAGCGTTGCGTCATGGCGTAAACTGCTTGCTGACCTACATTGTAGAAATATGTATTCCAATTTCCCTGCGGTCTACCGTTTTTTACCTTCCCTTTGCGTAGGTAGAAATCAAAACCGAACTCCGTAAAACCTTCAAAAGGAATAGAAAATTCATAGTTGCCTTCGCCGTCTATCACCTCCTGTTTGCCTCTGTTGTCCCAGTAATCTTTGATAAAATAGCCTTGCTCATTATATGTAATGGTTAATAAGGGTTTTCCATCCGGGTAGTAATATTTCCAATCACCGGTTGGATGGTTGTTTTGAAAATTTACTTCCCATTTTAGCACTCCATTCGGATGAAAGGCTTGGAATAAGCCTTCTTTTTTACCATCTTTATAGGAACCAATGAGTATTCTCGATCCATTTGGCGCAAAATCGCGGAACTCTCCATCAAAAACTTGCTTTGCAAAATCAAATTTGCTCACACGTTCGATCGTTTTAAACTCACATTCTTTTGAAACTAAATAATAATATTTGTCAAAATAAAAGCGAATCAATCCCTGGTCTAGTTTTTCATAGAATACAGGTTTGTCATCTTGTGCATGTAGCTTTGTAAAGCTACAGACACACAATAATAATAAGATATGGATGAGTTTTCTAATCATAACTTTAATGTGCTTCTAGCCAATTTTTGCCTTCTCCAATTTCTACGATCAAAGGAACACTCGTTTTTATAGCATTGGACATTTTATCCAAAATGATTTTTTTGAATACCTCTATCTCGTCTTTAGGTACGTCAAAAACCAATTCATCATGCACCTGCATGATCATTTTGCCGGATAAACCTCGCTGCTCAATTTCCTTTTGAATGGCGATCATGGCAAGTTTGATTAAATCTGCTGCTGATCCTTGGATCGGAGCGTTGATAGCATTTCTTTCTGCGAATCCGCGAACAGTCATGTTTGCGGAATTGATATCTCTCAGATAACGTCTCCGTTTTAAAATTGTTTCAACGTAACCATTCTCTTTTGCAAACTCGACGGCATCACTCATGTATTTTTTTATCCCTGTATATTGGTTAAAATATTCATTGATGATATCGGATGCTTCCTTACGTGATATGCCAAGATTTTGAGAAAGGCCAAACGCCGACTGACCATATATAATGCCGAAGTTAACTGCTTTCGCGTTGCGACGTTGTTCAGAAGTAACAGCATCAAAATCCATATTGTATACTTTCGCGGCTGTTGCTCGGTGGATATCATGACCTTGGCTAAATGCTTCCATCATATTTTGATCTTTACTTAGCTCTGCAATTAGGCGAAGTTCAATCTGCGAATAATCGGCTGAGAGGATCACATTGTCTTCAGATCTTGGGATAAAGGCTTTTCTGACTTCTCTCCCCCGTTCGGTACGGATCGGGATATTCTGCAAGTTCGGATTCGTTGAGCTCAGACGGCCTGTTGCGGCAACCGCTTGATTGTAGGACGTATGAATGAGCCCTGTTTCGGGATTTATCAACTCAGGTAGTGCATCAACATAGGTTGATTTGAGTTTTTGCATTTGCCTAAAGTTTAAAATATCTTGGACGATATCGGATTTATGGGCCAAAGCTAATAACACATCTTCACCTGTTTTATATTGTCCCGTTTTTGTTTTTTTAGCTTTAGGATCCAGTTGCAGTTTGTCGAATAAGACTTCACCCAATTGTTTAGGGGATGCAATATTGAAATTTACACCTGCTTTCTCAAAGATAGCTTCCTCGAGATTTTTAATGTCCTGCTCCAGTGTTTTTGAAAATTCTTCAAGTGCCGGAACATCAATTTTTACACCGTTTCGTTCAATTTCGGCGAGTATATATACTAATGGGAATTCCACATCCTGAGCGAGCTGCATAGTGTTGGTCTCGACAAGAAGAGGTTGAAATATATTTTTTAGCTGTAGTGTGATGTCTGCATCTTCAGCGGCATATTCTTTTATTTTTTCGACTTCAACGTCGCGCATATTCCCTTGCTTCTTTCCCTTTTCACCGATAAGTTCGGTGATTGATACCGGGCTGTAATTTAGGTAATTTTCTGCGAGTACATCCATTCCGTGACGGGTATCTGGATCAATCAGATAATGTGCAAGCATGGTGTCAAAAAGGGTGCCTTGTACTTTTACACCATAGCGTGCTAATAACAAAATATCGTATTTGATGTTTTGTCCTATTTTTTCAATGTTTGGGTTTTCTAAAGCCCCCTTGAAAATATCGACTATAGCCTGAGCACTCTCCCGATCGGCAGGTGTAGGAACATAATATGCTTTTGCGTTCTCAAAAGAAAATGATAAGCCCACAATGTCGGCAAGGTTTGCATCCAATCCTGTTGTTTCTGTGTCAAAACAAAAACTATCCAAAGAAGCAAGCTGTTGAGCGAGCGCTACTTGTTTTTCGTTTGTATCAACCAAAACATACTCATGTGCGGTATTATGGATGTTATTTATTGCTGCATTTTCGACGCTAACTTCGGTAACAATTTCGGTCGTGGTAATTGTCGTTGTTGTTGTCGAAAATAGATCCATTTGTCCATTTGTAGGGCTGCTCTTGTCAAGGACGGAGAAATCTTCGCCGAAAACTCGTTTTCCAAGTGTTCGGAATTCTAATTCAGCAAATAGCGGTTCAAGGATTTCTTTGTTCGGATCTTCCAGTTCTAGCGATTTTTCATCGAGTTCAATTGGTACATCCAATAAAATAGTGGCTAATTTTTTGGAGATGAGCCCTTGTTCTGCAAAATTCTCTACGTTTTCACGCATTTTTCCTTTGAGTTGGTCCGCGTTAGCGATAATGCCTTCGACAGATCCGTATTCCTGAACAAGTTTTTTTGCTGTTTTCTCTCCAATACCAGGTATACCAGGGATATTGTCCACGGCATCGCCCCAAAGACCGAGGATATCGATGACCTGGCAAACATCAGAGACTTCCCATTTTTCAAGAATCTCTTTGACACCTTGTACTTCTGCTCCATTACCCATGCGGGCAGGTTTGTAGATAAAGATATTTTCAGACACAAGTTGCCCAAAATCTTTATCGGGTGTCATGCAATAGATTTGAAAGTCCTGTTTCTCGGCCTTTTTTGCAAGTGTTCCGATAATATCATCAGCTTCGTATCCATCCATCGTGATAATCGGGATATTGAAGCCCTCGATTAACCGATTTATATAGGGGATAGAGGCAGCAAGGTCCTCTGGCATTTTCTCCCGATGTGCTTTATAAGCTTCAAATTCAATATGTCGAGCGGTAGGTGCCGCTGTGTCGAACACTACTGCTATGTGGGAAGGTTGCTGATTTTTCAATACATCCAATAATGTATTGGTAAATCCCATGATTGCTCCTGTATTTAATCCTGTTGAGGTAATTCGAGGAGTTTTGCTCAAAGCAAAATAAGCTCTATATATGAGAGCCATTCCGTCTAAAAGAAATAGTTTTTTCACAAAATTGAATTTTAGTCTCCTTACAAAGGTAAGAAATTCATCAAAGGGTAAGTTTAATAAATTTTTCCGATTTTTGTACTATGACACATTTAATGCAACAGGATTTATGAGAGGACTGGTAACTAAATCGACAGGTAGTTGGTATCAAGTTTTGGGTGAAGATGATAAAAGATACGACTGTCGTATCAAAGGAAAGTTTCGTACCAAAGGAATAAAAACGACTAATCCTGTTGCTGTGGGTGATTGGGTGCATTTTGATGTGGAACCTGATCAGGAAAGTGCGGTCATTCACGAACTGGAACCTCGTCGAAATTATATTATTCGAAAATCCGTCAATCTGTCCAAGCAAACTCAAATTATCGGAGCAAACTTGGATCAGGCTTTTTTAGTGGTGACACTTGCCTCACCACCAACTTCTTTGGGTTTTATCGATCGCTTTCTAGTAACAACAGAGGCGTACGGAATTCCGGCCGTAATTATTTTCAATAAATTGGATCTATTTAGTGATGAAGGATTGGAGATATTGGCCGACTATAAAGCTATTTATGAACATATTGGTTACCCCTGTTTCGAGGTTTCTGCGTTAACCGGTACAAATATCGACGTTGTCAAGCAACTGCTTAAAGATAAAATAACCTTGGTATCAGGCCATTCCGGGGTTGGTAAATCAACGTTAATTAATGCAATCGTCCCTGAATATGGGTTGAAAACTGGTGAAATCTCCGATTGGTCCGACAAAGGAAAGCATACAACTACTTTTGCTGAAATGTTCGATCTCCCTTTTGGAGGGAAGCTAATTGATACGCCTGGTATTCGTGAGTTGGGAATTGTCGATATAGAAAAACAGGAGCTATCTCATTTTTTTCCAGAGATGCGCGCGTTGATGAATCAATGTCGATTTCATAATTGCAGGCATATCAATGAGCCCGGTTGTGTCATTATGGAGGCTGTGGAAGAAGGCTCTATTGAGAGTTCGCGCTACGATAGCTACCTCAGTATATATCATAATGAGGATAGTAGATCTTAATCTATATAAATCTTAATCTTTATAAAAAAATAGCGCCTTCTTACATCAGGAAGGCGCTATTTTTTGTAAAGCGCGGTAGGATGAAGCCCTTAATGTATCGCTTGTGTTAAATTTAAAAAATCACGGAGATAGGTACACTCCCGCGAAGCGATTGTAAAGAAAGGCGTATCCTTATATTGTGTGCTCAATTCTTTGAAGTATTTATTTTGCATCGAAAAACGATAGAAAGGATTCTTTAATGGCGAGTCATAGTATTGCCAACGCGATTCATTGGTATAGACAAAATCTTTCTGCTCGCATTTGGCAAGCATAAAGGTACATTTCGCTTTGAACTCTTTGTCTGTGCTCAGCGTACGCGCTTTGCTGTACCATTCTTTTGCTGATTTTGTCTGTAGATAATTTCGTTGCCAGTGAAGTGTCGAAGCGGCGTGGTTGTCTGTGGACGACCAGTCATAGGACACCAGGGACCAAGCATTTCCATAGGTACTTGTCTGATAGA
This sequence comes from Sphingobacterium sp. UBA1897, assembly GCF_002337775.1. Lineage (NCBI taxonomy): Bacteria > Pseudomonadati > Bacteroidota > Sphingobacteriia > Sphingobacteriales > Sphingobacteriaceae > Sphingobacterium > Sphingobacterium sp. UBA1897. The sequence goes on from NZ_DDGR01000018.1 coordinate 22,000, forward strand.
TACCTGTGGCCATTTGGAAATAATACTCGGCTTTTTTCTGGTTGTTCTTTTCCGTTTTTATGGCATTTTCCAGGCGTGCCATGCGTTCAGCATATTTTAGCTTAGTGGTGGATTCTTTACCATATTTTTTGGGGTAATCATTTATCGTTACAATAAATGGATTCGGTGTAATATCGCTATCATCCGCATCGTACCAGTTTTTAATTTCTTTTATTTTATGGTCTTTAGGAAGTCCCGCTAAAGTTTTTGCTGCTTTTTGGAAATCCAGCTCGCGCAGGTAGGTTGTACCCAGTAATTCCGTGAGATAATCTTTATTGAAATGTTTGATATCCTTCAATAAGAATTTAGATAGGGTATTCTGTTGGGAATTATCCGACAGTAAATTTCTTATTTTTAACAGCGTTTTAGGTGTAAGGCTATTTTCCCAGAAGTGCATTGTTGTCCACTGCATATTATCTTCCAGCGAGTCTTTCACAAAGCCATAGTTGTAAAAGGCATCCGCCTTTACAGCAGCTAAACTAGCCATGGCGGTATCTTGTGTATTCAAATAGTGTTTTACGACAAGATTTTGTAGAATATTCCGGCAGATTAAGCTATAGTTGCTATATTCAAAAGCACTATATCCCCAATTTTGCTTGCGGATATCTTCTTTACCATCAAGTTTTGCTTTTTCTTCTAACCAAGATAGCGTTTTGGTCAATTGAACTTCATCTAGTTGCTTACTACTTTGCCAGTCAGTTAATTGCGTGAGCAATCGGGTAATTTGAAGCTGATCAATCAATTTTGGACTGAGGTCAGTATCTTTTATTTCGGAAAGGTATTCTTTTGCTAACGTATTTTCCTTATTCATCCAGCTTAGGTAGGCAGCAGTAATAAGGCCCAATTGGGGTTGAACATATTTTTTGTCGCGATAAAGTTTTAGGGCAAAATTGCGAAGAGAATCCAGATGTAGTTTAACCTTTCCTTTATCGTCATTTTTACTGTAGTAATTATAATTATCGCTACTGAGGTAAAAAGACTCGTTCATTTCTGTTTCTATCTTATTGACTTCGCGTCCCAATAGTACGGCATTTACGGTGTTGGCAGGATCGAGCTGATAGCAGTCGCTCAGATATTTCAGGGCATAGTCACTTGTGCCAAAGCCTATGATAGCATTGATATTGAACCGATCTGCATCATTTTTTGCATATTGAAATATCTCAGCATCACTGGCTGTGATATAATGGAAATTAGCATAAGCGAGGATGCGCCTTTCTGGACTGGCAGTGAATAATTTGGAAAAGAGATAAGCTGCCCTTGCTGCATCGCCATTTTTGCGGACAGCGCCAGCGTAGTTGGATAGTGCCCAATTGAGGATGGCTTCATCTCCCTTAGCGGATTGCAGGTACTTTTCATAGATCGTCATGCTCTTGGCGTATTCCTGTCCAAATAGATATAAACGGGCGGCTTGATAAGCATAACGGATATAGAGAAAGCTATTTTTTGGGTATTTGGAGATCTGCAGTTCAGCGAGCTCAGCAAATTGAGTAATTTCTTTGAAATTTCGGGTATCCGGATCCCAATAGTTATGTTGAATATTCGTGATGGGTTCCTGCTTTTTGGTGAACATAAAATAAGCGCGTTCAGCTTCATGTTTTCCGTCAATCAACGTGCTTAGGAACGTATTTCCTCTAATGGAATCGGGAAGGTTTGTCCAAGTCGACTTTTGTTGATTGCTCGCTAAATTAGCGGTTGCATCGTTGCTATTGTACATCAATTGTTCGATATCCTTAACCTTGACCTGCGAACCTAAGTGTTTAGCCCAGGTTTCGGCATTGATTAAACTTTCTTTGACTGGAGCTTCTTCCGTATAAAGAAATTGGTAGGGGATAAATTGAAAGGCAGAAAATCCATTGTCCTCCAGATTGGGGAGATAATATGTCGTTTGATTGTCGTAAGGATCCGCTTCAGGACCACAGGCGATATTGGTTGCAATCTCCCCAAAGAAGAAAGCTAATGTAGTGCTAGAAAGTAGCAATAATTTTTTGTAATTCGGCATTGCCATGGTTTGCTAGTGTAGCTTGATCTAAATGATAAAAAATAATCCGGTGTTCTTTTCCTTTCAGCTCTCCCTTCAAAAATTTTGCCGTTTGTAAGAGCTCCTCCTGATTTGTGGATTCAAAACGTATAACATCTCCCTTTTTAAGGTTTGCTTTTGGGAGATCTTTCGTTAAAATATAGAGGTTCGTATTGGGGTTATGGGTAAACAATGACGAGTCTTTGAGATCTTCTTCATTGATATGTTTTGAAATACCGATGTAATTATTATTTCTGAAAACGACAAACCACTGAAATAGCGGTAATGCAATATCCATTTCCATGGGATAGTTGCGTAATGTTCCGCTTAGATAGGTCTTGAGGTCCTGTTGATTTAAAATGGAGTTTTGATTGCCAAATTGTCTGAGATTTCCCATGTTGTAACACATTAACATCGCTTTTTTCACAGGCGGAATTCCGCTGGTGACTGTGTTTTTGACCTGGTGTAGCCGCAGAGTAGAGCTCACGACAACATCTTTTAAGGCCGGCAATTGTTGTAAATAGGTGAGCAGGTAGAAAAATTTATCACGGGATGTCTTTGTCCAATCGCAGTCCAGTTGGAGTTCGGTAAATTTTTCCTTTCCTGCTTGTTGTATTTTAGCCGTCACAAACGGAACAATTTTATTTGCCAGTCCTCTGATTTGCAGGCTATCCATTTCTACAAAAATACGTTGATTGACAAATACTACAGGAATCAACTGCTGTTCTTTGGGGACAGGTTGCGAAAATGTAATGGGGCTAATAGGGACGGCTTGTACACCAGATGGATCGAAATCAATATCCATAATGCGGACATAGATAGATTTCGCGTCAATTTCCTTTAAAGAGCGGCTTTCTACGGTGTCCAACTGGAATACTGTCTTCCAAAAATAGAAGCCTGTTTCATGCTTTATTTTGGTGCAGGAACTTAAAAAAAGTAGAGAGAGCGGTACAAGAAATAAAAATAGTTGTGTTTTACGCAGCATATTCACTTTATTTAGTCGTAATTCAAACAAAATGGGCTTAATTTTGTTTGTTATTCAATAAAATAAAGACGAAATTACAAAGAGATTGTGACTTTATGAAGCCTATTTTCAAATGGATCCTTGGTATTGTAGCGTTTATCCTATTGGCATTGGCTGGAGGTATTTGGTATTTTAGCAATAAATGGAAGCCTCTTTTAGATACTAAAATCAAACAGCTGGTGTCTCAAGCAACGGACAATTTGTATACTATTAAATACGACGATATCCACGTCAACCTATTATTAGGTAATATAACAATAGACAATCTGCATCTCGTGTCAGATAGTTCCATCTATAAAAAGTTGGAGCTGGTCAAAAAAGCGCCAGATAACCGTTTCGAAATTTCCATCAATAGGTTGAAAATAAAAAGCTTTGGTATTCGAAGGGTATTGATGGATAAGGAGCTTTTCCTGAATGATATCACCGTCGAAAGACCAACGATTCATGTCATTAATGAGGTACACCGTTATAATGATACGGTGAGTCGGGGACCTAAAAAACCACTGTATGAGAAAATAAAGGATAATCTGAAAAAAATTCAGGTGCGGGCTGTCAATTTGAATGACATCGATTTTAGATATACGCAAGTCCAAAAAGGGGTTTATCAAGATTTCGAGGTCAAGAAGGTCAAGGTCCGGATAGATGATGTTTTGATCGATTCAACTTCTGAGCACGACAGGCAGCGCTTTTATCATACGAAAATGATTGATATTGAGGTGCCTGGTTTTACCTATAAAACTCCGGATGGGTTTTATAAAGTAAACTTTGATCAGTTGAAAATCAATAGTAAAAACCGCAATGTCCTGCTGACTAAAGTTGCTTATCAGCCGACCCTGAATAAGGCGGCTTATTACCGGAAGAAAGGAGAGGGTGGAAGCTATATGGTGCTGAAAATGGACACACTTCTTTTGACGGGATTCAATTTTGCCGAGCTTTCCCGGGATAAGAAAATATATGCACAAAATGCACGCTTAAAAAATGGTTCACTTTCGATTTACAGTGATAAGCATTATAAAAGCCCTCCAACCAGTCAGATTGGAAATGCTCCGCATATGAAGTTAATGCAAATGTCGACACGCCTGGGAATTGATTCATTGATCTTGGATAATATAGGAATTTCGTATTCTGAAATGAGTGATGAGTATAGTCAAATCGGAACCATTACTTTTGATCACACTTATGGAACACTATTGAATGTGACAAATGATTCGACAAAATTGCTTAAACAGAAGCTAATGCGTGCAAATCTGAGTAGCAATTTTATGAATGCTGGTAAGCTTTCTACCAACTTTGTTTTTGATATGACCTCTAAAGTTGGAGCCTACACCTATAAGGGTACACTTGGGAAAATGGATCTAACAGTCGTTAATAAAATGATCCGTCCATTGTTAAATGTTGAAGTTAAATCGGGCAATCTCAGTCAGATTACATTTGACATTTGGGCTAACGATTACCGTAGCAAAGGAACCTTTAAAATGGATTATGACGACCTCAAAGTTAATATCCTGTCAGAGGCAGGTGATGATGGTCGTCGAGAAAAGAAGGGGCTGCTGTCTTTTATGATTAATCAGGTTTTATTTAATCCGGGCAATCCGGATTTATACGGTAAATATACGGTGGGGCATATTAACAAGCGTCGGGATCCCAATCATCCGTTTTTTAAAGCGATGTGGCAGACTTTGTTGGTTGGAATTAAACAATGTGTCGGCCTTGGTCCAGAACGGGAGGCTAAACTGATGAATACGGCTGGAAAAGTTGAAAAAGTCGTTGGGGGAATCAGCAAGGCCAAGAAAATGATTTCAAGTATATTTAAGAAACACAAAACTCCGGAGGAGTTGCTGAAGGAAGAAAAAGAAGATGAGGCCAAAGAGGCGGCAAAGATTGAAGAGAAGAGGAAGCGTGACCGTGAAAAAGCCGAAAAGGAACTCGAGAAAGAAGGAACGGGAAATTGAGGGGCCGTTTCACGTGGAAAGGTTCCCGTTTGGTGCCGTTGCCCTTATTTTTTAGAAATGGTTGAGGAAGCGATATACTGTATTTATAAATCCTCATTGTCGACTTCGTTAGCGCACCAAAAAATACAACGGAGATAGATTTGCATTTATTGACAGATTTATCTTAGTTTGAGACATTATGATAGATTCGATTTTAAGTTTTATCCGATTTGTTTTCAAATATAAAAATGGACTTGTAGACAAAATCATGTTCTATGTGAGCATGATTTGCGCCGCAATCGTTATTTTTAATGTGGGCTATGTTACTGATCCTACATTGGGGAAATTGCTTGGTAAAACAATTCATTATCTTTTCTTTGTCCTATTTGTCATGATTGCTCTCCGCGAGTCATCTTCCATTTACGCACTCAAAAAAATTGCTGTTGAGCATTACGCGGGCTTAGTTATCCTCATTTACTTTGTATTTATTCTTATTGCCCGTTTTGCAGAATTTGGAGCGCTTTCTGTTTTTTCAAGAGAACAGTGGGTTTATCTAGGAATCTATCTTATTTTTATCGCGGAGTTATCGAAGAGCACACTTTTCTTTGACAATTTTTATTTTAATCCGACAATATTGTTTGTCATCAGTTTCCTGGTTCTTATCTTGCTCGGGACCGTACTCTTGATGCTGCCCCGTACCACGGTAGAAGCTCCGTTAAGTTTTGTGGACGCCTTATTTATGGCAACGAGTGCTGTTTGTATCACAGGCTTGTCAGTTGCCGATATTTCAACCAATTTTAGCATGTTCGGACAAACTGTAGTCATTGTTTTGATACAGGTTGGCGGGTTGGGTATTATGACATTTACAGGTTTTTTTGGCTATTTTTTCTCTGGCGGATTTTCTTTTAAGAATCAATTGATGTTTGGTGAAATTCTAGGTGAAAATAAAGTGGCCTCTGTCATTAAAACCCTATTGACCATGATATTTATTACGCTGCTGTTTGAATTTCTTGGCGCTATACTGATCTTTAGTACCTTAGAAAGTGCTAATTTTCCAAATTTAGGGAGCATGGTTTTCTTTTCGATCTTTCATTCTATTTCTTCATTCTGTAATGCTGGATTTTCGATCTTATCAGGGGGCATTACCAATGAAGCCTATAAATTCAATTACCCATTCCAGTTGGCGTTATCTTCGCTTTTCATTCTTGGTGGTTTGGGTTTTGGAATTGTATTGAATTTCTACACCTATATTAAAGAATCTATATTGCTTTATTATCACCGATGGATCACAAAGAAAAACTATAAGCATAAAGCATGGAGCTTTAGCTTTAATTCTAAATTGGTGCTGGTCTGTAATGCGATTATTATTGTAAGTGCAACTTTGTTTTTCTACTTTTTGGAGCGAGGGAACACCCTTTCTCTTGAAAGGGGAATCGATGGTGAATGGGCAACTTCCTTCTTTATGGCCAATGCAGCGCGTTCAGCAGGTTACAATAGTGTTGATTTGAGTTTTGTCGGGCCACCGACTGTTTTTTTGATTATGATTCTGATGTGGGTCGGGGCTTCTCCCGGATCTACTGGTGGGGGAGTAAAGGTAACTACCGTTGCTGTTTCGCTGTTGAATATTGTTTCTCTGGCTAAGGGAAAAGAATATATTGAGATTTTTAAAAGGAGGATAGCCGGCGAATCTGTTAACAAGGCTTTTGCGATTATTCTGTTGTCGCTATTCGTCGTAGGGTTCAGTTTTTTTATGCTCATTTTTACAGATCCCGATAAGAGTATGAAAGCACTCCTCTTTGAATCACTATCAGCCTATACAACATGTGGATTAAGTTTGGGGATTACACCATCACTCAGTATGGGCGGAAAATTGATTATTGCCCTAACAATGCTCGTCGGACGTGTGGGTATGCTGACTCTGCTGGTCGCTTTTATTAAAAATACAACACGGAGAAATATTGTATTTCCGGAAGAAAAGATCTTGTTTTAGGTAGACCGACAAGCGTATTGACTAACTTTTGATGAACTTATCGGAGTAATATGAGCAGGTAGAGAGAAAGAGAGCTTGGAAATAACAGTAAATTTATTTTAGTTTGAGATATGAAGTATATTGTTTTAGGATTGGGGCATTTTGGACGCTCTTTAGGAGTACATCTTACTGAGCTCGGACATGAGGTGATAGGGGCAGACCGAAATCTCAGTATCGTTGAACAACTCAAGGACAAGATAACGCACACGGTATGCCTAGATACAACCGACCGAGAAGCGGTATCGTCATTACCCCTTAAAGATGCCCATGCAGTCATTGTTGCTATTGGAGAGGATGAGGGAGCTTCGCTCATGACCGTAGCCCTCTTAAAACAGTTGAAGGTTAAACGTATCATTGGTCGTATCGTTTCAGATTTACAAAAGACTGTTTTGGAAGCAATGGAAATCAATGAATATATTATGCCCGAAGAAGAAGCTGCTGAACGATTGGCGATGCGCTTGGACAATATTGATATTGTCGATTCGTTTAAGGTTTCGGATAAATATTCCATTGTGGAGACTAAAGTGCCTGCTCGTTATGTGGGCATGACATTACGTGAAGCGAACCTGACCAATTTATACAAGGTTATCGTGTTGACCACTGTGAAGATCACAGAAACGAAGAAGGACGGTGTGACCAAAGAACAAAAGGAAGCTTCTGGAATTGCTGCCTCGGAAACGATCATGGAAGAAGGCGATATTTTGGTTGTTTTTGGGGAGTTATCCAATATTAATAAGTTAATTCAAAAAGGAGAATAAAATATGTTATTGACAACAACTGGTACTATTGAGGGACACCAAATTGAACGTTATTTGGGGATAGTCTCTTCCGAAGTGGTTCTGGGAGCGAACGCAATCAAGGATATGATGGCGGGTTTTCGTGATTTTTTTGGCGGAAGATCCAATTCTTATGAACGCGCATTCCAGGAAACACGTGAAGCTGCGTTGCGCGAACTTGAAGACCGTGCACGCGCATTGGGTGCTGATGCCGTCGTTGGAGTGCGATTAGACTTTCAAACGGTAGGAACGGGCGGAATGATGATGGTGGGCGCAACGGGAACGGCCGTAAAAATGAAATCTTAATTACCAAAAGCCCTAAATAACATTAGGGCTTTTTTAGTGCTTAAAAGACATGACATTGATCGATCGTATTTAATACCTATTATAAACTTTCTGTTAACAGGGCACTGAGCGATAATTATAATTGTATATAAAAACAAATTTATCTAAGTTTGGCTTTTAAGACTTTTAAACAACCTAAGAAGGTAAATGAAATCATCGAGTTTTATCAAACCGCGTGTAATGTGTTCATAAATACAACGAAAGGCAAGTTATGAATGAACGATTATTTGGTAAGTTGAATAAATTAGATATATTCATCACCTTAAAATGACAAATTTATACGGATGAAAAATTGGTTTAAGGCGAATTCAGCACATTTGATCGTTATTGCGATATTTATTGCGCTCGTATTTTTTTATTTTACCCCTGTTTGGCAAGGAAAAACACTGGCGCAGTCGGATGTGGTACAAGCGCAGGCGGCACAGAAGGAATTATTTGATTTTAAGGCAAAGGATGGTAAAGCGCCTTTATGGACTAACTCTATGTTTGGCGGGATGCCGACTTATCAAATTTGGCAAGAAAATGAGAATAACATTGGTACTTATTTCTTAAAAGCGGTTAAGTTCGCCTTTCCGAGCCCAATGGATACAGTGCTATTTTATTTGTTGGGTGCTTATTTCCTTTTTAGTGTCTTACGGATCAAACCCTGGCTGGCAGCAATTGGTGCAATAGCCATTGCGTTTACATCCTATAATTTTATTTATATTGAAGCTGGGCACATAACAAGGGCTAATGCAATTGCATTTATTCCACCCGTTATTGCTGCGGTTATTATGTGTTATCGGGGAAGTAAATTGTGGGGGCCTGTATTATTGGCGCTGTTTCTTTCGCTGGAGATTCGTGTAAATCACTTGCAAACAACCTATTACCTGTTGATAGTCCTGATGGTATACGTGATTTTCACTTTCGTAGATGCGATTAAACAAAAACAATTAAAAGGTTTTTTTATTGCTTCGGGGAGGCAGATTATCGCTGTGGTCATCGCTTTGATGGTAAATGCATCTATTTTATTACCAACTTGGGAATATAGTAAATTAAGTACGCGTGGACATGCCAATATCACGAAGGTTGATAACAACAACGCCAAAGAGAAAGGGCTTGATAAAGAATATGCCTATGAGTGGAGCCAAGGGATTGGTGAAACCATTACCTTTTTGATTCCAAATGCCTATGGTGGTTCAACTGGTGGACAATTGGACGAAAAATCACATGTTGCTAAATTCCTAATGGAACGAGGAGGTGCGTCGGAGATTCAAGCTGCTCAGATGGCACAAGGTATGCCAACCTATTGGGGCGACAAACGTTTTACGTCGGGACCATGGTATTTTGGGGCCGGAGTTTTCTTCTTATTTGTTTTAGGCCTTGTTATTGTCAAGGACCGCTTCAAGTGGTGGATTTTGGCAACAACCATTTTAGCATTGCTTTTGTCTTTTGGAAAAAACTTTACACTTGTATCAGATCTGTTCTTTGACTATTTCCCGATGTACAATAAGTTTAGGGCTGTTGAATCCATTCTTGTTGTGGTTTCCATTACAGTACCTATGATGGCAATTCTGGCTGTCAACGAGCTTTTGACACGGGCGAAGGAGATTCCAAACTTAGATAAAAAAGTGCTGTATACTTTTATTGGTGTCGGTGGCGTCTGTCTGCTTATTGGCGTGATGCCCGATCTCTTTTTGAACTTTAGAAATGCGGGGCATAGCAATTTAGTAGCAACTTTTGAGCACGAGATAGGCGACAAGGCCTTTGCGACGGATTTGGCAAACCAGTTGGTTCTGGATCGTAAAGATATCGCAAGCAAAGATGCTTATCGTTCCTTTGTCATCGTTCTACTAACTTTTGGATTTGTTTGGGTCTTTTTAAAGAAGAAACTGAGCGAAGGTGTATTACTGGGGACATTGCTGGTCTTATTCTTGTTTGATTTATGGAGTGTAGATAAGCGCTTTTTGAATGACAAATCTTTTATGGAGAAAGGGGCTACAGCACAGCAAGTATTCCAACAACGGGAAGTGGATCAATTGATCTTAATGGATAAAGATCCAAGCTATCGTGTGCTAGACTTGACTTCGGATCCGTTTTCGGATGCCCGTCCATCCTACTTCCATAAATCCCTAGGAGGATACCATGCTGCAAAATTAATGCGCTTCCAGGAAATTTTGGAAAATCAATTTAATGGTGCCCTTAATGAAGATGTGCTGGATATGTTCAACGTACGTTATTTGATTACGACAGATCCTCAGAATCAGTCGCAACGTATTGTAAGAAGAAGTACCGCGGCAGGAAATGCTTGGTTTGTGGATCGGGTAAGTTTTGTGAAAGGAAATGCCGAGGAGATGCAAGCAATCAGTTCTTTTGATCCACATAAGGAGGCGTTTGTGAATCAACAATATCAAAATGAGATTAAGGCTAAAACTTCGAATGCTTCAACGACAGGGGAGATTAAGTTGACATCTTACCATCCGGATAAAATGCAATATGAATATACGGCTGCCAATGATGCCTTTGCGGTATTTTCTGAAGTATTTTATGATAAAGGATGGAAAGCCTATGTGGATGGAAAGGAAACGCCGATTATCCGTGCGGATTATATCCTAAGAGCACTGCAATTACCTGCGGGAACGCATAAGATAGAATTTGTTTTTGATCCAGAGTCACACAAATTTGGTAATTTATTGACATTAATCTCGTCTATTGTTCTTGTATTGGGAATAGGAGCGGCGATATATTTCTCCTTTAGAGGGAATAAAAAAGAAACAGCGGCTTAGTTGCTGTTTCTTTTTTTATTGTGTGAGCTTTAGAATAATTTGAGCTGCGGATCGGTTATTCTAAAGCTTTTTCTATGATGTGGAGTGGAGCCGTGTGCCAATACAGCTGTTCTGTGCTTAACTGTCGGATACCCTTTGTTGTTGAGCCAGTCGTAATCGGGATAATCCAAGGCGATGTTGTCCATGTATTCATCCCGGTACGTTTTAGCCAAAATAGAGGCCGCAGCAATGGATAGGTATTTTCCATCCCCCTTCACAATACATGAATAAGGTATCTCTTGGTAAGGAATAAACTTATTCCCGTCAACAATAATATACTCGGCTTTGGTCTTTAAGAGATCAAGTGCCTTATGCATCGCCAGGTAGCTCGCATTGTGGATATTTATGCGATCTATTTCTTCTGCTGAGACGCTCGCAACGGCATAAGCAAGGGCTTCGCGCTCAATGATGGGGCGTAAAGCCATCCTCTTTTTTTCACTTAGTTGTTTGGAGTCATTAAGAAGTTCGTGATGGTAGTCTGTGGGGAAAATCACTGCTGCAGCGAAAACTGGCCCTGCCAGACAACCTCTTCCCGCTTCGTCACAGCCGGCCTCTATCCACTGCTCCTGATAATATGATAATAGCATGTTCAGTTCTTTAAAATAGCCGAAAATACAAATAAATTTAGAGTTATCTATTGTAACTTCTGTGTGAATATCGACCGTTTACATTAATTAACACTAATAATGTCTTCTTTTGTAAAGATTTAGAGCGCTAGACTATTAAAACGTTGGAATAATTTCCATTAACAAAATAAAAGTTTGTTCTTGTCTAGGCCATATTGTTTCAAATTAAACTTGAGCAATAGTTTTAGAGTCAAAGATTTATCAATTATAGAAATATAAAAATACGTATTATGAGAGGCTTTGTGCTTTTTTTGTTTAGTATGCTGATGGGATGGACCGTTTATGGCCAGACGAAGAGCGTACAGGGAATGTTGAAGGACGACAAGAATCGAATTGTCGCCGGTGCAACAGTGAAATTAACGTCAAAATTGGATTCCATGACGACAGGATCTAATATGGCCGGGATTTTTATCTTTGATAAAGTCAAGGCGGACACCTTTAAAATTACGGTTTCAAACCTTGGGTTCGAACGTTTTGAGCAGGAATTAAGTATCCCTAAAGGCGAATCAAAGCATATTATTCCAAGTTTGACTTTACAACAGAACTCACAGATGCTACAAGAAGTTGTTGTTGATGGAGTCCCTACAGTCGTTGTCAAAAGTGATACCCTCGAATATACCATGAAAGATCTAAAACTCCGCGATGGCGCGGTTGCCGAGGACGCTTTGAAAAAATTACAAGGGGTCGAAGTCGATAAAGACGGCAATGTTACGGCACAAGGAGAGTCTGTTAAGCGGGTTCGTATAAATGGTAAGGACTTTTTTGGTGGAGATGTAAAGACAGCAACACAGAATCTACCGGCAAATATTATCCAAAAGATGCAGGTCATCGATGATTATGGCGATATGGCCAATGTCACCGGTAATAAAACGGGTGATTCAGAAAAAGTATTAAATATTCAGATAGACCCAAAATACAATACAGGACATATGACTACCCTACGGGCAGGCGTGGGAACCGAAGATCGTTACCAGGCTACAGGGATGTGGATGGGGATGCGCGAAGGTGAACAAATTTCTGTATTGGGAAATTTGAACAACACCAATGCACCCTTATTTGACTTTAGTACCGTTGGTGGCGGTGCGCGTCGTGGCCAGGGTGGCGGCGGCCGTCGCGGCGGCGGCATGTTTGGCGGATCGGACGGTTTAACTAAAATCGGTTCTATCGGGCTGAATTACCGTAAAGACTTTAATGATAAATTGACGGTTTACGGTAGTTACAGTTATAGCCATAGCAACAATACAACAATATCGCAGCGCTTTCAGGAAAATACACTACCTAATATCATGCAAACGGATAGTGTTCAATCTAATTCCAATACAGTAGGAGCAAGCCACCGTTTTGAAGCAAATGTTGAATGGAAGCCTACTACGAAAGACTATATCAAAATCTCTCCTCAGTTTGGTTACGACAATAGTGATGTAACGACAGGTACCAATTCGCTAACTTACCGTAGTAGCGTATTTAATAATTCACAGGCCCAAGATATTGTTGCAAATTCTACTGCACCGAGATTTGGAATTAGCGGATTGTACAACCATAAATTTAATGATAAAGGAAGGAATGTTTTTGTAAACATGAACTTCAATAATGCAAAAACAACGAAAGATCAGAATGCCATTCTAGATAGGTTGTTGGCGGATCCCAACAATGCAAATGCTCCACTAGATTCGATCTATGAAAAGACGATTCTAGAAGCAAATAATAAAAGTTGGAATGGGGGCGCTTCGGTGAATTATACTGAACCTGTTTCTGAGAAGGGAAAAGTGGAATTTACCTACGACTTCAACAAAAATAAGTATGACAATTCGAACAAACAACAAGGGTTTGATCGCGATGGAAACCTTATTGCAGAAGATCCCAAGTTGAATTTTGATTATAATTATGATTATTCCTTCACAACACATAAAATCGGGGCAAACTATTTGTATAGTGGCGATAAAATAACCTATTCCATTGGAGCTGCGGCTCAGCCTTCTCAATTAAGAGGTGATGCGATCAGTTCAGGATTAGTGGTTCCAATTCATCGCAACAACATGAACTGGATGCCTATTGCACGTTTTGAATATAAATTTTCGAGACAGTCCAATATCTCTGTGAATTATTCGGGAACACCGAATGAGCCTTCAGTAACGCAGATCTTGCCGTTTGATATGAGTACAAACCGGACCAGTATCGTAATTGGTAATGCAAATCTGAATCCGGAATTTAGCCATCAATTGAATGTAAGATTCCGTCAGAATGATTTTCAAAAAGGAAACAACTTTTTTGCGTTCATTAATGCCGGTTTGACTAACAACAAAATTGTGAGCTTGAGCAAAAGCTATTTTGATGATCTAATGGATTATCAAACTGGCCAAACAAATTCGACGTTAGTTTCCGAAACCCGCTATTTGAATGAAACAAGCGATAAGCCATTTAATGTGAGTTCTTTCTATCATTATGGTAAATCACTGAAAGAAAAAACATATAATATTATGTTAATGGGGGGTGTGTCTTACAATAAAAATATTGGATATGTTTCCACAGAGAAAGATGATAACGTAGGTCAAAAGAACATCGCCCGGAATATTGTATTAAATCAAGGTTTAATGTTTAGATATAATCCTTCCGAGAACCTAGAAATCAATCCAGGGGTACGCTACCAATTTAATCATACAGAGAATTCATTGACAAATCGTACGACGAATGTCTCATCCTGGACACCAACATTGATTGGTTCTGTTAACATAACAAAAACAACCATTTTCGGAGCGGATCTATCCAAGCAATTCAACAGTGGTTATGGAGCCGGCATTAATGCAAATCCTTTCGTCATAAATACCTATTTGGAGCAGAAGTTCTTGAGTCAACAACGCGGTACTGTACGTCTACAAGCATTTGACTTGTTAAATCAACAAACGAATGTTTCAAGAACGGTGAGTGAGTCTATGATTACAGATAGCCGTACCAACCGTTTGGGACGATATTTTATGATTTTGTTTACTTACAAGTTCCAAAAATTCGCTATGGGGAACCCTGAAGGCGAGAACAGATTCCCAGGCGGAATGAGACCACCGCGTATGTAATTTGAATAATCTTATTGCTATAGGATATAAAAACGGTCATAGTGATTTCGCTATGACCGTTTTGCGTTTAAAAATGCCTAGTTTTGTGATCACTTCATGTGCCCTATGATTTGAAGATTGAGCAAAGTGGCGAAAGAATGTACGATTGTATATTTTTTTGGAGGAGATAGTCAAGGCTAACGGGCACACAAAATAGATAGACTAAAGAAGTTACAGCAAGTTTATACTGCATGGAATACGAAATTATTAGACTTTCAAACGGAATACGCGTAGTATTTCAATATCAGAATTTACCGGTTACACATGTCTGCATGGTCATCAATGCGGGGTCTCGTGATGAGTCTGCTGGAAAATATGGTGTAGCCCATTTTATTGAGCATCTTTTATTCAAACGAACAGAAAGACGCTCGACACAACAGATTATAAATCATTTGGAATCCGTTGGCGGAGATTTGAATGCTTATACAACGAAGGAATATACCTGTGTACATGCCTCTATTCTTCAGCCTTATTTAAGTCGTGCCTTAGATCTTTTTGAAGATATCTTTTTTCATTCCACTTTTCCCGATATAGAATTGGATAAAGAAAAATCTGTCATTGTAGATGAAATGGCGTCTTACCTGGATAGCCCAGAAGAGTCTATTGTAGACGATTTTGAGGATCTGGTTTTTCAGGGGTCGGGTTTAGGACACAATATTTTGGGACTGGAAGATCAGCTTCTCGCACTACAAAAGGGCGATATCGTCGACTTTATGCAGGCAAACTATGATACAAATGAAATGGTTATTGGTATCACAGGTAATTATACGCTAAAAGAAGTTGAGCGATTGTTGCACAAGATCTTTGGTGGTGTTCCAGCAAATACAATTATGCGGATGAGAAACGATGTCAATCCAATTATTGAACAGCATCTTGCAGTTGCAAAACCAATTAATCAGGTTCATTACATGCTTGGATCTTTGGCTTACGGTTATCGTGATGAGCGTAAGACAGGGCTGTTGCTTTTGAACAATATGCTTGGCGGCATGGGAATGGGTTCTATTCTGAATCTTTCTATTCGGGAGAAATATGGAATAGCCTATACCATTGAATCTAATTATACTATTTTTTCGGATACAGGGTTATTTAGTATTTACCTCGGTACCGATGAAGAAAAAGTTGAAAAAGCTAAAAAACTCGTCTTTAAAGAACTAGCGAAGCTAACCGAGCAACCGCTATCCGAAACTGCAGTAAAAAAGGCGAAGCAGAAATTTATTGGTCAGATTGCTTTGACCGAAGAGAACCGTATGAGTATGATTATCTCTGCCGCGAAAAACGTGATGGACTATGATCGTGTCATCTTATTGGACGAAGTAATTGAAAAAATTCAGGACTTGACTAATACAGGGCTGCTGGAAATAGCGCAAGATGTATTTGACCCGAAGAAGATGTTGTCGCTAAGTTTTGTTCCCGAAGACTGAATTTAAGGATCGATAGATCCTTCTGAGGAAATGAACAATATGAGATCGAACGGCCGAAGATGGGAATATAGCTGGCTGAAATGAATTTATATTGCATATAAAAAGCAATTTATCTAAGTTTGCGCTTACGGGAATTCGTTCTCATCAACCATTGACTGCAGAAAGCAGATTCAATACCTATTGTAGCAGACAAATAAACGAATAAAAAATATAAGGGATGAAAACAGCATATGTATTTCCTGGTCAAGGGGCCCAATTTGTTGGAATGGGGCAAGACCTGTATAATTTAAATGATGAAACGAAAGCTTTGTTCGAACAGGCTAACGATATTTTAGGATTTCGCATCACGGATGTCATGTTTTCCGGTACAGACGAGGAGTTGAAACAAACCAACGTAACCCAACCGGCTATTTTCTTGCATTCGGTCATTTTGGCAAAAGCATTGGGAGAGTCTTTTCAACCGGACATGGTTGCAGGTCACTCATTGGGTGAGTTTTCGGCTTTGGTAGCAGCGGGCGCACTGAGCTTTGAAGATGGCTTGAAATTGGTTGCACAACGCGCCAACGCGATGCAAAAAGCATGTGAGCTTCAGCCTTCAACGATGGCTGCGATATTAGGTCTGGAAGATGCTATAGTGGAAGAGATCTGTGCTAAAGTTGATGACGTAGTGGTGGCAGCGAATTATAACTGTCCCGGACAATTGGTGATTTCGGGATCTATTGAAGGTGTGGACAAAGCTTGTGCTTTGCTGACCGAGGCCGGTGCTAAGAGAGCATTAAAATTAAACGTGGGTGGAGCATTTCACTCACCATTGATGGAATCTGCCAAAGTCGAATTGCAAGCGGCTATCGAAGCTGTAAACATTTTGTCGCCTCGCTGTCCGATTTATCAAAATATAGATGCCAAACCACAGACAGATCCAGCGGTTATCAAGGAAAATCTTATTGCGCAATTAACTGGCGCTGTACGGTGGACGCAGACAGTACAAAATATGTTGGCCGATGGTGCAACAGCTTTTGTAGAAGTAGGTCCAGGAAATGTATTGCAGGGATTGGTTAAGAAGGTTGACCGTCAGGTGCAGACTTCTGCGGCTTCAGTGACCGCGTAACAAAATGTTCAGTATAAAAAAAGGAATTATTTTGCTGTGCCCTCAAAAAGTGTCCAACTTTTTGAGGGCATTTTTTATGAACGAAAAATCGGAATCACATCAAGAATTACCTGTCCATCCCTGAAAAATGTTTACAAAAGGTCTAATACGGTTCTTACTTTACTTCAAGAATTAACCTGTAAAAATGGTGTCCATTCCTGAAAAAGGTTTACAAAAACCGAATATTAAAATCTTAAATTTAATATTATGAAAAAGCGTATGACAAAACGTAAATCAGGGGGACAGCAAGTTTACAGTGATAGCTTCAAGATCCTCGTTTCCAGAGAATACCTTGCCGGCAAGCTGAGTTATTCGCAACTTGCCCAGAAGTACAATCTTCCGGGGGAAGCCACTCCGCGGTATTTTATGAAATGGTACCAGCAGTGGGAAAACAATCTGGAGCTGGAAGTTTCCCAGACTGTTGAGCCAGAAGACACTGGGGTGAAAAATGAGCAGGATCTCAGGGATGAACTCTTCCAGGCGAACCTCAAAATTACTGCCCTGGAGATGTTGATCAAAAAAGCGGAGGAGCTCCATGGGGCTGATTTTGTAAAAAAGTCTGGGGCCAAATCGTCCAAGAAATGAAGTCGTGTTACCAGAATGTTTCGGTCTCCAGACTTTGTGGACTATTTGGCAGAACAAGGCAATCCTACTATAAATATATGGGCAGAGAACAGGAATACTCCGTTCGCAGCGGGCTTGTGCTGGCGCGGGTACGTGAAATTCGGAAGGACTCCCATCGCATGGGTACCCTTAAACTCCGCAGCATATTGGTCAAAGAAATGGGTAGTGCGATGGTTGGACTGGGAAGGGACGCTTTCTTCAGACTGTTGCGCGAAAATGACCTTTTGGTCAAATGCAAACGCAGGTATGCCATCACCACCCAGTCCGACCACCGTTTCAAAAAGTGGCCCGACCTTGTGCAGCGCAGGCAGGCCCTGCGTCCCGAGCAGATATGGGTAAGTGACATCACCTACATCCGCATCCGGGACAAATGGATCTACCTGTGCCTGGTCACAGATGCCTATTCCCGAAAGATCGTGGGCTACAAACTTACGCACAGGCCAACAGCACAGGCCTGTATATCAGCGCTCAGGATGGCAATATCACATAGAATGTATCCACAGAGCGATCTGACCCACCACTCCGATCGCGGCATCCAGTATTGCAGTACAAATTATGTCACTATATTGCAGGAAAATAGGATTACAATAAGCATGACACAATCCGGAAGCCCGTACGACAATGCCGTGGCAGAAAGGCTAAATGGCATCCTAAAAAGCGAATATCGCATGGCTGAGACCTTTCCAGACTACAAAACGGCACTTGCACAGCTGGTCAAGGCAGTCAATATATACAATCATTTTAGGCCACATATGTCCTGCAATATGATGTCTCCCCAGCAGGCACATCAGCAATTGCAGAACCAAAAAGTTCCCAAAATGTTTCAAAGACGTAACGCTGAGTCAAAAAAGTTCCGCAGCAAAACTAGGGAAACTGTGGTTAGGGAAAGGACAACCGATAACAGTCAGAAAACGGACAATGACAACCAAATCCAGTAGAAAAAATAGGATGTAAAATCTATATAGTAATCTGTTCGGTAAATGTAAACCTATTTCAGTATAAGACATGGATAAGACATAGCGATCAGTTTCGGAGATTACTCGGTGCTTATTCGGTACTTGTTCGGAGCTCGTTCGGTACTTCTTCGGTTGCAAGCGAAGAAACACCGAACGAGCTCCGATCGATATCCGTTTTTTAACCGAGAGAATGCAGAATCAACTATGAGCGTAAAAACTATTTATCCTTAAACATGCTGTAATGATCTTTCATGACCTGCAGCACGAAGTCGTTGGGAGTCATTTTTTCAGGATGTTTGACTTCCATAACCGCCTCAAGACGCTGGACCAAAGCTGTTAAAATGCCCACATCTCTTCTGTCAAAAGCTGTTTGGTAGATCTCTTTGACCGAATTAGCATCCTTGTCGCTCAATTTGATAACCTGTGGAAATAGAATTGGATGATTGTCGAAAGTCTCTTCGTAAATTGTGTCGCTCAATTTTAATGTAGGTTTGAGGCTGATAACGGAAGTTTCTGCGGCGATATCTCCAATGCGTTGCCCATTTTTGGATAAAACGATCGAGGTAATGGCGACACCACCCATCGTCATCCAAATATCTACAATAGATAGACTCCATCTGGACAAGTATTGATAAAAGTTGGCTCGCGAACCGTCAAGTTTAACAACCTTTATTTTCATGATTTTCTTACCTACTGTCTGACCACCAAAGGCGGTTTCGGTAATCAATGTGTAAAAAAACGCGGGTAGGGTCAATGCCATCATAACGCCATAAAAAAGATAGGGATCTCCTGCGTTCATGTTTATGCTGTCCAAGAGAAAGAAGCAAAAGAAATAATAACAGACTATAATAAAATAATCTATTGCAAAAGCGATCATTCTTGAACCAAGACTGGCAAGATTATATTCGATTTTTACATTTTGTGCTGTATTTATCTCAAGCTTATTCATATGTAAATTATTTGAGTTTAATAGCAATATAGCATATCTAGGTCATTTTAGCTCCAATTTGTGCTTTTCAATCATGGATATTTCCTATATTTGGTTCAGCCAGTTAAAAAAATTAATGAGAGAAGCATCCTTTGTAGAACGAAATAAAGAAAAATGGACGTTAATTGAAAATAATTTATCAATTAATATGCAGGTTGATCCAGATGAACTGGCCTCAAATTACATTGAGCTCACTAATGATCTGGCTTATGCACAAACTTTTTATCCTGAAAGTAAGGTAAAGGCTTACCTGAATGAACTGGTCGTGACCGTGCATCAGAAAATCTATAAAGATCAGAAAGCTTCCAATAATAAGTTTAAATCTTTTATCAATGAAGAGATACCGCAGGCGATCTGGTCAATCCGTAGACCTTTGTTGTACTCCTTCTTAATTTTTGTTTTGGCTTCAGTCATTGGTTTTGTATCGTCTGTATACGATATGGATTTTATTCGGCTTATTTTAGGTGACTACTATGTCGATTCGACGATAGAAAGCATAAAAGCAGGAGATCCTGCTGCAGTATATGGGAAGGGGAGCAACTTTGGATCAGCGATTTGGATTACGATTAATAATGTGCGGGTTGCTTTTATGGCCTTTGCTGCCGGACTATTTTTCAGTGTAGGGACAGGTTATGTGCTGTTTAGCAATGGTATTATGCTTGGTGCATTTCACCATATGTTTTTCCAGTATGGCGTTATGGGGAAAGCCATGTCGGCGATTTGGATTCATGGCACTATTGAGATTTCGGTAATTATTGTGGCAGGAGGATGCGGATTGGCCATCGGTAATAGCATTCTATTTCCCAAATCGTTTACACGTTTGACATCGTTTGTCCGTACAGCAAAGATTGCAATGAAAGTTCTCGTCAGCACGATTCCTTTTTTTATTATAGCCGGAACATTGGAAGGTTTTGTAACACGGTATTATAATATGTCAATTTGGTTATGTTTAATAATTATCGTTTTATCCGTACTGGCTATCCTTTATTTTTATGTTATTAATCCTTATCGACTAGCAAAACGATTTCAATGGAAATAGATTTTGAGTTTCAAAAAGAACGGAAGGTGGGGGACTTTATCCAAAGTTTCATAGATCTTTTTAAATTGATCTATAAGCACTTTGTTTCTACTATTTTTGGTTTATCTGCTCTGCCACTGGCGGGGATTGCCTTGGTTTATTATTTTCTGTCTACAAAAATCACATTCTCTGCCAACAGTGATTCTTTTGAGGATATCGATGCTTTTACGTGGGCTGGATTACTCATTCTGGCGCTGATAGCTTTGGGGCTGTACGTTTATGGTATTTCTATCGAATATTTTGTACTGCTCAAAGAACGCAAAAGTACGGCATTTTCGGGAGCGGAGGTGCTGAAGAATTTCAGATCAAACCTCGGGAAATACTTTATGTTTTTGATTGCCATGATATTGGCGTTAATTGTTGTCTTTATTCCCCTGGCCATCGTCGCTGCAATTTGTGCTTTTATCCCTTTCGTCGGAAGTTTTGCGATCGGTATTTTGGGGTCTATGGTTGGCATTTGGTTATTTTGCTCATTTTTATTTTATCGGGAAGGTTATTCGGATTTAGGGAGCTGTTTTACAGATGCCTATGTCATGCTGAGCAAAAAATTGATTCAATATGGTATTGCCACCTATATCGTGAATTTTATTTTTCAAATGGCGGTCATGATGATTTCCATTGTGCCATTGATTATCATGGGGCTTTTATCATTCAACTTCTTAGGTATAGATACCGCCTTTTTTGATTCATCCTGGGGAAAACTGTTGATGACATTGGGAGGCTTATTTATCACGTTATTCACCCTCTTTCTGTATATGTCTGGAGTTTTGGCCAATGGTATTATTTATGAAACGGCCAAGGACCTCAAATTTGGGGAACGTATTTATGGCATGATCGAAAAGATAGGAGGAAAAGATGAATAAACTCTTGTCTTTTTTCTGCATTGCCTGTTTGTCGATTATGTATGCCTGTGATCCCAAACCAAGAAATACAGAATCCAACAGCGATAGGATTGATTCACTTCATGTGCAAATAGATTCGACCTTAGTGGTAGCCGATTCTGTCGCTATTGACTCAATAGCCGTAAAGGCTCCTAATGGCCAGCAGGAAAAAGATGAAATTGACCTGTGGGATCCAACATTATTTGATTCAATCCCAAAATATACCGAAGAACGTTCGTTTAAAATGGATCCTTATCAGGATATCATCAAAAGATACGAGACGGACGATTTTGTTTATTCAGAAAATATTAAAGATCGCGTAGGCGTATTACAGCGCATCCTTGCGCGGCTCGCGGAGTGGATTGGAAGTATCATGCCAGATAATCCCTATAAATTTCGGGAAGAGTTTGGTTATGTATTTGCCTTTTTAGCTGTTATTGCATTAGCGTTTATCCTTTATAAAGTGCTCTACAACAGAAAACAATATTTTATTAAACATAGTGAAGAGGAGAGTGAACTGGACGTTTTAGCGTATGTAGAGCGAAATCTGATGAATAGCAACCTAGAACCTTATATTCAGGAGGCTATTGCCCAAAGGAATTATGCGTTGGGAATCCGATACTTACAGCTATTGAATATTCAGAAACTAGCGCAATCAGATCATATAAAATGGAAGCTGAGCAAAACAAATGCTGAATTTGCAGAAGAGATTCAAAACGAGGAGCTCCGTCGTGGATTTGCTGAATGTACAAGAATATTTGATTATGTCTGGTTCGGTCAATTTGAATTAACAGAAGACAATTTTAGTCAATATCAGCAATTGTTTCACCAATATCAAAAACAGATTAAATGAAGGGATCGGTAAAATTTGGATTGATATTATTGACTGTTGTGTTAGTGCTAATAGCTCTTATCGATGCAACAAGTAAGAAACCTATTATCTGGGATCGGACTTTTGATGCAAAGGATAAAAATCCCTTTGGAGCTTATGTATTGCGTCAAGAACTGAAGCATATCATTGATCAAAAGAATACAACGATTGAGCGACCATTGTATGAGTATCTGGATAGCACAAAGAAAACAGACGCTAACTTATTTTTTTATACGTCCTATTTTTCGTTGGGTGAAGCAGCGGAAGATAAGTTACTGGATTATGTAAACCGAGGTGGGAAAGCAATGATTGTAGCCGAGGATATTGATAATTACCTATTGGATTCCCTGGGTTTGGAAGCAGATAATTTCTATGGTTTTAAAAAAGGTGTAAATATAAAAAGTCAGTTGCGCGTGCGGTTGATGAACGATAACAATAAAATTCATTACAGTAAATCAGATCTTGGCGAAGTATTTAAAAAACTTCCTAAAAATGCGACTATTTTGGGCTCGATCACCTATAAGGAATTTGGGCTACCGAACTTCATCGCGGTTCAATTTGGTAAAGGAACGTTCTATCTTCACCTGACCCCTGATTTATTTGGGAACTATTACTTGCTGAATTCCGCCTCGCAATATGCCTATGTTGCTAAGTCGTTATCTTATCTAAATGATAAGCCGATCGCTTGGTATGATTTTAAAGCGAATATGGAGCAATATCGGACACCTTTGCGTGTATTGCTTATGAATGATGGTCTTCGGCAAGCCTGGTATGTTTTGTTAGCGGGGCTAGTCCTTTTGCTTGTGTTTAGAAGTAGACGTGAGCAGCGGGCTGTGGCGGTAGTGAGTCCGGAACCAAATCTCTCGAAGGAGTTCTGTGGAACCATCGCTACTTTATATTATGAAAATGGTGCACCAGGTAATATGGTCGCAAAAAAAATAGATTACTTCCTGCACGATCTTCGGATGCGCTTTCATTTGGACACGCTGATGTTGCGGGAAGAAGAGTTCATTGAGGAACTGGCAGAGCGGTCTGGGGTTTCGCTCGCAGAGACACAGTCTTTAATCAGGCTGATTGTTCGTATGCAAGATGCTAAACAACATGATGTGGCTGATCTCAAATTGATTAATGATACAATAGAAGAATTTAAACATAAAGCAAAAATGATATGAGTGACTTCGATAAATATATATCTTTTGAAAATCGAATAGATGTGTCCGTTTTATTCGATAAAATGGCGCAGGTAAAGTCGGAGGTGAAAAAAGTAATCGTTGGGCAAGATCAATTGATTGACATGCTCTTAATCTCAATTTTGGCTTCGGGGCATTCTTTGATCGAGGGCTTGCCGGGGGTGGCAAAAACATTATCCGCAAAATTGATTGCCAAAACTATTCACAGTGAATTCAAGCGGATTCAATTTACACCGGATTTAATGCCTTCGGATGTAACGGGATCGTCGATACTCGATTTGAAAAGTAATGAATTTGAATTTCGTCGGGGACCTATTTTTGCAAATATTGTTTTAATCGATGAAATCAATCGTGCTCCGGCAAAGACACAAGCCGCACTTTTTGAAAGTATGGCGGAGCAACAAGTGTCGGTCGATGGAACGACCTATCGATTGCCAGGACCGTTTATTGTTTTTGCGACACAAAACCCCATCGAACACGAAGGTACTTATCGATTGCCGGAAGCTCAGCTCGATCGTTTCTTGTTTAAGATCAATGTGAATTATCCTGAACTTGAACAGGAACTGGAAATATTAAAGGAGCACCATGCCCAAAAAGCAGAGAATAAAGAGGATCAGGTTCAGGCTGTCGTTTCGGCCGCAGAAATTTTAGAATTCCAGAAATTGATCAAATCTATCTTTGTTCACGAAGAGTTGTTAACTTACATTGCTCAAGTTATTATAAAGACACGAACGAATCCAAGTTTGACCCTTGGGGCATCACCGCGGGCTTCTATTGCTTTGTTGGAATCAGCAAAGGCTTCAGCTGCCTTGACAGGCCGAGACTTTGTTACTCCTGAGGATATTCGGAGGGTGGCATCTGTCGTACTGGGCCACCGTGTTATGTTGACTCCAGAAAGGGAAATGGAAGGATTTACCACCGCTTATGTCATCGACCAAATCATTAATTCTGTAGAAATTCCAAGATAATGAAGAAATTAAGGCAGCTTTTTCTAACAAATCAATTCTTCTACACCCTATTAGGTGTAGCAACACTCTTTACATTTTCTTTTTTCGTTAAAGGATTGTTGATTGTGGCTTGGATTGTTTTTTGGATCTGGTTGGCTGTTTTGGCTTTTGATTTTATTGTCTTATTTTCAGGAAAGGGGCGAATTGAGGTCACAAGGGTATATCCTGAAAAATTATCCAATGGCGATGAAAACCCGATGCGTCTGATTGTGAATTCTTTTTACCCGTTTGGGACAAAAGTTGATATTTTGGAGGAGTTTCCGGTACAGCTTCAAATTCGGGATAAAGATTTTGCGACAAGTTTGCTGGCCTTTCAGCGCTCGGAAATTTCGTTTTCCCTGCGACCCACACAAAGGGGTGTTTATCAGTTTGGTCGTTGTATGGCTTTGGTTCAGCGTTTTGGATTTTTCAAAAGAAGGTTTGTTACCAATCAAGAACAGGAAATACCCTGTTATCCGTCCTATATTCAACTCCGAAAATACCAGCTTTTGGCAACAAGTAATCGGTTGAATGAACTGGGGATCAAGCGTATTCGACGGATTGGTTCGGCTATGGAATTTGACCATGTTAGAGAATATGTGCAGGGGGATGACTATAGACACATGAACTGGAAGGCATCTGCAAAAGTAAAGAAGCTGATGGTCAACCAGTACGAAGAGGAGAAGTCTCAACCAATTTATTCTTTTATTGATCTAGGTCGGGCAATGCGTATGCCATTCAACGGTCTTACCTTATTGGACTACTCGATCAATGCTGCGCTGGTCCTTTCCAATGCGACCATCTTAAAGCAGGACCGAGCCGGATTATTAACCTTTTCAAAGGATATCAATGCATTTATAGCCGCTGAGAAGAGGAATAATCAAATGCACAAGATTTCGGAGGCACTATACCAGGTGTCGACCAAATTTGAGGAGTCGGAATTTGGAAGATTATATAGTTATGCCAATGCACATATTAATAAACGTTCGCTGATTTTTGTCTATACAAATTTTGAGACCTTAGATTCCTTAAGACGTCAGCTAAATTACCTGTCGATGTTAAATAGAAGCCACATTATAGTCGTTGTTGTTTTTAAAAACGTAGAAATAGAGGATTTAGCGAAGAGTACGCCGAAAAAGACAATCGACATTTACAACCAGGTCATTGCTGAAAAGTTTATCTATGAGAAACAACTTATCGTACAGGAACTGATTCGCAATGGGTTTCAGACAATCTATACAGCACCGGAAAACCTGACCATTAACTCCATCAACAAATATTTGGAAATTAAGGCACGTGGCCTTATTTAATGATGGAGGTATCTTTGACCATTACTTTTGTCCACAAATGCTGATATTTTTCGATCGCTTTTAAATGAATCGGATGTGTCTCGTACGTTGTAATATCTTTAAGGTTTTTGAAAGTGACAATCAATGTATAGTCAAAGCTGTTGTCTACGACAGGTCTCGGGTTTGTCTGCGCCGGAACTCCATAATTGAGCGTTTTGATGATGTCGATTTTTCGAAGGTCCTCAAAAAATCCAACAAAATTCTTTTTTTCTTTTTCACTGAGATCTTTTTTTAGCCAAAAATTGACAACGTGTACAATGGTGCTGGACTCGATAGCCTCATCCGATTGAACTGTATTTGCCCATGTGGGAGCAGTTACGAGCACCATGGGTGCTAGAAGAAAGTTGCGTCTTTTCATGATTGAAACGGTTTAGAAGCTTTAAGATACAAAACCTTCGTGAATTCACCAATACCAATGACGCTCATCGTGAGAAAAGGTTTTTTGTGTTTAATGAAAAATAGGCGTTTTTAACAAACAAAAAAAGGAAGACATCATGTCTTCCTTTTATCTTTTTATGGAGGGTAGGTTCTTACAAACCAAACTCTTCTTTCACTTTATCGATATAATCCAGTTTTTCCCAAGTAAAAAGTTCAACCTCAATTTGCTTTTTCTCGCCAGTTGAGCTCTCGAATTCCTTGGTTACTTTTTTTGGTGTTCTTCCCATGTGTCCATAGGCAGCCGTTTCTGAATAAATTGGATTTCTCAGACCCAAACGCGTTTCAATTCCGTAGGGAGTCATATCAAACAAATGAGCAATTTTTTCAGCAATCTGACCATCGGTCAAATTTACTTTGCTCGTTCCATAGGTATTTACATAGATTCCCATCGGATCTTTTACACCAATTGCATAGGAAATCTGTACGAGAATTTCATCTGCAACACCTGCTGCCACTAAGTTTTTGGCAATATGGCGCGTTGCGTATGCAGCAGAACGGTCTACCTTAGATGGATCTTTTCCTGAGAAAGCCCCTCCACCATGTGCACCTCGGCCGCCGTAGGTATCGACAATGATCTTGCGACCGGTAAGTCCTGTATCTCCGTGAGGTCCACCGATAACAAATTTTCCAGTTGGATTGATATGAAACTTAATTTCATCGTTAAATAACAACTGAAGTTCTGGTTTCAATTGTGCTTTAACACGAGGAATCAAGATCGTTTTGATGTCATGTGTAATTTTATCCAACATAACTTGTTCCGTATCGAAGTCGTCATGTTGTGTGGAGATTACGATTGCTTCGATTCTTTTTGGTTTGTGATCGTCACTATACTCAAGGGTAACCTGAGATTTTGCGTCCGGGCGCAAATACTTGATTTCGTTATTTTCGCGACGTAGCTCGGCCAATTCATAAAGTAAGCGATGCGATAGGTCCAATGCCAGAGGCATAAAATTCTCAGTTTCGTTGTTTGCATAACCGAACATGATACCTTGGTCGCCCGCACCTTGTTCTTGCCTTGTCTTGCGGTCTACGCCCTGGTTGATATCAGCAGACTGCTCGTGAATCGCCGAAAGAACGCCACAGGAGTTTGCCTCGAACATGTATTCAGATTTGGTGTAGCCAATCTTTTGGATCACCGAACGGGCTATTTTCTGAACATCGAGGTATATGTTTGATTTAACTTCCCCGGCAAGGACAACCTGTCCTGTGGTTACTAGTGTTTCAATAGCGACGCGAGAATCCTCGTCCCATGCTAAAAAATTGTCTATTAATGCATCTGATATTTGATCCGCAATTTTGTCTGGATGCCCTTCAGAAACAGATTCTGACGTAAATAAATAAGCCATGCTTTACGTAATTTTTAATATTGGATTTGCGCTAGAATGAAATAACAGCAAAGTGATAAGAGCCGTGATAGCGAAGGGTTTTTAGCACTTTTTTACTGTGGTTGCAATCTCCTTGTCGTTGCCTTGTAACGCAACAGCACGCAAATCAGTCCACATTCTATTTTTTGTGCGACAAAGCTACAATACTTTGAGGATTATTTAAAATCAAATTTATATTTTAACTTTTAAAAGCATAGGGAAGTGCGCTAATTAGTATAAAGATTACATTATTTTAAGAAATTGGTAATTTCCGCTATCTTTGGATATGTCAGAACGTAAACAAATACTGTTTGTTATTAATCCTATTTCAGGGGGGAAAAATAAAACTTCCTTTAAAAAACAAGTGCTGGATGTGCTTGATCTGCAGAAGTTTGACCCTACTTTTCAGCAGACCGCGAGACCGAACCATGCTTACGAAATTGGGCTGAAAGCGATCAAAGAGGGCTATGATGCAGTCATCGCGGTAGGTGGTGATGGCACGATCAATGAACTGGGCTCCGCTTTGGTGGGATCTGGAATTCCATTGGGGATTATTCCTGAAGGCTCTGGTAACGGCCTGGCGCTCTACTTGGGGGTTCCAATGAATGAAGCTGCTGCTATCCGACGGATTAATCGTTTTGAATCGATAGAGGTGGATTGTGGTGTGATTAATGATAGACGATTTTTTAATATCGCGGGTTTAGGTTTTGATGCCTCTGTAAGTGAAAATTTTGCCAATGAAAATATTCGTGGACCTTTGGGCTATATGAAGTCCGTTTTTAATGTGCTCAGTAAATACCAACCTGCCCATTATAAATTAACGATTGATGGAAAGGTTTACGAAAGGCAAGCGTTTATGATCAGTGTAGCGAACTCTCCCCAATATGGAAATAATGCCTATATCGCACCACAGGCTTCGGTTAACGATGGCATTTTAGATGTCTGTATCGTGCACAAATTTCCGCTTTACATTTTGCCAAAGATGATTTTCCATCTTTTTAATAAATCGGCAGATCAGTCCAGTTATGTCGAGATCATTCCTGGAAAGAACATACAGATCGAGATTGATAAGGTGTCACCGGTTCATGTGGATGGGGAGCCGATCGAACTTGGCGATAAATTGGATATTTCCATTATGCCAAAAGCGTTAAAGATAATTTGTTAAGATCATGAGTAAAAATAAGAAACAGTCCTATGAGGGCGTTGTATATTCAACAGACGACAGCTTCAGCTATCAGCTGGCTGATTTTTTTCAGGAAGCAGATACGTTACCTGTAAATCAGCAAAACTTAAAAGTGCAGCTTGACCGGAAAATGCGGAAGGGGAAAGTTGTTACGTTGGTTACGGGGTTCGTTGGAAAAGCGGAAGACTTGGAGAACTTAGGTAAATTGTTGAAAACGAAGTGCGGAGTGGGTGGAACAGTGAAGGACGGGGAGGTCATCATTCAGGGAGAGTTTAAACAAAAGATCTATGATTTGTTACTTAAAGAGGGGTATCGCGTAAAATTGGTTGGTGGTTAAACAAGTATATCAGGGATAATAGTGGTAAATCTAATGAATTGTCTATTAGGCAAGTATGCTTTGAGTGTGGGATGTCTGGCTGTTCGAAAACATGAGTAATCACTTACTTTTTGTCGTTTAAAATCCTTGATTTTTTTGCATATCAAAAAAAAAATGGCTTTCATTGTAAAATAATTATTGCGAATAAGCGATTTAGCATAGAGTAACAATGATTATATAACGGGAACTGCTGAGAAAAATAACACTGATTAATGGTGTATTCAGTTTTAAAAACAAATTTGATTTTTTTTATATATTTAAGAGGAATATTTTAAATTTGACATTAAATATTAAATTTGCTTTGCAAAATTGGTTTCAAAAGCGAATAAGAGTGCATATAATTTAAACAACATTATATATTTAAACAACAGTAAAAAACTAAAAATTAGAAAAATGGCAAACGCACCTAAAACTGCTGCAAAACAAGAGAGCAACAACGGAGGATCTTTCTTCGCTCAAGCTGCAATCATCATCTGTTTCATCGTTGGTTTCTGTTTATGGAAATTTGTAATGGGTAACCCTGCAAACTTTGTTGACAACAATAATGAAAATGCTCCAAATCCAGGTAACTATTTAGGAATGGTTTACCATGCTGGGGCTATCGTTCCTGTTTTGCTTGGTTTATTCTTAATGGTATGGGTTTTCTCCGTAGAACGTTTTATCGTTATTAACAAAGCTTCTGGTAATGGTAACGTAGGAAACTTCGTTCGTAAGATCCAAACGTTAATCAATGGCGGAAACATCGATTCAGCTATCGCTGAGTGTGACAAACAAAAAGGTTCAGTAGCAAATGTTGTAAAAGCTGGTTTATTGAAATACAAATCAGTATCTGCAGATCCTGAAGTAAACACTGAAAAAGCTGCTATTGCAATTCAAAAAGAAATCGAAGAAACTACAGCATTAGAAATGCCAATGTTAGAGAAAAACTTAAACGTTATCGCTACATTAGTTTCTATCGGTACATTATGTGGTCTATTGGGTACGGTAACAGGTATGATCAAAGCCTTCTCGGCATTGGCAACAGGTGGTGCTCCAGATTCAGCTAAATTGGCAAACGGTATCTCTGAGGCCTTGATCAATACAGCAACTGGTATCGCGACTTCAACATTCGCTATCGTATTGTATAACATCTTTACTGCAAAAATCGATAAATTAACTTACTCTATCGACGAAGCTGGTTTCTCAATCGTACAAACATACGCTGCAAACCACAAATAAGAACTATGATGAAAGTTTTTGATTTTATTTTATGGAAATCAAAAATCAAAAGCATCATAGGATAGAAGATTGAGTTTTTAATTTAAAAAGAAGAATTTAAAATGGGTAAAGCAAAAGTAAAAAGAGCCAGTACGTCGATCGACATGACAGCGATGTGTGACGTATCGTTCTTACTGCTTACGTTCTTCGTCTTAACGGCGACTGCGCGCCAACCGGAGGCTTTGCAAGTAGATACCCCAGCATCGACTACAAAAGATAAGTTACCTGATTCAAATGTAGGTATGATCACAATAGGCGATCAAGGTAAAGTTTTCTTCGGTACGACTGATCAACAGGTTCGCGTAAAAGCACTAGAAAGAATGTCCGCAAAATATGGCGTTGGCTTTTCACAAGAAGATTATGATCGTTTCAAATTGATGGAAAACTTTGGTGTACCAATGTCTAAATTGAAAGGATTATTGGCCCTGGATGGAAGTAAGCGTACAGAAAAAGGTCTGCAAACTGGTATCCCGGTTGATAGTACAGAGAATACTTCAAATGAGTTGTATTACTGGGTTCAAAATGCCCGTCTTGCAGCTGAGGAAGTAAATAAGGAAAAAGAAGCATCTGATAAAAACTTCGTGCATCCAGGACCTTTAAAGATGGCTATCAAAGCAGATGCGAATGAAAAATATCCTTCGGTTAATTTAGTTATTGAAACGTTGCGCAATCAAAAGCAAAACAAATTTAGTTTCATAACAGGCATGCGTGCTGAGGAGAAATAATTGACGATTTAATAAGAACAAACAATGGCAGAATTAAATCAGGATAGTGGTAAAAAAGGCAAAGGCGGGAAAGTAAGATCCAAGAAGAATGGCGGTAAGGTCGACCTTACAGCGATGGTGGATTTGGCATTCTTGTTGATTACCTTCTTCATGTTGACCACGTCCTTAAATAAACCGCAAGCGATGGATGTGGCTATGCCAGACAAAAATAA
This sequence comes from Sphingobacterium sp. UBA1897, assembly GCF_002337775.1. Classification (NCBI taxonomy): domain Bacteria; kingdom Pseudomonadati; phylum Bacteroidota; class Sphingobacteriia; order Sphingobacteriales; family Sphingobacteriaceae; genus Sphingobacterium; species Sphingobacterium sp. UBA1897. Next base: position 53,744 of record NZ_DDGR01000018.1, read on the forward strand.
AATCAAGGAGCAACAAAGCGATGAATTGCTTACAGCAGATAATCGTTCACTTACAATTTTATTGGGTTCTGACAATAAAGTCTCTTGGGTATATGGTCAAGTTGCTCGTCCGATCGAAGGTCCTACTGTTGCTGGTTACGGTGCAGATGGGATTCGTAAGGTTTTGATGGAGAAAAAGGCATATGTACCTCGCGTTTCAGGCGGTAAAGACATGATCGTAATCATAAGACCGAGTGATAAATGTACACAACGTAATCTTGTTGACATTCTTGACGAGATGAAAATTGTAGACGTAAAACGCTATATGATCGGAAAGATTACTCCAGAGGAAGTGGACGTGTTAAAACGTGACAATATCTATAATGATTAGTTATTAGATTGACACAAAAAACTAAAATAAGATGATAGGGTCAAAATTAGATATTTTTAAGAAAGAATGGCTTGACGTCGTTTTTCAAGGCCGCAATAAGGAGTACGGAGCTTATGAGCTTCGTAAGCTAGCGCCTAAAGCGACTAACAGGGGACTTCTTGTCGTTATCGGCATTGTAGTCATAGCCAGCTTCCTTAGTGTTTATGGAAGTAAGCTGTTCCCGAAGAAAGCCGTTGAGGCTCCTCCTGCAGTAACTGAAGTTACTTTGGAAGACCTTGAAGAAATCAAACCACCAGAGCCTGAAGAAGAGGAACCGCTTCCACAAGAACCGGAAGAAAAACCTCAACAAGTGGCTATGGATGTACCGAAAGAAGATTTGGTTCGTTTCCCTGAACCTAAAGTAGCTCCTGCAAACAAAGTTGTGGAAGAAGTTGCTTCTCAGGAAGAGTTGAAAGATCCAAATAAAACTCCAGCGCGTATTACTTTGAAAGGTAGCCCGACTGGTACTTCTGTTGCACGTGGTGAATTTGGTTCGAAGAAACAAGATGGCGCAATCACTGGTGCTGCAAAAGGCGATCCAAATGGTAATGGAGATGAAATTCTTCCATTTAATGCCATCGAGGTTCAGCCAATGCCTGTAGGCGGTATGCAAGCATTTATGTCTTGGGTAGGTTCAAACTACGAGTATCCAGCTGCGGCAACTGAAAATGGTGTAAATGGTGTCGTTGAGGTATCTTTCGTTGTAGAAAAAGATGGTAGCTTAACAGACATCAATATCAAACGCGATTTGAAATATGGTACTGGTGATGCAGCCGTAAGGTTGCTTAAGAAAGCGAAGAAATGGAAACCTGGTATTCAAAATGGTCGTCCAGTTCGTGTAGCGTACACTTTACCAATTCGATTGAACCTTCAAAATTAGAATGACAAATTTTAATTCGAATAATAGTTCAAATTATAGACAGAAATCGCCTCTGAAGCGGTTTCTGTCTATTTTGGGACTATTTATGTTTGGCTTTTATTTTGTTTTGGGCCTTTTGATTATATTCTGGGACAATTTTCCCATTGAGATTAATCCAACCTACAAAACAATCTTTGGTGTCGTATTGATCCTGTATTCTTTTATGCGATTTGTACGGCTTTGGCAAAATAATTTTTAATTAACTGCCCTCTTCTTTTTGGCTACAACCAATTCTCTCTTCAAAAATTAAACTATTTTTTAATTAAACTGTCTTATTTTATGATGTATCATATGAGAAAATATAAAATGGTTCTTGTGATGCTTGGCATCTGTATGGGCATTTTTGTTTCCTGCAAAAATAAAACAAAGCAAGCGAAAGAGGGCGATGATATTTTAACAGGTAAGCTGCCCGTTATTGTGGATCAAACTTTGTTGCCTATTATCCAAGAATCTGCGGATGTGTTTGAGAGCTCTTATCCAAATTCGAGTTTGGAGCTTATTGCTCGTCCTGAAATTAAAGCGGTGAATGCATTGCTTGGCGATTCGGCCTATGTGGTTGTTTTGACGCGCAAGCTGACAAATGAGGAAGATAGCTACTTTAAAAAGCGAGGGATTCAACCTAAAATATTCCAAATGGCGTCGGATGCCGTTGTATTGATCAATAATCGTAACAGTGCTGATACTATAATGCCTCAAAAAGACGTTAAGTCTTTGTTGGAAGGTAACTTAGCAGGACAACGACTGATCTTTGACAACGCCAATTCAAGCACACTACGCTATTTGAAAGATTATTTTAAATTGAACAAAATCGATCCGAAAGCTGTTTCTGCTTTGAAAGATAGTGAGGATGTAATGAAATATGTGAGCGAGAATGCAAATACAGTGGGCGTTATTGGTTATAATTGGTATTTAAAAGCTGTAGAAAAAAATTCGAATTTATTGGATAAAATTCGTACATTGAGCATCGAAAGTGTTGGTAAGGAGGGCGAAAAGGTCAGTTTTTATAGACCATCCCAATCGACTATCGCCGACGGCTTATATCCTTTTGTAAGACCTGTCTACATTATGAACTATCAGCCGAATATGGGCTTAGGTTTAGGCTTCAGTGCCTTTTTGACAGGAGATCGTGGACAACGTATTGTATTGAAAGCTGGACTGGTTCCTGCTACAATGCCTGGACGTGAGATCATTATTAGAGATGAAAGTTATATTAAATAGATAATAAATAGTACAAAAATAGATTATGACAAACAGTAAATTATTATTTAGTCTTTTATTGGCGGGATCTGTGGGCACAGTAAGTGCACAAAGTTTGAAAGATGCTAGAGCAGCCATCGAGGCTGAAAATTATGGTAAAGCGAAAACTATCCTTCAACAGTTAGTGACTAAGCAACCTAAGAATGGAGATAATTATTTCTATTTGGGTCAAATTTATTTGGTAAACGACAGAGCGGATTCTGCCGCTGCGATTTTCAACCAAGGTTTGGCTGCTGATCCAAAGGCTACAATCAACAATGTAGGTTTGGGCTATGTTGACTTAATGAAAAAGGATAAAGCGAGCGCTGAATCTAAATTCGCTTTGGCAACAGCAAAATTAGGTAAGAAAGATTACGAGCCATTATTGGAAATCGGTCGTGCATATATAAAAACGCCTGAGCCCGATTATGCGAAAGCTTTGGAATACCTAACGCAAGCGAAAGAAAAAAACAAAAAAGATGTTGCAATTCCTATCGCATTAGGTGATGCATACCGTGGTTTAAAAGAAGGTTCATTAGCTTATACAAGCTATGGTGAAGCGACTGATATCGATCCAAATTCAGTACAAGCGAAAGTTGGACAGGCTGTTATCGTACGTGGAGCGCAGGCTTTTGATGAGGCAATTGGACAATTGCAGACTATCGCTACAGAAACTCCGGCATACGCACCTACTTACCGTGAGTTGGCTGAAACATATAACCAATGGTCTAGATTGCCGGGTACTTCTGACGAGAAATATGTCGAGTTAAATAAAAAAGGTGTTGAGCAATACAAAAAATACCTGGAAGTTGCGGGTGATAATTCATTGGAAGCTAAAATCCGTTATGCCGATTTCTTGGTTTACGCGCGTCAATACGACGATTTGAAAGTAGTTTCTGAAGAATTAGCTCAAAACCCTTCTGTAGATCCAAAAATCTATCGTTATTTGGGGTATATCGCCTTCCAAAAAGCTAAAGATTATCCGAAAGCATTGGAGTACTTAAACCAGATGTTTAGCAAAATGGAAAAAGATCGTGTAATTCCATTGGATTATATGTATCTAGGTATGTCTGAGATTGCTGCAAATAGCCCAAAACCAGCGGCTGCTGGTGCAGATAGCACGGCTACTGCGGCTCCGGTATTGACAGCAGAGAATACGGCGAATATTCAAAAGGGTATTGCTGATATTAAGAAAGCAATTGATTTAGACAAAGAATTGTTGGGAGAAACAGCTGAGTTGGCATTTGCTAAATACCAAGAGCAAGAATTGCAGACAGCAGCCTCTTTATTCGAGCTAGTTGCTTCTTATAAAGATAACAAAACATATTTGTTTGATGCAAACTACTATGCTGGAGAAGCCTATTACCAAATCGGTGCAAAGGAAGATGCTGCTAGTAAGAATGAAGAACAAGTCGTCGTTAATCAAGAATTGAGAGATAAAGCAATTGCTGATTTGCAAAAAGCACAGACTTTCTTATCTGTTATTGAAACGACAGACAATAAAGAAGCACAAGATAAATATTTGATCAATGCGCTTTATTATAAAGCTTTTGCTGCCTTAACCGCGGACAACTTGGAGCAACCTAAAGGTGATTTTGTTGCACCATTCCAAAAATTGATCGAAACCATCAATCAACGTGGCGCACAAGAGAAGAATAAAAATTATTTGATCGATGCAAATACATATATCGGACTTTACTATTACGTGAAGCAAGATCTTCCTAAAGCGAAGGAGTGCTTCCAAAAAGTATTGGCTATAGATCCGGCAAATGAAGCTGTTAAAGGTTACTTAGAGGGCCTGAAATAAGCTTAAATAAAATCATTCTAAATTAGGCGTAGATAGTAATATCTACGCCTTTTTTGTTTTGATTTTTACCTTGAAATCTCTATATTTAGAGATAGTTACCAATATAAATTTTAATTGAGATGGAGCAAGCCAATAGTATGCCGATAGACTACTTGCCTATATTTATACAGCTTTTAGTAGCTGTAGGATTTGGAGTAGGTACCATAATTATTACACATCTTATCGGGCCAAAAGTCCGCACGGAAAACAAGCTTGGAGCTTTTGAGTCGGGAATTGAAGTTGTCGGAAATGCCAGGCAGCCTTTCTCCATAAAATATTTTTTGGTCGCTATCCTGTTTGTCATATTTGATGTTGAAGTTATTTTCATGTATCCATGGGCAGTCAACTTCCGGGAAATGGGACTACAGGGCTTGATCGAGATGTTTATTTTCATGGGACTGCTCTTGTTGGGCTTTATCTATGTGATCAAGAAAAAAGCATTGAGTTGGGATTAGATATTCCCGTGATGGTTGGCCTTTGGGCCAGCAATACTTAAACCTATAAATCGACTTTTCATGAGTGATATAAAATTGGCAGAAGCTCCTCCGGGAGTAGAAGGCGCAGGTTTTTTTGCGACAAGTTTGGACAAAGCCATTGGCTTGGCCCGAGCCAACTCCTTATGGCCTTTACCCTTTGCCACATCCTGCTGTGGTATCGAGTTTATGGCTACGATGGGCTCTACTTACGATTTGGCTAGATTTGGTGCCGAACGCCCGAGTTTTTCGCCGCGTCAGGCAGATATGCTATTGGTGATGGGTACCATCGCTAAGAAAATGGCTCCGGTGTTAAAGCAGGTGTATATCCAAATGGCCGAGCCGCGCTGGGTAATTGCTGTAGGGGCCTGTGCATCTAGTGGGGGTATTTTCGATACGTATTCTGTGCTACAAGGAATAGACGAAATTATACCGGTTGATGTGTACGTGCCTGGTTGTCCTCCCCGTCCAGAAGCAATTTTGGATGGTGTGTTGCGTCTACAGGATATTGTAAAGAATGAATCATTGAACCGGAGAAATACACCCGAATACAAAGCGCTGCTTGAGAAGTACGGAATACATACAAATAAATAGATGATGGAAAACAGTTTTTTATTGGATAAGCTCCAAGGAAATTTTCCGGCAAAGATTAACGAAATTCAAGATGCACACAATTTATTGACGATTGTCGTGGATACGGAAGATGTGATTGATGTACTTCGTTTCTTGAAATCGAATAAGGAGTTGCAGTTTATCCATCTCACGGATATTACGGCGGTACATTATCCGCATTTAGAAAAGGAGTTTGCTGTGGTTTATCATATTCATAGTCTCGTTCATAATATCCGAATCCGAGTGAAGGTCTTTTTGTATGGGCCGAATCCTGAGATTCCGACAGCAACCGTCGTTTGGAAAGGTGCGAACTGGATGGAGCGTGAGACTTTTGATTTTTTTGGTGTCAATTTTATAGGACATCCCGATTTGAGGAGGATTTTGAATGTAGATGATATGGAGGTGTTTCCAATGCGTAAGGAATATCCTTTAGAGGATCCAAATCGCGTAGATAAGAAAGATTTGTATTTCGGCCGTTAATTTATACGATATGAGCGAATTTATAAGCAAGATAACATCTAATCAGCCTGTCTTCGAAGACAACGATCCGCAAGACGAGTTGATTACCCTGAATATTGGTCCCACGCATCCCGCCACGCATGGCGTATTTCAGAACGTGGTACAAATCGATGGCGAGCGTATTGTGAGTGGCGTGTCCACGATCGGTTATATTCACCGCGCATTTGAAAAAATTGCTGAACATCGACCTTTTTATCAAATAACACCTTTGACTGATCGTCTAAACTATTGCTCGTCTCCAATCAATAATATGGGCTGGCATATGACCGTTGAAAAATTACTTAAAATAGAGATTCCTAAGCGGGTGCAATATATGCGTGTTATCGTCATGGAGCTTGCCCGTATTGCGGATCATATTATTTGTAATGGTATTTTGGGGGTAGATACGGGTGCTTTTTCGGGCTTTTTGTATGTGATGCAGGAACGCGAGTTTATCTATGAAATCTTTGAAGAAATCTGTGGCGCTCGTCTGACAACGAACATTGGTCGTATTGGAGGCTTCGAGCGTGATTTCAATGCTATAGCCTTTGAGAAAATACGTGAATTTCTGAAACGCTATCCTCCGGTATTGCAAGAGTTTGAAGAGTTGTTTGTTCGTAACCGCATTTTTATAGAACGAACGTCGGGTGTTGCTGCTGTAACAGCAGAAGATGCCCTGGATTATGGCTGGTCTGGTCCTATTTTACGTGCGACAGGTGTAGATTACGATGTGCGTGTACAGAATCCTTATTGCTCGTATGAAGAATTTGATTTCGATGTGCCTGTTGGCACGACAGGTGATGTATACGATCGTTTCATGGTTCGGAACGCCGAAATGTGGCAATCACTTCGGATTATTGAACAGGCATTAGCGAAAATTGAGAAAGAACCTAAAGGAGTCTTCCATGCGGAGGTTCCTGATTTCTATTTACCTCCGAAAGAACAGGTGTATACCAATATGGAAGCTCTAATTTACCACTTTAAAATCGTCATGGGTGAGGTGGATACACCTAAAGCTGAAGTTTATCATGCGGTCGAAGGGGCAAATGGTGAACTCGGTTTTTATTTGATTCATGATGGTGGACGGTCACCTTATCGTCTGCATTTCAGGAGACCTTCTTTTGTCAATTATCAGATGTTTGCACCAATGAGTGCAGGAATGCTGATTTCAGATGCTATTATAAATATGAGTAGTCTTAACGTTATAGCTGGAGAATTAGATGCTTAGTGTAAAACAACATAATGAAAATGTAACGTTTTCTCCAGAATTGTTAGCCAAGTTTGGAGAAGTGGTAAGCCGTTACCCTGAAGGAAAGCAGAAATCGGGCTTATTGCCCATTTTACATTTGGTTCAGGCGGAATACGGTTGGGTTAGCGCAGATGCGATGGATAAGGTTGCTGTTTACCTGAATATATTACCGATTGAGGTATATGAGGTGGCAACCTTCTATACCATGTTCCTGTTGCAACCCAAAGGAAAATACGTACTGGAGATTTGCCGTACCGGGCCTTGTTGTTTGGTCGGTGCAGAGCGTATTATGGGGCATTTAGAGCAAAAGCTCGGTGTAAAGGAGGGACAGGTCACAAGCGATGGGCTTTTCTCTTGGCGTGGTGTAGAATGTTTGGCTGCCTGTGGTTTTGGACCAGTCTTACAGATTGGCCCTGAATATACATTCTATGAGAATCTGACAGAAGATAAAGTCGACGAATTGATTGATAATTTAAAAGCTAAAACAGAATAATATGGCACGTAAACTTTTGTTGACTCATATCGATGTTCCGGGCATCAATACCTTTGAGGTCTATCGACAAAAAGGTGGTTATGTTGCTGTTGAAAAAGTATTAAAGACAATGTCTCCTGAGGATGTTGTCGAAGAGGTTAAGAAGTCTGGATTACGTGGCCGTGGTGGAGCTGGTTTTCCTACGGGGATGAAATGGTCCTTTTTGGCTAAACCTGAGGGGGTGCCGCGCTATTTGGTCTGTAATGCCGACGAGTCTGAACCAGGGACCTTCAAAGACCGTTATTTAATGACACATATTCCGCATGCACTCATTGAGGGAATGATTGTATCGAGCTTCGCTTTGGGGGCTCACACGTCGTATATCTATGTGCGTGGAGAGATGATGCCACAGATCAGAATTCTGGAGCGTGCTATTGCTGAAGCTAAGGAAAAAGGGTTTTTGGGTAAAAATATTTTAGGTTCGGGTTATGATCTGGAGATCTATGTTCAACCGGGAGGTGGAGCGTATATCTGTGGTGAGGAAACGGCTTTATTAGAGTCCTTAGAAGGTAAACGAGGTAATCCGCGTATTAAACCCCCTTTTCCAGCGATAGCGGGTTTATATAACTGCCCGACAGTGGTGAATAATGTGGAGTCTATTGCAACGACAGTTCCCATTATTAATTTGGGTGGTGAAGAGTATGCTAAGATCGGTGTAGAGCGTAGCACCGGAACAAAATTAATTTCCGCTAGCGGAAATATTGTAAAACCAGGTGTCTATGAGATCGAACTTGGTCTGCCCGTTGAAGAGTTTATTTACTCGGACGAATATTGTGGTGGCATTGCCAATGGGAAACGAATGAAGGCTGTCGTAGCCGGAGGCTCTTCGGTGCCTATTTTACCGGCTAATCTGATCTTGAAAACTGCCGCTGGAAATAGCCGATTGATGACTTATGAATCACTGGCTGATGGAGGCTTCCAAACTGGTACAATGCTCGGATCAGGTGGTTTCATCGTATTTGATGAGGATCAGTGCGTGGTGCGTAATACCTGGAATTTTGCGCGATTCTATCATCATGAAAGCTGTGGTCAATGTTCGCCTTGTCGTGAAGGAACAGGCTGGATGGAGAAGGTACTGCATAAGATCGAGAGTGGTCATGGTGCTATGGAAGATATTGATTTATTGTGGGACGTTCAACGAAAAATAGAAGGGAATACAATTTGCCCATTGGGAGATGCTGCGGCATGGCCTGTGGCAGCTGCAATACGACACTTTAGGGATGAATTTGAATGGCATATCCTGCATCCGGAAGAGTCACAAACAAGAAATTATGGACTGGCACATTATGCTGATCCTTTACAACCAATAGTATCATAATAGAAGCTGTAACGATAAATTAATTATATCATGGCAGAAGCGGAAGATGTAAAGTTTAAGGTCACCATCGATGGTATACCGGTAGAGGTTGCTCCTGGGACAAGCATATTAAATGCAGCGAGACAGATCGGCGGCGATATAGTCCCTCCGGCAATGTGTTACTACTCCAAACTGGAGGGGAGTGGCGGTAAATGCCGTACCTGTTTGGTAAAAGTCTCCAAGGGATCTGAAAAAGATCCAAGACCGATGCCGAAATTGGTGGCTTCTTGTCGTACAACGGTGATGGACGGTATGGAAGTGCAAAATATTACTTCGCCAGAGGTGGTGGAAGCAAGAAAAGGTGTTGTTGAAATCTTATTGATTAACCATCCCTTAGATTGTCCAATCTGCGATCAGGCTGGTGAATGTAAATTGCAGGATCTCGGATATGAACACGGCAGCGCTCATACACGCTACGAATTCGATCGACGTACCTTCGAACGCATTGATCTGGGCGATAAGATCCAATTGCATATGAACCGTTGTATCTTATGTTACCGTTGTGTTTATGTCGCAAATCAGTTGACCGACCAGCGTGTACACGGTATCTTAGGACGAGGAGATCACGCCGAGATATCGACTTATATCGAAAATGTAATCGATAACGATTTCTCCGGAAATGTTATTGATGTATGTCCTGTGGGAGCTTTGACAGATAAAACCTTCCGTTTCAAGAATAGGGTATGGTTTACGAAGCCTGTCGATGCACATCGCGATTGTCCGACATGTTCGGGTAAGGTAACCTTATGGTATAAGGGAGAAGAGGTCATTCGGGTAACTGCTCGAAAGGATGAGTTTGGTGAAGTGGAAGAGTTTATCTGTAATACCTGTCGCTTTGATCAGAAAAAAACGAGCGATTGGGTGTTGGAGGAACCAACAGAAATAGACCGACATTCCGTCATTTCTGCCAATCACTACGAGTTATTTAATCCGCCGAAAGTTGTTAAGGAGAATCCGATACTACAGGAACAAAATCGCGAACAGTTGGCTAGAACAGAAAAATTGAAATAATCACAAACATGGAGTGGTCTTTTGTCATAGAAAAATTAATACTGGTGTCTATTGTATTCGTTATCACCTTGGTGATCGCGATGTATTCGACACTTGCGGAACGTAAAATTGCAGGCTTTATGCAAGATCGATATGGTCCTGATCGGGCTGGTCTCTTTGGTATCTTGCAACCGCTGTGTGATGGTGGTAAATTCTTCTTTAAGGAGGAAATTATACCCGCTGGTGCACATAAGGTGCTTTTTATTTTGGGGCCTACAATTGCGATTATAACGGCGTGTATTAGTTCAGCCGTTATTCCCTGGGGGCAGGAGCTACAGATTGGAGACCGAACGATTTCTTTGCAGGTTGCACAAGGGATCAATGTAGGGGTGTTGTATATGTTTGGTGTGATTGCATTAGGTGTATATGGTATCATGTTGGGCGGATGGGCTTCCAATAATAAATTCTCACTTATGGGGGCAATTCGTGCAGCATCACAGAGTATCAGTTATGAGATTGCAATGGGATTATCACTTATTGCGCTATTGATGGTAACGCGCACTTTGACACTCGAAGAAATTGTTGCGCAGCAGTCGGGTTTTGTCAATTGGAATATCTGGGCACAGCCGCTGGGCTTTATCATTTTTATGGTCTGTGCTTTTGCCGAATGTAATCGGGTTCCATTTGATTTGCCGGAATGTGAAACGGAGCTTGTTGGTGGTTACCATACGGAGTACTCCTCCATGAAATTGGGACTCTACATGTTTTCCGAATATATTAACATGTTCGTTTCCTCTGCATTGATGGCATCACTCTATTTTGGCGGATATAATTTCCCTTTTATGAATGATATGGGATTGTCTGCCAATATGATCACGATCATCGGGGTGGTTGTATTCTTCATTAAAATATTGCTGTTTATCTTTTTCTTTATGTGGGTGCGTTGGACTTTACCACGTTTCCGCTACGATCAATTGATGAATCTAGGCTGGAAGATGTTGATTCCATTGGCTATTGCCAATATTGTACTTACAGGTGTATTTACATTGATTAAAGATACTTATTTCTCATAAGAAAGGACTTTTTATGCAACTAACCAATCGTAAAAAAGTAATTGAACAAAAACCGATGACATTTTCGGAAAGAATCTACTTTCCCGCTATTATCAAAGGTTTACGCATTACATTAAGGCATTTTTTTAAGAAAATTCCAACCATTAAATATCCTGAGGAAATAAGACCTTATTCGAAAAACTTCAGGGGGCAACATTCGCTCAAACGTGATGAGGAAGGGCGTGAGCGGTGTACAGCCTGTGGATTATGTGCTTTGTCCTGCCCTGCAGAGGCGATTACAATGACTGCTGCCGAGCGAAAAAAAGGTGAAGAAAATCTTTACCGCGAGGAAAAGTATGCGTCAGTATATGAAATCAATATGTTGCGATGTATTTTCTGTGGTCTATGTGAAGAGGCCTGTCCGAAAGAAGCGATCTATCTGGATGGACCACATGTGACAGCAGATTATCTCCGTAAGGATTTTATCTATGGAAAAGATAAATTGGTAGAACCAACTTTTGATATTACCAAATTAAAGAGCTAAACCAGGAAATTATGACAGTATTTTATTTTGTAGCCTTCTTGTCTATTTTCTTTGCGCTGCTGACCATTTTTACAAAAAATCCTGTACACAGTGTACTGTATTTGGTCATTACGTTTTTTACGTTTACAATACATTATATTCTTTTGAATGCACAGTTTTTGGCAGTGGTGAATTTCATCGTATATATGGGAGCCATCATGGTTTTGTTTTTATTTGTATTGATGCTGCTCAACCTGAATAAGGATACCGAACCCATGAAATCCAACTTGGTTAAGTTTATGGGTGTTATCGCCGGTTGTTGCCTATTGGTGACTTTCTTCGGTGTATACCGCGTATTTGATATTTCTAATCCCTTGACTGTTGTTAATCCAGAAATCGGGTTGGTTAAGAATCTGGGTAAGGTGTTGTTTAACGAATTTTTGCTTCCTTTCGAATTATCATCATTATTGTTATTGACGGCAATGATTGGAGCAATATTATTAGCTAAGAAAGAACCTAAACAAATCTAATGGAAACAGTTGTTCAACAGTTGCAGGGGGTGCCAATAAATCATTATCTGATTTTTTGTGCGATTATTTTCGTTATTGGTGTTATCGGTGTTCTTATTCGCCGTAACGTCATTATTATTATGATGTCTATTGAGTTGATGCTGAATGCGGTGAATCTTCTTTTAGCTGCTTTTTCAGTGCAGCATGGCGATTCGTCAGGACAGGTCTTTGTCTTCTTTATCATGGCATTGGCGGCGGCAGAAGTTGCCGTTGGCTTGGCGATTATTATTATGGTATATCGGAATACGAAGTCTGTGGATATCGATTCCTTAAATAAACTTCGTTGGTAGAACTTAAGAAATAAATACGATGAGTGAATTAGTTTGGTTGATTCCCCTTTTGCCCTTAATCGGGTTTATAGTGAATGGATTGGGTAGGAATACCTTTTCCAAAGGTATGATAGGCGCTGTTGGCAGCGCTGTAGTGCTTATTTCTTTTGTATGTAGCTGCCTTCTGTTCTCCGAAGTCTACCAAGCGAGACAAGCTGGACAAGCAGGCATCATTGAACAACATGTATTTGATTGGATTGCAGTGGGCAATCTCAAGATAGGTCTGTCCTTTTTGGTAGATCCGTTAAGTGCGATCATGCTCTTAATTGTTACGGGAATTGGTTTCCTTATCCATGTCTATTCTATTGGTTATATGCATCATGATAATGGATTTGGTAAGTTTTTCGCTTATTTGAATCTCTTTATCTTTTTTATGCTGCTATTGGTATTGGGATCCAATTACCTGGTCATGTTCATCGGTTGGGAAGGTGTAGGACTATGTTCTTATTTATTGATCGGCTTTTGGTATAAGAATAGTTCGTATGCAAATGCAGCAAAAAAAGCATTTGTGATGAATAGAATAGGGGATTTAGGTTTTCTGCTTGCGGTATTTTTAATACTTGGAACTTTTGGGTCCTTAGAATTTTCGACTGTATTTCCAGCGGCCAAGAATTTTGCTGTTGGTGATATCACAGTCGTTAGCATTACCATTTTGTTATTTATTGCTGCAACAGGTAAATCGGCGCAGATACCTTTGTTTACCTGGTTGCCAGATGCCATGGCTGGCCCGACCCCTGTGTCGGCCCTGATCCATGCGGCAACGATGGTTACAGCCGGTATTTATATGATTGCACGTTCCAATGTATTGTTTATTCTTTCACCGTTTACGTTGCAGCTCATTTCTGTCATAGCTATCTGTACAGCCCTGTTAGCTGCTGCGATTGCATTGACACAAAATGATATTAAGAAAGTATTGGCTTATTCCACAGTTTCACAATTGGGCTATATGTTTCTTGGCCTAGGTGTCGGAGCATTTACGGGAGCGTTTTTCCATGTATTGACCCATGCCTTTTTCAAGGCGTTACTTTTCCTCGGTGCCGGATCTGTCATACATGGTATGAGTGAAGAACAGGATATGCGTAAAATGGGCGGCTTGAAGAAAGCAATGCCTATTACTTATCTGACGATGTTGATGGGGACAATTGCGATTGCAGGAATTCCACCATTTTCTGGCTTCTTCTCCAAAGATGAAATATTGGCGGGGGCTTTTGCCGCTAGTCCGGTCTTATGGGGTTTAGGTTTTATTGGTGCATTAATGACGGCATTCTATATGTTTAGGATGCTGTTTATGACCTTTTTTGGGACATTCCGTGGTACGGAAGAGCAAAAACATCATTTGCATGAATCTCCAAAGAGTATGACCATGCCACTCATTGTATTGGCTATACTTTCTGTGGTTGGAGGTGTGATCAACTTACCAGCTGTTTTGGGAGGTAATCATTGGCTTGAGGATTTCCTGGCGCCAGTGTTCTCAGAGGGAAAAGCGATAATACCTGCAACTCATCATTTGGAACACAGTACTGAATATTTATTAATGGCCGTTTCTGTTGTTGGGGTATTGATTATGGTTGCTTTAGCCTTTAATAAGTATGTTAAACGACAACAGTTACCTGAAGCGGGAGAAGGTACCAGAAGTTTCTTGGCGAATTTATCTTACAATAAGTTTTACGTGGATGAACTTTATGATAGTATCATTGTACGTCCCATCAATTGGCTCTCAGCTTTCTTCGGGAATGTTGTGGATCAACGTGGTATTGATGGCGTTGTTAATGGTGCCGGGAAAGCAACATTTGATACGGGAAAAGTATTGCGTTTGCTCCAGAATGGTAATGTTGGTTTTTATTTATTGATGATGGTAATTGGGGTGATTGCCATTTTCATCTATGGATTGTTGAGTCTTTAATTTTGGTATAATCGATGGATAACTTGTTTTTACTTATTTTATTGCCGTTAATAAGCGCATTGATTCTAACGTTCTTAAAGACCAATGCTGCAAAGTCTATTGCCTTGATTTTATCATTACTGTCTTTGGCTTTGACTATTCCTTTCCTTTGTACTTTTGACGCAAATGCCGGAATGCAATTTGAACAAAATTGGCTATGGATTTCTTCATTGCATATTCATTTTCATATCGGCGTTGATGGAATTAGCTTGCCGTTGATCTTATTGACGAATGGGCTAATGCCTTTAATTATTGCCACAACCTTTAAGAAGGATTATAAAGGAAACTTCTATGCTTTAATGGCTTTTATGCAAGCGGGCTTATTGCTCGTATTTATGGCCTTGGATGCCTTTACTTTTTATGTGGGCTGGGAGATTGCCTTGATTCCGATTTATTTTATTTGTGCACTTTGGGGTGAAGGAGATCGTATCCGCGTAAATTTGAAATTCTTTATTTATACTTTCTTGGGTAGCCTTTTGATGTTGATCGGTATTCTTTATCTCTATCAACAAGTGCCCAATCGTGATTTTGAATGGACTTCATTTATTGCATTAGATTTGGGGGAAAACACACAGCGATGGTTATTTTGGGCTTTTTTTGTTGCTTTCGCCATCAAAATACCAATTTTTCCTTTTCATACTTGGCAACCCAATACGTATACAAACGCACCTGCAGCAGGCACGATGTTATTGGCGGGTATCATGCTCAAAATGGGGGTTTATGGTTTAATGCGTTGGCTATTGCCCATCGCACCAGCCGGTGTTGCGCTGTACGGACATTTTGCAATGATCTTATGCGTTATTGGGATCGTCTATGCTTCCATTATTGCAATTAAACAAGATGATGTGAAGCGATTGATCGCCTATTCATCAATAGCTCACGTTGGCTTAATTAGTGCTGGTGTCTTCACATGGAATACGAATGGCCTGAGTGGAGCAACTATTCAAATGTTAAATCACGGTATTTCTGTGATAGGACTTTTTTATGTGTTGGATATTATACAGCAGCGCACACAGACACGTAGTCTTACTGAGCTTGGTGGAATAGCAAGCAAGGCGCCTCGGTTGGCCATCTTCTTTATGATTATTTGTATGGGAGCAGTGGGGTTACCATTAACGAATGGATTTATTGGTGAGTTTTTATTATTGAAAGGCGTTTTTCAATATGGATTTTGGTTTGCTGTTTTTGCTGGTTTAACCTTAATTCTGGGTGCAGTTTATATCCTTAGGCTTTATCAAGGAACGATGCTGGGAGAAACGACCGAAAGAACTATACAATTTGAAGATGTAAAAGGAACGGAACTTATTGTATTGACGGTGGTCTCTGTCTTGATCCTTTATATTGGTATATTCCCTAATTTCCTATTGAACCTTTCTGCAGGTTCTGTGGAAGTTTTAAGTACATTTTTAGGCAGATAATAGATATATTTAATTGTATGGGTGCAATAATTACACTTTCGATATTAGCATTAGTCGTCCTTTACCTTGGCTTATTCAAGATGAAATCTATGCTGCTGCCTGTTTCTATTCTTGGCTTCTTGGTCGCTATTGGTTTCTTATGGAATGACTGGACTTCTACCAGCGGACCTCTCTTTAGTGGGATGGTTCATTTTGATCATTACGCTATTGCTTTCTCGGTCTTATGTATCGCGGTTACCTTGTGTATCTTTGTAATCTCAAAGGGATATTTTGATGAGGAGGGACAAATTGCGGAGTATTACTCGTTATTGATTTTCTCCCTCACAGGTGCTGTTCTTGTGAATAGTTATCATAATTTTTCAATGCTTTTTTTAGGTATTGAAATTATGTCTGTAGCGCTTTATATTTTGGTCGGGATACGTAAAAGAGACAAAGCATCAAATGAAGCTGCATTAAAGTACTTTTTGATGGGCGCTTTCTCTACTGGGTTTCTACTGTTTGGTATTGCCCTGTTATACGGTGCTACCGGATCATTTGATTTAAGTGAAATCAAAAACTATGTCGTCAATAACCCGCAGGCAATTTCGCCTTTGTTTTATGGAGGTATATTGCTCCTCATTGTGGGACTGACGTTCAAGGTGGGGGCTGTTCCCTTTCATTTCTGGACACCAGATGTTTATGATGGGGCTCCGATACTGATTACGAGTTATATGAGTACGGTCGTTAAAGTTGCTTCTTTCGCCGGATTGTTACGTTTATTCAGTTATAGTCTATTGCCTTTACAAGATTTTTGGACTCCAGTTTTCTTAGTGATCGCCATTCTCACCTTATTTGTTGGAAATATTTCTGCATTAATGCAGTCTTCCTTCAAACGTATGCTTGCTTATTCAAGTGTTTCGCATGCTGGGTATATGTTATTTGCGATTGTAGCAGTAGGGGCTACTTCGGCTAACAGTATCTTTGCTTATGGCCTTGCCTATTCGCTGGCAACCATTGTTGCCTTTACGGGATTGATCCTTGTAAAGAAAACGACGGGCTCCGAGCATTTTGAAGCTTTTAATGGCTTGGGTAAACGAAATCCTTTGCTCGCATTTGCCATCACGATAGCCATGCTTTCTCTTGCGGGAATACCACTGACAGCTGGATTTATCGGTAAGTTTATGATGTTTTCTTCTGTTATGGAAAATTATCATATTGTTTTGCTCGTATTGGCGGTAATCAATGCAGGCATTGCTGTGTATTACTATTTGAAAGTTGTTGTTGCGATGTACTTTAGAGACAGTGACGAATCCTGTGTCAATGTGCAGTGGAATTATTCATTGGTATTATTCCTTGCCGTAATGCTTACCATATTAATTGGGGTATATCCAGACTGTCTTTTAAAATTAATATAAAGGTTCTGTTAAAATACTTGTTGTTTATTAGAGCATGGCGATTTCGCTGTGCTTTTTTTATTTTTATTGGTATAACTCTTGCATACAAATTGTATATTGTAAAAAAGAAATCCTATCAAATTGCAGATGGCGTTTAAAGTGTGTGTTAAATCTTTTTCGATTCATGTTTTATGTGTGTTACTTTTCTTCGTTATCTGCGAACAAGTAATTGCACAGGACTTTATTCGTGGAAAGGTCGTTGATGCACAAACAGGCAAGGGCATTTCAAGGGTTTCAATCAACTGGCTTGGGGAAGATAGCGGTGGTAGCAGCGATACCCTTGGGTATTTTAAGATTCAAGATATCAAGAAATACAGACAGCTTGTATTTGGAGCAGTGGGGTATGAGCGGCGGACAGTGGATGTTCGTCGGTTACAAGATTCTATGTTGACGGTGCATTTAATTGCCTCGAATAATACATTAGAGGAGGTCGTGGTCAATAGAAGAAACAAAAAGCCTAAAGATCCAGCTATTGCACTGATCGAACAGGTGATAGCACATCGACCACAAAATCATTATACCCGTATACCTGAAATTCGTTTTGACGAATATGAGAAGACGCAATTTGGTTTTGTCAATCCTGAGGATAAAGCGAAAAAATTTCCGAAACCATTCCGATTCCTCTTTGAAAATGTCGATTCTACAGCTTTTAGGGGGCAGACCATTGCACCCTTTTATTTGGAAGAAAACTATGCCAATATCTATTCATCCCATAATCCAGATCGTAGTAAGAAGATTGTCATCAGCCACAATCAGACCGAATTAAATCCACGCTTTTTTAACAATGATAATTGGCAGACACGGTTCCAGACGATACTCCGTGATGTTGATCTCTATGAAAATACAATTCAGATCACGAACAAAGGAGTCTTAAGTCCAATTGCTTCCGGTGCTACAGCGTTTTATAGGTACAAAATTCAAGATACCATAAAGATCGAGGGGAAGGATTATATTGAACTCCATTTTGAAGGTAAATCGGAAATTGATCTGCTCTTCTATGGTGATCTACTGATCTCAGATGATACAAGGTATGCGGTTCATCGCGCGACATTGAATATCGGACGTACTGCAAATATCAATTGGATAAATGACGTGCAGATAGATCTCAGCTATAGCGAATTTAAAAACGGTAGCATGCTTCCCGTTCATGCAGACCTGAAAATGTTATTTGGCGGGAGCAAGTCGGATGTATTGTATGGGCGCAGGGAAACCCAATACTTAGGACATCGCACCGATTCTATTTCGAATGAGAATTTTGCTGGTGTACCTGTTGAAAAAAGGTATCTCCTCCAGTCCGCACCGTATATACCCATAGTAGGAGTCAGACCAAGCCCATTAAGCCATGCTGAAGTAGGGGCATATCAAAAAGTTGATTCTGTACAGAATATGCGTTCTTTTAATCAGTTAGTAGCATTAGGCTATTTATTGGCAAAGGGGTATTATAATGCCGGGAAAGTTGAGTTTGGTCCACTGGAATATCTGTATAGCCGTAATAATTACGAAGGGAATCGTTTTAGGATGAGCGGTCGAACAACACGCTTGTTTTCGGAAAAGGCCTACATTGAAGGATACACAGCCTATGGCGATAAAGACAAAGCGCTAAAATACTACCTGAGTACGGCATTTACTTTAAATGGAGAACGTATTGTTCAGTTTCCGGCAAATTATTTGCGCTTTACCGTACAGCACGACGTTATGGAACCGGGACGAGGTTTGGGTTTTTTAAAAGGAGATGGTTTCTTCCGTTCTTTTGGAAAAAACAGGCCTAATAAATGGCAGTTTAATGATATCTATCGTCTCGATCATCTGATCGAATTTGGGAACCATATGAGTGTAGGAACGGCATTTACACATACCCGCAGACAACCTCGCGGTGATTTGTTTTATATCAATAGCCTACCTTTACCTGATACAGTCCGCCAAGTAAATACAAATGATCTACAGCTAATTTTGCGTTGGGCTCCGAATGAAGAATTTACTTATCATAATCTCGACAGGGGAACAGTAGAAAATAAATATCCCATTTTTACCCTGCAATATAATAAAGGGCTGAAAGGATTTTGGGGGGCAGATTATAGTTATGATGCGTTACGCTTTAGTATCTTCAAAAGATTGTTCTTATCGCCAGCAGGACAGGCTGATTTTGAGTTTTCAGGCGGGAGAATTTGGGGGAAACATCTGCCTTATACCTTACTGGAACTTCCAGAAGTCACTAAAGATAAGCAGGGGCCGTTGGTGAATTTTGACTTGATGGCGACCTCGGAATTTGTTTCAGACCAGTTTTTGAAATTGACTTATTACCACAATTGGAATGGTTTCTTTTTTAATAGAATTCCTTTGTTCAGACGGTTAAAGTGGCGTGAAGTAACAGGATTCAAGGCTTTTTATGGAAAGTTAAGCGATGCCAACAATCCCTTTGTTACGCCCGAAAATATTCAGTTTGAAGCGGACAAAGATGGTATTATTCAAACAAAAGCCGTGCGTAACAAACCTTATGTAGAAGGACTTGTGGGGGTGGATAATATCTTTAAATTGATTAGATTAGAGTATAAAAAGAGATTAAGCTATAAAGGCGGTGAAGGTGTACCTTCTGATACTTTTACGGCATCCTTACATTTTAATTTTTAACAATTATGGTTCAATATTCAAATTTAAAGTATGCCATTAAAGATAGTATTGGCTATGTCATCATTAATCGCGAACCGCAACTGAATGCCCTAGATCAGGAAACGCTTGATGAATTGCAAGATATCTTCAAACATTTCAATTCCGATGATCATGTAAGGGGTATTATCCTGACCGGCGCTGGACATAAAGCATTTGCCGCGGGCGCGGATATCAAGGAATTTACGGATCTGTCTGTGATTCAGGCACGATGGCTTAGTGAAAGAGGGCATATTATCTTTACGGATCTTATCGAAGCTTCTCCGAAGCCAGTTATTGCTGCTATAAATGGATATGCTTTAGGTGGAGGGCTCGAAATGGCTTTGGCTTGCCATATCCGTATAGCTTCTGAAAGTGCTAAGATGGGACTTCCGGAGGTTTCTTTGGGCCTGATTCCGGGTTACGGAGGTACGCAGCGTTTGCCCAAATTGATCGGAAAAGGACAGGCTATGCAAATGATTTTAACTGGCGATATGATTGATGCGCAGCGAGCTTATGAACTAGGACTGGTCAATGAGGTGATCGCACAGGATAAACTAATTGCCCGAGCGGAGGAAATACTGCAAAAGATATTTACCCGTTCGCGTGTTGCGGTGGCAAATGCTATTGCAGCCATTAACGCCGCTGAAGATAAACAACAGAATGGGAATAAGGTGGAAATGGATGCCTTTGGACATCTGTTCGGAACAGACGATTTCAAAGAAGGTGTTTCAGCATTTTTAGCGAAAAGGACACCCAATTTTGAATAATGTAGCAGTACTTCACTGAACTTTATACCCTGTGTATTGGCATGTGTCGATGAAGAGATGAGATAGTGCCAAGAAAAGATGTTCGAATGGAGAGCCATCGTTTATAACCAATCGTTTAGAGGTAACTGGTCTAGATGGCTTATGGATCTGGATCTGAAAGGTTTAACTGACATTATTTTTGATATTTTTTTCGATATTCTTGTGGCGACATTTTCATTTCTCGTGTAAACGCTTTTGAAAAATGAAAGGGGTCATAAAAATGGAGTTTGAATGCGATTTCTTTAATTTTAAGTAGTGTAAATTGCAGGTAAGAGCAAGCTCTTTGCATACGGAGTTGATTGTAATATACCATGGGCGGGTAAGATGTTTTCTGCTTGAACAAGTTAATAAGATGTGATTTGGAATAGCTGAAACGTGCTGAAATATCATCCAGATTGATATTGTTCTCCAGATTGTCTTTCATAAATATGATGATGTCCTGTATAATATTATCTACTTGAATTCGGTTACTTTCTCTAAACTGCGCCTGATATTGAATGGAAGCTAAAAAATATTGAAAGCAAAAACTCGTATACTCCAAATTTTCTGGGCTGTACCCCATTTCCAGATTTTTGTAGATGCTCTCGAAGAGCTGGATGCGGTTGGCATGTTTGTTTGAATCCGCATCAACGATATGAATCACTTGGCCCATGATATGTTTAAAAAGAGCCGCATCTGTCCCGGCGAAATGAATCCAATAGATGCTCCAGGGATCATTTGATTTTGCGCCATAGCAATGTGCACTATCTCTCGGTATAATAAATACATCGTTTCTTTTAAGGTTATGCGTTGTGTCATCCTGTTTTATCCAGCCACTTCCTTTTTCGCAATAAATCAGAATATATTCCCTGCATCCTTCTTGACGATCACGGTAGTGTTTTTTTGCATTGGGATAATAGCCGATATGTGTGATGTGTAATTTCGTTGTGATGTTATTGTCTGCCTGGTAGTTGCATACGGCATAGGGAAGGACAATTGCCTTTTCTCCTTTGAATCCTTCAGCGATGACATCTTGGTTTTGTTTCATAAATCGAGCTTGTTTTTGGTTATCCTTATAAAAATAATAATATTTTACATGTTTATCGTGTTCACTTACATGATTCTCCCCAAGTAATCCATTACTTTTACCTAAGTAAATCTAAATATGTAAACTCTTATGCAAAAGACTGCGACGACCTATCTGCTATTGATCACTTTTGTGGCTGCTATTGGTGGATTTCTATTTGGATATGATTGGGTAGTTATTGGAGGTGCAAAACCATTTTATGAGGCTTATTTTCATTTGGAATCCGATCCCGCATTGCAAGGATGGGCCATGTCTTCGGCGATTGTGGGAAGCTTTGTTGGTGTACTGCTCTCGGGAGGATTGGCAGATCGCTATGGTCGAAAACCACTGATTTATACAGCCGCAATTTTATTTATAATTTCTGCATTGGGAACCGGCATGGCGTCCGAACTTGACACCTTTATTATTTATCGGATTTTGGGCGGGATAGGTATTGGTGTAGCCTCCAATTTGGCTCCGATGTATATCGCGGAAATCGCCCCTGCAGAAAGTCGGGGAAAATTTGTATCTGTCAATCAATTAACCATTGTACTGGGCATACTTGCAGCGCAAGTGGTCAATTGGCTTATTGCTAAGCCGGTTTTAGCTGGAGAATCTATTCTAGAAACCTGGAATGGGCAAGAGGGTTGGAGATGGATGTTTTGGGCAGGAGCGATCCCAGCAGTCGTTTTTTTGGTGCTGCTTTTCCTGATTCCCGAAAGCCCCCGTTGGTTGTATTCGAAAGGGAAGCACGAACAGGCAAAGCGTGTGTTTTTACGCATGGGTGGAGATGAATATGCAGCAGAAAATATTCAATCTATTGCCGAGGCGGCTGAACTAAATCAGGGTAAAGCCCGAAAAAGAAATTTATTTCAGGGCAAGTTGCTGCGGTTGTTGTTGCTAGGAAGTTTTATTGCGGTCTTTCAGCAGTGGTGTGGGATTAATGTTATTTTTAATTATGCCCAAGAAATTTTTACGGCTGCCGGATATACAGTTTCGGGGATGCTTTTCAATATTATTATCACTGGAGTGATCAATGTAATTTTTACATTCATCGGCATGTATCTGGTCGATCGAATTGGTCGCCGTGCATTGATGCTCTTCGGATCAGCAGGGCTTTTTGTGATTTATATTGCCCTAGGGGCTTGTTATTATTTCAATTGCAGTGGCATTTTCGTGCTTCTCCTTGTGTTAGCCGGAATTGCGGTGTATGCGATGACTTTGGCACCTGTTACTTGGGTAATCATCGCCGAAATATTCCCTACCGCTGTAAGGGCGCAGGCTATGGCGATCGCGACATCATTACTATGGATTGCATGTTTTGTGCTCACTTATACTTTTCCTTTACTGAATCAAAATATGGGCGCAGCTGGTACATTCTGGCTGTATGGTGGAGTCTGTTTTATCGGTTATATGTTTCTATGGAGTCGACTGAAAGAGACCAAAGGAAAAAGCTTAGAAGAAATTGAACAAGAACTTGAAGGATAATTGGCACTGGGATAATCAACTCGACCTATATAAACCTATTAGTGTATTAAGAAAATGACAGAATTGACTCGTTACCTCATAAAATCAACAGTTGACCAGAAAGGGATCGTAAAAGCATGGGAGGAGCAGGTTGCGATTCCAATATACGAGATTGGGACGATGGAGAAGAATCCCATATTTGCCGAAAAGCGCGTATACCAAGGTAGCTCAGGGGTAGTATATCCCTATCCGATCATAGAGAAAATTAGCGATCAAAAACGAAACAAGATCTATCAAGCGCTATTTCTCGAAAATGAATATATCAAGGTGATGATTCTTCCAGCTTTAGGTGGACGGGTTCATATGGCTTATGATAAAGTTAGAGAACGACATTTCGTTTACTATAATGAGGTTATCAAGCCCGCTTTGGTTGGGCTCACTGGTCCTTGGATTTCAGGAGGGATTGAATTTAATTGGCCCCAGCATCATCGACCGACTACTTTTATGCCAACAGAGCATTTAATCGAACACAACAGCGATGGAAGTATTACGGTTTGGTGCAACGAAATCGAGCGTATGTTTCGGATGAAGGCCATGCAGGGATTTACTTTGCATCCCGACAAAGCGTATTTAGAAATCAAGGTTCAAGTGTATAATCGGACAGCATTGCCACAAACTTTTCTGTGGTGGGCCAATCCGGCTGTTGTTGTGAATGACGACTATTATTCCGTATTCCCTCCCGATGTCAATGCTGTTTTTGATCATGGAAAGCGAGAGGTCTCTTCTTTCCCGATTGCTACGGGAACCTATTACAAATACGATTACTCGGCAGGTGTTGATATTGCACAATACAAGAATATTCCTGTCCCGACGTCCTATATGGCCATTCAATCGAAATACAACTTCGTTGGCGGCTATGAGGCTGGTGCTACCAATGCGGGGATGTTACATGTGGCCGACCATCACATTTCACCGGGGAAAAAACAGTGGACCTGGGGAAATGGTGACTTTGGTGTCGCTTGGGATAGAAACCTGACAGATGAAAATGGACCATATATTGAATTGATGGCTGGTGTATATACAGATAATCAGCCTGATTTTGCTTGGTTACAACCTTACGAAGTGAAATCCTGGTCTCAGTATTTTATGCCTTACGCAGAAGTCGGACAGGTGAAAAATGCAACAAAAGATGCGGTGCTCAATATGGAGGTTAGGGAGCAGACTGCTCACATTGTCTTGTATACAACAGGGAGGTATGAAAATATACGTGTTTTGTTACGTAATACAGCCGGTAAAATCTATTTGGACGAACAAGTGACTTGTTCTCCTCGGAATATTTATACCCAAAGTGTTGCTGGATTGGACAGTCTAACAACCGAACTCATATTGACTGTGTATGATAAAAATAACCATGAAATATTGGTCTACCAGCAAGAACAGGCGAAGAATGCTGAAGATATACCCAAACCGGCACAGGCAGCATTGCTGCCCGAAGACATTTGTTCTATCGAAGAATTGTTTTTGACAGGACAGCATCTGGAGCAGTACCGACATGCAACTTATAATCCATTGGATTATTATAAGGAGGCTCTGCGACGTGAACCGAACGACATCAGATGTAATAATGCAATGGGCGCTTTCTTGTTGCGGAACGGTAAGATAGAGGAGTCCATTATTTATTTTGAGACCGCTATTGCCCGCGCTACGGAGCGTAATCCCAATCCTTATGATGGAGAACCTTATTACAACCTTGGTGTAGCTCTGCAACTATCTGGGGATCTGAATGGAGCTTATGCAGCTTTCTACAAAGCAACATGGAATGCCGCATGGAAGGATTCTGGCTATTTTGGTTTGGCACAAATAGATGCGAAGAGGGGCAATTGGAAAGCTGCTTTGGAAAAAATAGATCACTCATTGAGCAGAAACTGGTATCACCATAAAGGAAGACAGCTGAAGGCCTCTATTTTAAGAAAACTAGGGGCAAAAGATGCCGCTTTAGCATGTATTCAAGAATCAATGGAATTGGATCCGTTTAATATGGGCTGTCGATTCGAATGGTACCTGTTAACGGAAGAAGAATCGATATTTTCTCCTATTCTCGATTTAGCGCGCGTTAATATTCATAGTGTGATGGAGTATACATTGGATTTTGCTCATGCCGGTCTGTATGAAGAAGCATCTTTACTCCTTGAAAAAACCATTGAAGACGTAACCTTAGTTTACCCAATGGTATATTATACACTCGGTTATTTCGCGACTCATCTCGGCTTGCATGACAAGGCGAAAACGTATTGTGATCAAGCCGTCGTTATGGATCCGACTTATTGTTTTCCAAATCGTTTGGAAGAGATTGCAATTCTCCGACATGCCATAGTTTTAAATAGTGCTGACGCAAAGGCCTCGTATTATTTGGGCAATCTTTGGTATGGTAAAAGGCAGCATCAGGATGCTGTTGACTGTTGGGAGCATGCTATCAAATTGGATGGACAGTTTCCTACCGTTTATCGTAATTTGGCCTTAGCTTATTATAATCGTATAGACAAGAAGAAAGAAGCCGTGCCCCTATTGGAGAGCGCATTTTCATTGGATGAAACCGATGCACGTTTACTCATGGAGCTTCATCAGCTCTACAAGAAGGAGGGACGCTCTTACAAAGAAAGGTTGGCCCTGCTCGATCGATATCCGGATTTGGTGACGCTTAGAGATGATCTATTCTTGGAGCGGATCACCCTATTTAATCTCTTGGGTGAATATGAGAGTGCGAAAACGTTGCTTGCTTCCCGGCAGTTTAAGCCCTGGGAAGGGGGGGAAGGTAAGGTCTCTCGTCAATACACGATATGTCAGCTCGAATTGGCCAAAAAATCGATACTGCAAAATGAACTGCAGCAGGCGCTTTCCTTGCTAAAGGCGCTTGATTATTATCCACATAACCTTGGTGAAGGTAAGCTGATTACAATGGAAGAAAACGATGTTCACTATTATAAGGGACTCGTCTATCGTTTATTGGGCATGGAAGAAGAAGCTAAAGTTTATTTCTATAAAGCAACAGAAGGTGCTGATGAGCCCCAGCAGGCCCTTTTCTATAATGATCCACAACCAGATAAGATATTTTATCAAGGTTTAGCTTGGCATGAGCTTGGTGATCCAGTGCGAGCTGAACAACGTTTTCAATGTTTAATAGATCATGGAAAGTTATTTATTGACAAGCCCTTTAAAATAGATTATTTTGCAGTTTCCTTGCCTGATATGGATATTTGGGAGGAAGATCTGGATCATAAGAATAAAATACATTGTTTGTATGTCATGGGATTGGGGTATTTGGGGAATGGAGATCGTGCTTTGGCAATGCATTATTTAGCACAAGTCCAGCAGTTGGATCCCAATCACCAAGGGAGCCAGGCTATTATGTGTTCTTTCTTAGGTGAAACTTCTTTAAAGAGTTAATTCAGTATGTATCGCTATATCATTGTATTCGTCGTTCTATTTCAAAGTTATACGGTCTGGGCAGATGGACTAAATCGCCTTGATCTTGCAGGAGAGTGGAAAGTTCGGCTTGATCCCGAAGATGTCGGTATCGAGCATGGTTGGGCTGGTAAATCGTTCGAAACATCGATCAGATTACCAGGAACAACTGATGATGCGAGTTTAGGAACCGTAAATACGTTGACACCTGCTCTTGCCAAACCTCAGCTTTCGCATCTAACGCGAGCACATCGTTATGTGGGGGCAGCATGGTATACACGGGAACTTTCAATCCCGGCAGGTTGGGCAGGTAAAGAGATGATCTTAACCCTCGAGCGTGTTCTTTGGGAGTCTATGGTTTGGATCGACGGGATAGCAGTAGTACAAAAGCAACGTAGCCTTGTCAGTCCGCATGAGTTTGACTTAAGTTCCCTACTGAAAACAGGAAAGAAGCATCGGTTGACAATCCGCATAGATAACAGGAAGAAGCTTCCAATTAGCGTTGATGATATGGCGCATGCTTATACCGATCACACCCAAATTATTTGGAATGGCATGCTTGGAAAGATTGCTATTCAGGCCTACGATGCGGTACGTCTGAAGTCTGTGTATGCGAGTCCTAATCTAGCGAAAAAGGAAATCAATCTGCAGGTCAATCTCCGTAATAAACTTGCAAAGGCCGTTGTCGGTAAACTGAAAATAAAGGTAAAAGACAAAATGGGGCCCCTAACTCCAGTTGAAAGAATCATTCAGCTGTCGCCGGGGGATTCAGCGATCAATCTAAACTACCTTCTTGGTGACAAACTGAAACTTTGGAGCGAATTTTCACCGCATTTGTACGACATCAGTCTGGAATTGAAAACCATAGATGCCGTATCAACATTGAATACCTCAATAGGTATGCGTGAGCTTTCTACGGATGGGACCATGCTAAAAGTAAATGGTGAGCCTTTATTTTTGAGGGGAACATTGGAATGCAGTATCTTCCCGTTAACGGGACATCCGCCGATGGATAAGGCCGGTTGGAGAAAAGTCTTTGTGACAGCGCGCGAATGGGGGCTAAATCATCTGAGGTTTCATTCATGGTGTCCTCCTGAGGCGGCCTTTGCTGTTGCCGACGAATTGGGATTCTATCTTCAAATTGAGTTGCCAATCTGGGAGAATAATCTTGGTAAAGATGAGGGAGTGATGAATTTTCTCTATGAAGAGGCCGATCGAATAATGCAGACTTATGGAAATCATCCGTCCTTTTGTTTTTGGAGTATGGGTAATGAGTTGAGTGGTGATTTCAATGCGCTGAATGATCTGGTAAAATACGTAAAGGAAAAAGACAAACGGCATCTTTATACGGCAACTTCTTTTACATTCCAACAAGGGCATGGTGTGAAGGAAGAACCCTATGATGATTATCTGATTACCCAATGGACAGCCAAGGGCTGGGTGCGGGGACAAGGTGTATTTAATAGCGAAGCACCTACATTCAATAAAAACTACAGCAATTCTTTGGAAGGAATTTCGATTCCGGTCGTGACACACGAAATTGGACAATATGCTGTCTATCCCAATCTCGCCGAAATCAAAAAATATAAAGGTGTTTTAAAACCGTTAAACTTCATTTCTGTAGCAGAAGATCTAAAACAAAAAGGATTATTACATAAGGCCAGCGCATATACGATGTCCTCAGGAAAATTGGCAGCTATGCTGTACAAAGAGGAGATGGAAAGAGCGTTGAAGACACCGGGTATCAGTGGTTATCAGCTCCTTGATCTTCACGATTTCCCTGGTCAGGGAACGGCATTGGTAGGCTTATTAGATGCGTTTTGGGACAGCAAACATATTCTCTCAGCGGCAGAATTTCGACAATTTAGCGCTCCAGTAGTGCCTTTGCTCCAGTTTGCGAAAGCTGTATATACCAACGATGAAACGTTCAAAGCTTCTATAGATGTGAGTAATTTTGGACAGGAGATTTTGAAGGATCAGGGGATTAGTTGGTTCCTGAAAGATGCAGGAAAAATAATCGCACAGGGACATTTTCAGTCAACCATTGGAAAGGGACATCAAGGCAATGTGGGGCATTTAGAAGTACCATTACAAACAATTAGACAGGCGAAGAAATTGACGATTCAACTTAAACTTGAGGGTACTTCGTACGAAAACCATTGGAATATTTGGGTGTATCCTCAAAAGGTAGCCGTTAATTTTGGGGAAGTCAGCTATACGCGCGAATTGGGGGAAGCAATGCGCTTGCTGAAAGAAGGGAAAAAAGTACTTTTAAATCCCGATTGGAAGAAAATAAACGGTATTGAAGGGAAGTTCGTTCCTGTTTTTTGGAGCCCGGTACATTTTCCAAAACAGGCCGGTACAATGGGCTTGCTTTGTGACCCTAAACATCCTGTATTTGCCGATTTCCCAACAGATAATCATACAGATTGGCAATGGTGGGATCTCCAAATTAAATCGACTACGATGATTACGGATCAGGTCAAAGGTGGACATGCAGTTGTAGAGCTCATTGATAACTTTGCCAATAATAGAAGATTAGCATCTCTTTTTGAAGGGACGGTAGGATCAGGCAAGCTGATGATCGCTTCGTTTGATCTGGAGGCGGATCTAGCCAACAGGCCCGTTGCAAGACAGCTGTTGAGCTCCATCTTAACGTATATGAACAGTACAAAGTTTAGGCCTAAAGTGATCGAAAATCCAGCGATTCTATCGCAGGTGTTGCGCTACAAAGAAGCGCAAGAAAAATCCGAACCCAAGGCGATCTATTAGTTAGAAGATCGCTTTGGAAAAATTTAACGCATCAGCCTAAGGCTAATCGTTCAACTTCATCCGCTATTGCAGAATTATATGCCAAAGGTCTGTGACAGGATACATCCTGTTACAGACCTTTGGCATAAATCAATTATAGACTAACTTTCAATCTGATATAGTTGAAGGCCACTCCATTTTCCGGAGTAACTTTTTTATATTCCTGCAGTTTAAAGGCTTATGGTGATTCTGTTGTTACTATCAAGTGCCTGTTATACTATTTTTCTAGTTAAATCGTTTTCAATTTAATCATGCGGATTTCTTTTCTTTAGACTAACAGAAGTAAAAAATGACAAATAATGAATTAAGGACGCTTGCTGAATTTTCACGTAAAGGTGAAATCGCGGAGATGGAACGGATTGTTGCAGCAGCAAATAGTAGAGTTGACTTTCACGATTACGAATTGAATAGTTTAGTTAGCCAATTGATTAGAGCCCAGCATTACGGAGTCTTGGACCATTTTGTAAAAAAAGGACTAATCTCAACTGATCTATACGATTATGATCGTTTTAGCACATCCGTGATTAATACGCTATTCAAACCTCAGATTGCATCCGAAGTGCAGCTTAAAGTCCATTTAATTTGGATGAAAGGCTATTTAGCACAGATAGATGATATCAACGAAGAAGTAGGTGGTATTACTCTATTTGAATATGCATTACAGGAAAATGTGGCTATTTCTTTCTTAAAACTTATTTTTGAGGCAGGTGCCGACCTGCAGCGGATGGATCAGTATGGACAAACGTTGCTTTTTAAAGTTTGTAGTCTACGTATGCAGTCCAATGAACGTATTAGCGAGCTCGTAGACTGGCTGTTGGTTGAAGGTTTAGACCCGAATATCGGCAATGTTGAACAAAAAACAGCCCTGCACATGGCTGTTGATACATTGAAAACTGATGTTGTGATTAAATTACTCAATGCGGGAGCAGATCCAGGGCTAAAGGATTGGCATGGCGAAAGTTCATTTTATTATGCAGCAGTAAGGCATTTTAATCCAGATCTGCTCGTTCCCCTTCTCAATTATGGAAGTCCAGATTTTCATAGCGTCAATAAACAAGGAGAAAACCTACTCAATGCATTCCTTCGCATGATGCATACTGATAGCGAGACTAATCTGAGTGTGCTGATCTTACTTTTGGAACATGGGGCAGATTTGACAGCTGCATCACTTTGGTATCAGAAAGAAAAAACAGGCGTAGATTGGCTAGCAGAAAAATCAGTCCTAGTTGTACAGGAAATTATGGACAAAGGATATCTAGACCTCAGTTATGCGGATAACGAGGGTAATACACTATTGCATAAAATTTGTCAAGTAAACCTCAATTACGATGAAAATAGAGCCCGAGACCTTTATAAAAAAGTAAAATATCTTGTCGGTGAAGGAATCGATCCTCAATTGGAAAATATAATGGATAAAAAAGCTGTCGATTATGCTATGGAGGATAATATAAAGGTAAAGACAGTCGAATGGTTATTAAAACAATAAAAAAACAGAAAAAATTGTTATGTCTCAGTCATTTATAATAGCGTGTGAAAGCGGAAAACGTAAAATAGCGGAAATATTATTGGAGAAAAATCAAGTTGATGTATCTTACACTGATGAAATGGGACGGACAGCATTGCATTATGCGGCGCATCGAGGTTATTTGGATTTGGTGAGAAAGCTGGTTGAGGCTGGAGCCACAGTGGACTACGAGGATCATCGGGGGGAAACCCCCTTATATTTTGCCCTGTTACAAAAGCAAAAACAAACAGCAGTCTATTTATTGGAAAATAATGCTAATATTCTGATCAACGACTTTTTGGGAAATAGCTTGCTCCATATTACAGCTCGAACAGGGCAACAGGAAATGGCTGAAAAACTGATTGCACAGGGATTAGACGTAAACGTATTGAACAATAGTGCTGAATCACCATTACTATTGGCTGTGCAGGCAAAATACCCGCCAGTGGTACAGCTGCTTATTGAAAATGGTGCTCGTGTAGATATCTCTGACAAGGAGGGCAATACGGCCTTAAATTTGGCGGTGGTACAGGGCTCCGTTCCTATTGTCAATATGTTGTTGGATAATGGTGCATCTGTCAATATCCTGAATGACTTAAGTGAAGGTCCCTTGCTGCTCGCAGTAAAAAACGGAAACCGTATTCTTGCTCAGAAGTTACTGGAGCAAGGGAGCGATATTTTTGCTGAATCTGCCGAGGGAATTTCTCCTGTGTGGTATGTTTGTAATAGCAATCAAAAAGAGCTTCTCGCTTTATTTTTAGAAAGAGGCCTCTCTGCGGATTATGCACGTCCTGTAGACTCATTTGATGGAAAGGACGGTAAATATTTGGAAAGGTTGATCGAACGGACAGGGGGGCGTATCTTTATTCTTGGTTTTGAACCTCATTATGCAGGAGAAACATTACTGCATACAGCTACAAAAATGGGTTATCTGTCTTTGGTCAAACAACTTTTAGACAGTGGTGCAACAATTGATAAACAGGATGCTACCGGCAATACTGCGCTTCATTATGCTGCTGCCTATGGTAAAAAGGATGTGTTGCGGTATCTCTTATCTAATGGCTCCGTTACAGATATAACGAATGTATTGGAACAAAAAGCAATAGATTATTCCAATATGCAAGGATTTAATGAAATAACGGCATTATTGATTGATGCCGGCGCACAGACCGATCCCCTAAAAGGTGAGCCCGGCCTTCCAGAGAAAAAAGTGTTCACTGAACCCTTATCAAACGTGGATATGGGAATGAAGAAAAAGGCTCTATTTGATTTAAAAGATCTGTTGGACGCGGGAATTATAAACCAGGAGGAATTTGACGCGGAAAAAGCGAAAATTTTAAAGAATTAAATTTTATTGAAAGCCCCTTTAAAAATCTGTTGGCCTGTTTCCTGAATTTGGTATTGGGCACTTAGATAAAAACTAAAAAAGCGACTCTTTTGAAGTCGCTTTTTGTAGCCCGTAGGGGAATCGAACCCTAATTGCATTAATCTATTTATCAGTTATTTACAAACCTTCCATTTCCCTACTCACCGAATAACTCACTGGTTTGACATACATTTTAGCTGCAAGTTCTTGATAGCTAAGTTAGGAAAATTCTTTCAAGTAATGAAAAGCAAGAATACTATTTAAGCTAATATAATACTTACTATTTATCTACGAACGTGAATGCCAAAATATCCCCCTATTAACTTTATAATTATTCGTTTATTAAGGAATGATGAAGCTCATCCTTAACCAAACATTTTTCTAAAATAAAAAGCTTATCTTATTTGAGCCCAAGTTTAGCAATCTTATCGCCCAATATGAGATGTTTCATCTCTTCTTCAATATCTCTAAAATTTTCTTTACCCGTACTCTTAACTACCTGTCCATTTTTTAGGAAATGAATTCGATCGCAGCAATCATGTAGTGTTGAGAAAATATGTGAACTTATTAGTACAATTTTTCTTAATTCTTTGAGATGATGAATTAAGGCGGTCACAATAATATTGCTCTGGAGATCGAGGCCATTAAAAGGTTCGTCGAAAATAAAATAATCATTATCCTGCAGCATGACTCCAGAAATCGCTAATTTTTTTTTCATACCCGTCGAATAATTCGCAGCATATTCACCTAGCGGAAGATCGAATATATTTTTCTCTTCAAAGTTTGGCTCTGGCACTTTCCTGCTATGACAAAGCAAACGAAGATATTCTTCTCCGGTAATTTTTGGAAAAAAATAAGGGTCAGTATCTAGAAAGCCTATATGATCCTTCGTTTTTTCAAACTCCGATTTAACTATTCCTTCATAACTTTCAATACCAGCTATGCATTTAAAGAGGGTTGACTTGCCTGCGCCATTGTTACCAACAATGCCATGTACTTCTCCTCTATTAAAGTTCAAATTGATATCACTCAAAATAATTTTCGAGCCGTATTTTTTTGATAAATTCTTTACGGTAATCATTTCAATATTTCTTTAAGGCTAGTTCGCGATTTAACATAGAAATAAGGCATACACACAAGCACAAGTGGAATAAAGATTAAGGCAATAATAAATAAGACAAATATCGGTAAAGGCATTCTATTAGGAAAATAAGTGTATTTACTCAATAACCCTGATACTATTGATACATAACCAATGATTTGCACAATAATTAAGATTAAAAATTGATCACTAAAGGCGATACCAAGTGCAATAGCAATAGGTAACGACAAGACAGTTGAATATAATATCAATATTTTGACTTTATTTAATAAGAATTGAGAGAATGTCATTGAATAAATCCATACATAAAAGTGGCTTTCTGGATCCAAGTAGAATGAAAAACTAATTATCTGAATAATTATTAATGAAAAAACACCTAAATTAAAATTTCCAACAGTAATGCTAATACCGCAGATAAAATAGGATAATAGGATTATCAAAAATGTTTTTCTAAAACCCACTATAAATTCATAAGGAAGCTTATAGAATGGTGTTGGAAGCACATAAGTAGCTTTTCTCCCTTCTTTTATAAAGATTAAAAGACCATTAGCGATCATTATGATAACAGGAATCAACAATTTCCCATTTACAATCAAGAGCAAAATAAATGGTAGTCCCACTATGATATTTTCAAGAGCCCTTATTAAATAATAATGTCTATTTGAAAAGTTAAATTTTAAAAATATATTCCTAGAACTACCATTTAAGCAAAAAGTTAGCACCATCGGGATAATAGCGTACACATAAGGTGTGTATGAGGCTTTTAAGATTATATACTGTGAAATAACAGTAAAACTTATCAATATTAAAAGACCTACTAGAAGTGGGTTCATCCCACTATTTGCTAAATAACGCAGAATTATGCGGCTTTGTAACGTAAAATAAAACTTCATTTTCTAAATTACTTTACTTTTATTTATAACGATTGAATCCATGTTTTAAAAATAGTACTTACGATTAAAAATCATTGCTGTGCTTGAACTGACACATAGTATTTATAAAGGAAGTCATAAAGCACCATTTCATAAGTACGTTCCTTACAACCAATAAGACGATTCAGCATCATATGAATCAAGCTTGCTATTATACTCTCTTCAGTTACATTTGATATTTTATTTTCGCGTACCTGTTGTAACTCTTCAACATAGGGTTTAAGTAATAAACATCTTGATTTAAGAAGGCTATTGATATTCATTCGTAATCCCGACGATGATGCCCCAGTCAACATATTTGCAATTAAGGATTTGTGATTTCTATATTTAAGATTAATTTTATCCCTCATAACCTTATTTACATTAAACTCGTAAAAAAAGCTTTGTCTACTTTTATTAGTAAATTCGATCTTAGCATGTAGATCTAAGCCGAAACTATTTAAATAATCATCCATCCCCTTAATTCCGGCTAGCCATTTTTCAGTTTCATTTTCAGATATTATATTTACCAAAGCCAAGGTGATATCACTGTCCAGAT
Organism: Sphingobacterium sp. UBA1897; assembly: GCF_002337775.1. Lineage (NCBI taxonomy): Bacteria > Pseudomonadati > Bacteroidota > Sphingobacteriia > Sphingobacteriales > Sphingobacteriaceae > Sphingobacterium > Sphingobacterium sp. UBA1897. The sequence goes on from NZ_DDGR01000018.1 coordinate 88,810, forward strand.
TAAAAATAGATTCACATAATTCGATCGAATTACTTCCATAGCGATCGATTTCTCTGATATATGTATCTAACTGAACTTTCCAAATTGTTTTCGCAATACTTGGCCTTTCCAGAAAAGACTTTATTAATTGTATCAATTTACCTACATCAGTATAATTTATTAGGTGAAACCTTATTCGAAGATGAGGCTCGGGATCCGCATACCTAATGAAAAACCATTTATCAATCAATTGTTGATTCTTCAAAACATCCACTATGTTTTTTACACAACTCGATAATATTTGATCACCACTTTCCGAGTTACAATAGAATTTGTAATACACCCATTCCGAGCCTAAACCAAATGCATCAGTAATATCATTTTGTTCAGATTCATAACCATACTGCATAATATTACCATTTCTAAATGAAGTATCTTTCTTTATAAAACTAGCTACGCACTGATTCATATATGAGCCTGAAGAATCCTCTTTCCACAAGAATTCTCTTAATGGAATAAAACCTCTTTGCCTTATCGTTTGCAACCATGATCTAATTGATAATACATTGTGAAAATCTACAAGAAGTTCATTGTCTCCTTCTGCATAAACTACCTTTTCAGGCAACTTGTACTCCATACGTAATGCTTGAATATTCTCAAAGAGTGCCTGTTCTGAAAGGTTATATAGGTGTTTGAAATTATCTAAAGTAAAATTCCAAGTTGCAGGGGATATAATTACGTTTTTAAAAGTTATGCGCGGCAGAAAAAAATAAAGCGACGAAAGCCCTCCCCATGAAAAATTTATAATCTTATTATTAGAGGTATGGTTATATAAATCTCCAAAAAAATGATACAGTGGAATAGAATTATCAAAGTGGTTGTGCATATGGCTTTTGGTAGGGATAATTCTTTTTCCAAGATTTTTAGAAAATAATATAATTTCATCATTTTCGATTTTGATATAGATATCGGTCATTTCAATTCTTTGGTCACCTCTTAGCGATGATTTAGCCAGATAAGGTATCTCATAGTTTCGAATTTTCGGATGCATGATAACATTACTGGCTCTAGCGTCTGGCTGATGAACAAAATCTGCGAAAATTACTCCTGGATTCTGTTGCTCTTCCATTTTTGCGATGTCTTTTACTATATTAAAAATCGAGGAGTTGCCATTTGCAAATCTAGCTAGAACCGGGATAGCAGATGGGCCAACCATTCCATCTAGCACTATTATATTTTGTTCTTTATTAATTACTTTAAATAGTAAGGAAAAAGATGGAGGAAAATCATCCCAATTAATTTGAGAGACATCAAAGTCCGCTTCATTAAGTTCGATGCTATATTTGCTATTGTAATTGGCTTCTTTTAGCAATTCAAGCATCCATTTATTTGATTTTTTATAAGTAATATTTACGTCTTCCGATTGCCAATTTTGGGAAATATCTGATACTAGGGGAGCAAATATTGAAGGGTTGTTTACAGGGTACCCTATTCCATTCTCATAATCTAACACCTCAGTTAACAATACGGATTTCCCGTCGTATCTCTCTTTAAATTTTTTCTTAAACTGTATTAAAGAATCAGATGCAGATGTCGCATTCATATGCATAGAATTAAGAAGAAGGAGAGCTTCACAAAGCTGTTCTTTAATTTTCCAGTCTAACATTATCGTTTCCGAAGAACGATAACTATCTACATGAAATACTCTTGTTTCATCAACTGGAACGTCAAAACGTTTTAAAATATTTATTATGTCTTTATAAGCTTCAACTTTATTTCTTTTATTATCATCCAAACTCTCCAAACTTAATTTGACTTTTTGCAACTCCGAAATTATATTCAAAATTTGATTTTCCTGATCTTTGAAGTTTTTATTATGTAGAATCTTGATAATATTTTCCAGATGATCTTTCCCTGTGACCTCTATTTCTAGTTCATCTCTCAAAAGTTGTGATGATGTTAATTGGTATAGAAGTCCTAAAATTGTTTGTTTATCAAATCGATCATCCGAAATTGTTGAAACTAAATGAGACAAAGTAGCCCCATTCTTTGCATTTGATAGTATACCTTCTATATACAGGTTATTTTTAATGGCGGAAATTCTGTTCTTGCGTCTGTTGTCTTTATGATAATACTCGCAATATTTAATTTCACTTCCAACCGCTTGAATACTAGAATTGGGATAAAATAATAATCTGGCTCTTACAGCTGGTAAATTGGAAATCTTAGCTGTTAAATCACTTAAGTAGTTCATGTCCAATCGTGTATGACGAAAGAAGTCTTCTTCTGAAAAGTTAAGATACGTTCCTTTATTGCTCCATTTTCCAACTGCGCATGCAGAAAATAGCCCAAACGGTGTACATCTACTGAACATTCTAGAATAATACTTCTGGAGAGAGATTGAGATCTTCGCCTTTTTATCCTCCGCTAAAATACCTAATTTTAATTTTATCAATTCATTATAAAGAACAGGCGAAGCTATATAAATTGCCTCTAAAAAGACTTCATCATTTAACAAACGATCCATGTCTTTGATATCCAAACTATCTCGGAAGGAATATCTTGGAATTCTAACAACTATGTCGTCTTTTATTACGTATGGGAATTTTGTCATATACAATATATTCTTTTTACTTTGTCTATAATCCGTTCTTTTGCAATAACTCGAAATAATAATCCTCATTTTTTATTAATTCGAAGTGCGTTCCCTCTTCCACTACCTTTCCATCTTTTAAGACAATAATCTTATCCGAATTGAGAACGGAACTTAATTTATGAGTTATTATTATTACCGTTTTTGACATATTCAATAGGTCTTTTATGATATTTTGGACGTAGCTGTCGCTAAAACTATCTAGAGAGGAGGTAGCTTCATCTAAAATTAAAATTTCAGCGCTCCTATACAAAGCTCTAGCTATAGCAATTCTCTGCCGTTGACCTCCTGATAGATTAGTCCCATTTTCTCCTATATAAGTAAATAGCCCATTATCTAAACTCTCAATAAAGCCCATGAAACCCAGATTTTTACATATAGAAATCACCTTATTAACATCAGGTTCTTTATCACCAATTGCAATATTTTCAATAATACTACCTGCGAACAAAACAATATTTTGCGGCACTACACTGATTACATTCCTAAGTGATTCATTTGATAAATATTTAATATCATAGTCTCCAATGCAAATCCGTCCTTGGCTTAATGGGTACATGCTTTGTAATAAATTTATTAAGGTGCTCTTGCCAGAACCGCTAACACCTACAATTGAAGTTAACTTTCCCTTGGGTATAGTAATTGATAGATCTTGGAAAACCATAGCTCTTGAACCATATCGGAAAGTAATTTTCTCAAAAACAATATTTCCTATCATCGCCGGACTAATATCAATAGATTTTGTCTCTTGATCTGCGTCCTGATCTAAATTCATTATTTCAAACAACCTATCTGAAGCTATGAGCGCTTCATGGATTTGCTGATTTACTTTAACTAGGCTGCTAAGGGGGCCTGTGAAATAAGATAATAAGGCGAAAAATGAAAAAAGTTCTCCTGGCGTAAGTTCGCTATCAAATATATAATTTGTACCTACCCAGAATAGCAAGACTGATAATGATTTAGTGATAAAATCTGAAAAAGAAGCTATATATAAATTAGTAATTGCAATTTTGTAGATACTTCTTAAAAACGCGATAAATCTCTCCTCAGTTTTTTCTTTTGCATACACTTCTAACCCAAAGCTCCTTATGGTTTCCATAGAGTTTACACTTTCCACTAAATGACTACCAAGCTCCGCTGAGTTTTCCATAGAATTACGTACATTTTTCTTATTTAGTTTGTCACTGAATATATACATTGTTATATAAAAAGGAATTATTACTGCCATCAATAGCGCAAGTCTCCAATCATATATAAACATCATGATGAAGGAAAAAAAGACAATTCCAAAATTGACCAGTATTGTTACTAAAACTTCATTTATAAAGACTCTAATTTTAACTGCATCATTGATCCTACTAACAATTTCACCTACTCTCATATTGTCGAAAAAAGCCTGAGGTAGATCAAGTAAATGTGTATAATATCCAAGTATTAGTCGTAAATCGAGCATTTGGCCCAACTTAATTGTGAAAAGTGTTCTGATAAATCCAATGGTTACCTGAGTTACAATAACGAATAGCATTATTAAACCTAAGACGTTCAAAAGGTTCCCGTTGAAGTTCGGTATAACAAAATCTGTAATTTTTTGAATATATATCGAATTACCTAGGCCTAGTATAGTGTAGAGTAATGCCCCCAGAATAATTTGAAAAATGAGACTCGCTTTTGGCTTTAGCAATTTCCAATAAAGAAGCTTTTTGGAAACATTTAAACTCCCACTTTTAAAATCACTATTTGGACTTAGCACTATCAATATAGAGGTCCATTCTTTATAAAACTGCTCCCTCTTGTATTTAATGATCTTGCCAACCTCGGGATCCATTATTTTAAAATAGGTTTTCGTTGCTTTATAAATAACTACATAATGGGGGAATTTTTCTTTTGAATTGATATGAGCAATACATGGGAATGGCATCTCGAGCAAATCGTCCTTACTACATTTTACTCCTTTGGCATCAAATCCAATTTTCCTTGCGGCCTCTACAAGCCCTAATAATGTCGTACCCTTCTTGTCTGTATTCGCTAATTGCCTTGTTTTAGCTATAGGAATCTTAAGATGATAATACGCACAAATGCTAGCAAGACAAACCGCTCCACAATCAAAGGCGTCGTGTTGCTTAAGATTAATTTTCATAAGGAATTATTGTGTTGTTACGTTGGGATTTAACCAATTGTGCATTTTGTCAAAAATTAATTGCCAAAGACTCCGTTCAGTTAATTCAAAATTGGCTGTTGATGTCATACCTTTCTTAATGATACCTTTTCGACCGTTGCTTAACTTTAAAAAACTGGTTTCTAGGCTACATTTTACAACGAAGAAAGGCTTATTCTCCATCATTACAACTTCGTCATTTATTTCGACTACTCTTCCGATAAGAGTTCCCCAATCGATATAGCTAAAAGCGTCCAGTTGCAATCTTACCTTTTGATCTAAGGAAATAAATCCAATATCCTTAGGCGAGACATAACAAACTGCAATCAATGAACTGGTCGGGCTAATCTCTCCGATTTGCTGCCCTAACCGGACAAAAGACCCCTGCTGAACTCCGCTACTTCTATAAATTGTTCCTGATATATTAGCTATAACCACACTACGTACGTTAGCGTCTTGAAATTGAATAATTTGCTTATCTATGTTACTCAACTCTTGTGCTAAACTGTACTCATCAGAACTAAAGCGAGATTTAGACTTTTCAGCTAACATCTCCAATTCACTTTTGACTCCATCATATCTCAGCTTTTCAACCTCCCATTCACTCGCTGAAATTACCTTTCGATTGAACAAAGTCTCACTTCTTTCAAAATCTTTTGCTATTTTTTTATACCTAAACATGATTTCCTTCTTTTGGAGAAGCATTTGATCGTATTCTATTTGATACTTTCGAGTTCGAAAATTAGGACGACCATCGAAATTAGAAATCGAATTAAATAGTTTCAAATCATTAAGGTTATCCAGCAATAGTTTTTTCTGATTCTGAAGGACATTTATATTACTTTTTTGAGCACTATTGTCTATCCACAATAGTGTATCTCCGGCATGAACTCGCAAATTATCTTTAAAACTCAATTTTGTAATCTTTCCTTCAACAGTTGCCATTACAACCTCGTTTGTCAAAGCTGTTTGAATTATAGCAGGAGATGAAGAGTTTATAGTGACCTTAATAAACGGTAAGGCAGAAACCGAAATTATAACCAGAGCCAATAAAAAGATATATAGAACTTTAGATGATGTAGATATCTCTCCTAAGTAAAATATTTCCCTATTTTTTATTTGCTCATATTCGCATAAAGGTTCAGACATTTATTATTATTTACAGTACTTGTAGATTATTAACATATTATTTAATCATATCTAAAGACAACTTTTCCAAGTCTTTCTTTGCTTAAGAAAGATCTCTCAATAAATCCTTTAATATCTCCTTTAAAAACAGAATCTATAACCACTTGTAGCCTGCCTGTAATATAATCCTCTACGGCTCTTGATAGATTCTCAGTAGTTCCTAAACAGTTCCCAAGAATAGATAGGTTGTTCTGAATTATTCTCGCGAAGATCAGATTAATTTGCACCAGTTCATTTTTGATTCGAAACTGTTCGGCTACACCACAAGAAATATATTTCGCCCCCATGTTCATCACTTCCAAAATTTTAAAAAGATGGACATCTGCAAATGGATCGATTATATAATCGAATCCTCCATTATGAGCTACAAACTTGTTTATTTCGGGATTCTCTAAGATATTGTCTACACTTTCCGTTAAAACAAAAAAATCATCTAGTCCTATGTCAAGAAGCTTCTTTCGGTGTCTCGGATCTCGGGATGTCCCGAAAACTGATACATTCATATTTTTTAATGCATTCAGTGCAAAAAGAGAAGTATTAGAACTTATTCCTGTTATTAAGACTTTTTTCCCTGTCTTTATGTCTAGTTTGTCAATCATTGAATAAGTAGTTTGTGCTCCGATCGTAAATGCTGAGGCAACATTATCCTCCAGCAAGTCAGGTATTTTAAAAAGTTTTTCCGCAGGCAAAATTTCAATTTCTCTTGAAGCGTGGTTCGTTGGTAGGCCTGGTGTAATATCTGGCGAATTAGTAAAGGGATACTCTCCGTTAGGTATCACTCTATCCATTAATTTTAGATTTTTGACATTTTTTCCAACACCAATAACGGTTGCAACAAATTCAGAACCTATAGCATAATATTTTATTTCGTTTTTCAGCATTGATATTTTGGAATATGCATTGAGCATCGATGCTATCTCTCTGTAATTACAAGAAAATGCGGTTTTTTTTAACAATACATGATTTGGATATAGTTCCGGATCGAAATGGGGATCTTCACTTTCAATTAAAGCATAATTGATTATATGACCGTCCAAGGATAAACTTCCATTAAAAATACACTTGCTATAGTAATTCTCGAAATTACTCGAGCAGACGACAAGACTTCTCATTAATAATATTATATAATTTTAATAATCATTTTTTTAACTCGTACATTGAAGTAAAAAACTTCCATAATCTTCAATATCAATTATAAATTGAAGTAATTAGTATTTTTAGAAGTAAAGTGAAATTTAAGCTAAATACAATTTTAAAACATCATATTACAAAATCAATATGACATGATGTTAAGGGTACAAAGCTAAAACCACCTACTAGAGGTATCTTTCTTTGGAATAATTAGACGAGAGTTAACATATAACTATAATCTTGTGCTAAGTTTTATGACACTTATCCCGAGAATACCTTTATTGTTTGTATTTAATCAGTTTGCTATTGCAATATAACTGTGGTTTATCTCAAGTTTTAATAATATTAAAGGAAAGAATGGAACCATTTGCCTGATTTATATTCGATTAGGTAATACATATCCAATGAAAAATCATTTAGCTCATTTTTGAGCCCTACAGAATCTGAACATCGGATCTATTAGCTCGCTTATAATTTGTAAATTTTACTCTCATATATAAATAAAAACATAAAAAAACAGATAAGACTAATAATACGTATATCCATGGTAGTATAATGCGGTAATTACTTCTAAATGTTTGGTTTTCCCTCAGAAAGATATGAATTATTACAAGTTGCAGTCCGACGACAATTGCAGCCTGCGGGAGCACCCAGCCTAGAATATATTTATTCCTTTGAAATCCTTTTGGATAATCCAAAAATACATTCCACTTCTTTGAAATAGATAAATATTCGGCGCCGTAATATTGATGTAAAGCAAAAGAGTTAAACGAAAGGCCATTAACCTCCGGGTTCATATTGCTTTTATTAAATATATGGCTATATAGTAGCCAACTAATTAAGATTATCCCAACAAACTGACATATTAATATTTCCGCCCAACCAAAATTAAAATAAACCAACCACTGAGTACTGTTATATAAAATGGTACTAGATGATTTAAAAGATTTATATAAACCCAAGTTTTCAACAAATTCAAAAAAAGAAACAATCGAAGTTCCAACATGAGCTACTGAAGCATAATATCCATGACTCAATAGAATTCTTTTTCTGTAATACCATATATGCAATAGTGCAAATATTGGAGTTCCAACTAAAAGTATTTCCCATGATCTTATTGTAAGCGTAATCAAGACTATTGGAAAGGCAAAAAAATATGGAATTCCTTTAATAACTTTTGTAAGATATTTCATCATTTGAGAAATATTATTCAATCCTTGGGCTGTTAAGGAGTCTTTATTTTGATTGGAAAGATATGACTTTGACATTCCCAACAGGTAGTTATGGTACTCATACTGAAAAACTCCCAACATTTTGAGACTATATATTTTTGAAATATAAGTGCGAAAACTATCAAAAAATAAATAAATAATAAATATTATAAATACTTCTAATGCTTGTGAGAGGCTCGCTAATCTTAAAATATCAGGAAAAAGGATTACATCTAATAGTCTAAGTGCCAAAATAATGCCTATTGTCAAAACCAATGTCTGTATTAAAGTTATAAATAACATAAGCCTCCATAACTTTTTTTCCGACATTAAGTGGTTGATGATTAGTTTTGGTTTGACGGCTAAATCAGACAATTCAAGTTTTTTAGTTACTTCCAGTATCAAACATATTCTACTGTACCAACGTTCTTCGAGCTGCTTTTGAGATAAAAAATAGACTCCATGAAGTGGATCTCCAATTATAAATCTCTTAATTCCCTTTTTCTCGGTCGTTCCAAGCATCACTACATACCCATTTTGTCCAGATTTTGATATAGTATTCAAAACAAGTGGTGAGTCAATTCCTATAATAGTTTCAAAATCTGTTCGGTAGGCCTTTGCACTGAACCCAATATTTTTTGCAATTTTTGAAAGTTCTAGTAATGTCATCCCTGATTCGGACATTCTAGAGGTATGTTTTAACTCATCAATCGAACATAAATATCCATAATATTTGGCAACGGTTTGAATACATGCAATCCCACATTCTACAGGATTATTGGTTCTAACTAATAGATCATATAATAGTTTCAGGTTTTTCATTTTGCCATTATCTTGCTCTGAAATTGTTTATTTGGTGGGAGATATTAAATTAAATATCATTTTCTTATAATATGTCCTTAAATTATTGGCAATGTTTTTGATTTTCAAAGTTTTACCACAATATGGGGTTCCATCCCTTTTTTTCAATCCAATATTTAAAAATGGCTTCGCGTTCAGTGATAAAGTCTGTCTTTTTCCAACTAGCAAATTGGTCGAAGCCATAATATTTCTTCATATTTCCTGATGTACTAGAACTAACTTGTCTCGGCACCAGAGTTCTGATTCCCCCAAATATTAGACAAGAAACAGACAGATGGACATCTTCTCCTGTCGTTGTTGTAAATGGCTTAACTCCCCAAAAATAGCTCAGCCAATCGGTTTTAAGGAACCAACTATTACACCCAAAATCAACATATGTATCTGAATAGCAGTGATTTTCAAGAATTCTACTATTGTTGTCTCCTACAAAATATTTGTTAATAAATTCTTCTTTCAAACCTTTAGGCTGCTCAGGAGTAAAATCCATAGTTGGGATAATTCGCCCTGTTGGTGATATAATACAATTTTTAGAAATACATAAATCCAAACATCTTTGTAGCCAATTTTCGGAAGGAATTACATCATCGTCTAAAATATATACGTATGGAGTTTTTGCATGTAATGCCAAGCTAAACCTTCCGAAATACCCAAGGTCATCTGTATTTACTTGATAATCAACCAATGGGTACTTATGTGTTAAATCGAGGTCGGGATCTAAGTTAAATTTACAATGATATATAAAAATCTTCGTTGGCAGAAGAGTTTGACGAAGAAGTGCCTGAATCTGTTCTTCCACGTTGTTCCGTTTCCAAACAGTAATAATTACCGTGATCATCTCTTTAGTTTCATTTATAATTTTGAATTAACAGATTAAGATATTTTGAGAGACCAAAAAAGTACAATAATAATCCTAATTAGATTTTAAGTACACATTTTTAAATTGAGAATATTTAACAATGGATTTTCTTAAGATCTCGTAAATTTCGATTCTGTTAGAAATTTTTTGTTTTATTTAGGTATCTATCTTTAGTACGGATTAGTTTAATATATTGAATATTTCAAGAATTTACCATGATTGTCGGTTTCTATCCCGGTTTTAAAAGAAGAACCATTTACTCTTTCTAACCTGTGGCTCCAAGAGTAGATGACGAATTTTTGCCTCCATTCTTTATAAAAAAAATCTAGAAAAGCTGTGCTATTAAAGGGGACAAAAAAAGCACTTCCCTCAAAGATTACTTTTCGAAATTTCTGTTCTAATGCATTTTGAAAATAAAGACCGTTATGGAAGACAACGTGATTTTCTTTTCTTCGATACAACCAAAGATCAATGAAAGGAAATTTATATGAGTAATTTTCAATCGGCTCTCCTTCTTCGCTCCAGATCTTGAAAAATTCTGTTCCTGTTCTTTCTTCTATTTTGCTTCCGATTTGCAATCTTTTGTCCTCTTTAATAAAATTTTTAAATTTATTAAAATCATTTTCATCTATACCCAGATCTATATCATCATCCCATGGAATGATGCTCCCGTGCTGCACATAGCCAAGTAGTGTTCCACCATGTAATAATAGTTCTATATTTAATTTGGTCGCAATTTCAGATAAAATAGACAATATGTTTTGAGCTAATTGCTTCTGATCAATTGTCCAAGCGTTGTATTTATCGACTTTCAGACTAATCTCCCTCAATCTTCCCGTGTGAACATAGGAGCGATCAAAATCTATATCAAACCATTTTTTATCTTCAAAAAATAAATTAATTTCTTCTTTTAATCCCCGTTCGATTAATTCATCATCTACAGGTTGCTTTATAATATAATCAGGCAAAAGTTTTTTTGCACCTTCTTTACTCAAAAAGTATACGCAACTTCCCCAATAATACCCCAGTATATACTCTTTATCTTTTGGGGTACTATTACTCTTATCAAATGGAAAGAAAACATCCCAATTTTCAGAGAAAGAGTTGACAGCTTTTTCTATGAATTCAAAATCTTGTTTGAGTGAAACGTTATCTTCCATTACGAGACAAAAATCTTCTTCTGACTTGAAGAATTCACTCCAGATGTGTTTGTGTACGTTATGAATGTTTATTTCTTCTTTAGACAGTTGAAACCCATACTTTTTACTCATATAAACATTATCCAATAGCGAATTGCAATTGTCCAATGCTTCTACTATAATAATCTTAAAATTATCATCTGATAACTTTGTTTTTTCTTTAAAAAGATTAAGGGCATTAGGTGTTTCCTTTGGAATTATTCTATAAACTATCATATTTGAAAATATAAACAAAAGTAATTCTCTTGTGTTACCAAAATGTTTCCATTGAATTAATATTGCAATTTTATTCAGTTTTTATTCCACGAGCTAGAATAATGTTGTATTTTATCGAAACATCTATTTGCTATTTATTTAATTACAAAAAATTTAGTGTTGGAAAAGAAAAAGTTTCTTATACAAGAAAATATGTGTTCGAAATTTTAGAGCAAGCAGAAGTTGGGCAGAGCCCTACTTTTCTTGCCCCATGTTCTGCAAATGGGGTTTTGAGTATCCTCCGGGGATACTCTTTTCGCTTAATGATACCATTAAACCCTTTTTTAGTATACTGTCCAGTATACTTTAACTAAGATTTGAATTTAGCAGCGATAAGCTATATATCTAATAGGCTAGTTATCCAGATAAATAGCCCTACCACTAAGCATATAGTCGAATATATAGCTCCGATATATCCATGATTATCAATTTTACTCCAGTATTTTAATTTACCTGTAGCATTTATAAATAATTATCCGTTACAATAAATAAACCTAAAACAAGGTTAAGATCATGAGAAGAATATCTATTTGTCTGATCAATATCAGATGATGTAACCACTATAAACTTAATCATGGAAAATAATTTGCGAAAACAGGATCAATTCAATGAACATAGCTATGACCTCCATGCCAATTGGTATAATACCCTGTATCCAGAAAAAGAACAAAAAATAAAAGTAATCAAGTCACTAAATAGCTATAAAGGAAGTATAAATCACTGGCTCCAGGAGCTTTTTTTCAGATGCCTGGAACCTTTCACCAAGGATAAAAATGCGAAATGGCTTACCCTTGGAGATGCTTATGGACATGACGCCCGCTACCTGCTCGACCAAAATATCCATAATGTTACCGCCAGTGACCTAGATGACAGTTTCCTTAAAGTTTCCCATGAACAAGAGTTTATCAAGGATTTCTCCGCCCAAAACGCTGAATCATTAACATTGGAAGACAATAGTGTCGATTATATACTCTGTAAGGAAAGCTACCATCATTTTCCAAGACCCTATGCAGCTCTTTACGAAATGATCCGGGTAGCCAGAAAAGCCATTATAATTATTGAACCGCAGGATCCGATATCAAAAATGCCTGCCTTATTATATTTAGCCAACCTACTGGGAAGGATCAACGACAAAATGATCAATAAAGTCTGGAAAAATAGGTTCTCCCATGAAACGGTGGGAAACTTCGTCTATAAGGTGTCAGAACGGGAATTTGAAAAATTTGCTGCTGGACTCAATCTTCCCTTGATTGCTATTAAAAAACTCAACCCCAACTTTTGGTTTCCGGGGAGTGAACATATCGAAGCTGACAGGAAGGAGAAGGTTTTCAGGGGTATCCTTTTCAGAAAGAAAATACGTGATTTTTTTTCTAATTGGGGAGTCTTGCCCAGCCAGACGCTTTCCATTGCCGTCTTTAAGAATATGCCCAATGAATTCCTGAAGAAATCCCTTACCAAGGAAGGATATAGATTGGTTGAGATCCCGAAAAACCCACATATTAAAAATCCATCTTATTAACCCCTTAGAGAAGATAGCTATGAAAAATTATTCTATTTTACTTTTATTAACATTGATTTTTGTTTCCGTGAATTCATGCAAAAAGGAGAAGACCATTTGCGGGCAATTGGACATGTTGGTACTGACTAAAATAAATTATCTGGACAAAGACGGAAAGGACCTTCTTTTCGGAGATCATCCATCCTATCCCGCAGAGGATTTGAAAATCTATCAAATATTGCCCAACGGGCAGAAGTTAGAGGTATATTTCAGCATCAACAGAAATGAGAAATTTATAGCTGTAAATATAGACCGTAGTGAAAGCAGAACATTTTATATAGAATTAAAACCGGACCTGATAGACAAAATAACATTTAGAAATGAAGCTGATAAAAACATCCCCTGCAGCGCAATGATATTAAAAGAACTAAAACATAATGATATTGCCGGCCAATATGACGAAAAGACTCAGATCTGGATTTTGACAAAAAAATATTAACAACCTGAACTCACTTTAAAACTAGAAAAAATCCTGGAAACTTGTGGCTGAAATTTCGCGAATAATAAACTTTATCCAGCGCATATTAAGTCACCATTCTTTCCTGATGGTGAAACCCATAATTTTGGCAGAACAACATTGAAGCTAAATATCTTTAAAAAATAAACAGGAAATGTTAAGTAAAGTTTTGAAAGAAATATATGGAGGCTTAATGATAAGTCTGCTTATTTTTGTTCCATATATGACTGTTATTTACCTTTTCGTCCAATGGAATCTCGCCCAGACCAATAATGTTACCAAGGATGATCTTAGAGAGCTAACCTTTAAGGTGAAGGACATAAAATCCTATGAGACCTCCAAGACAGTAAATAAACAAAGGATCAAAGACAGCTTTATTCAGATTATCTCCCAGGAACCATATGCGAAATGGAGAATAGACGGTGAAACAAGCATTGATGTGCGTAAAAATGACAGTATAACTGTTAAGTATCTTAAACTACAGTTCAATACAGCGACCTCGCCATCTTTAAGCGGTAAGATCCAGCGGTTTTTCTCGACCTATGGAGATCATATACTTATATATCAGTTGATAAAGGACAGCAGGATACTGATAGAAAAAACCATCAATGAATATGATGAAGGCACCCGGTCAAGAGGGCAGATTTTTATGGCATTATTCACCCTGATATGGTTCGTTGCCCTGAATAAAATGGTAAAATATCTGAAGAGAAAAGGGCTATGGGTACAATATTGATATCTCCCCAAAACTGGATTCTCCAGAATGTATAAATTAAATGGTTAGGGCATGAAAATATTACAATTAATCTCAACAGAGAAAGACCAATTGAACGTTCTGTTGTATCATGCGTCCAGATCTGAAAACGTTAGGAAATCAAGGCGGAATAGCCAGCTGATATTTGGCACAATAATGCTTCTGTTAAGTTTGTTATTTGCAGTTTTTGAAAGAAGAATGGGAATTATGTTTTTTACTCTATCAACTATTGCGTTTATTTTCTTTCCCGTTTATCTGGGATGGTATTATAAAAGGAATTTTACAAAGCTTATAAAATCGAATGAATATAGAGCTCAGGTCGGAATCCGGTACAATATTACATTTGAGCAGCAGAGCGTCCTGGTGCAGAGTCCTCAGGGGGAGACCAGATACCTTTGTGATAATTTTGATTATATTTCGGAAACCCGAGATAGTTTCTATATCAGATTAAAAACCGGAGCGCTTTTAATTTTTCCCAAAAATCAAATTATAAAGATCCGCGAACTAAAAAATTATTTTAAAACCATTTGCAGTGCATATCGGATAAACTTCATTGATGACAACCGGTGGTACTGGAAATGATCGCTCATCAATTATTGTGTGGCACCTTTTTATTATTTTTACGATATGTCAGCAATTTATTTTAAAGCTAGAAAAGCTTTTGATTTCAGCCCGCATCCATTTGAACTGGGAAATATCCTGGGACTCAAGAAAGGATATGAGGATAACCATTTTTTATTGAAGGTATATGATCTCGAAGATGGGGCGTTCTATGACTATTATCTTTATCATCTGAAGTATTATCTTTCCGGAGGGAATCACTCGGAAAAAGATTTCTTTTCCCATGTATGGCATATCGTTTCAGATAGGATAGATTATTTTAAGGGACAGGATCCCTTTTCCGCAAAGCATTCCCTTCGCATTTCTAACATCAGAAAACTGAACGAATTCCTAGACTTTCTAGCACCACTGGACAAATGGAACATCAGGCCAAATGATATGTTGATTAAGGAAAAAGATGAACAGATCTCGGGGTTGAAAGCTGAACTGGAAATTCTAATAAACAAAATGACCGATCTTGAAAAATACGAGGTATCCGTCAAGCCAATGGTACAGGATGAGCATCTTCCCACTTTTATCGACCTGTTGCAACAGCTGAAAAACCTGACGCTTCCGAATGGGAGAAAGTTATTGGTCAGTGACCATGAAAGTCCCTATTATAAAATGGTCTCAAAATACTTCGTCTATAATGGCAAAGATATACCGGTCAATACCGCCCGGAATTATTTTGTGCAGAAAGATCCGAAAGACTCCATGAAAGGAGTCAAAATCCCCGAAGACAAAAAGCTTTTCCAGATAATACCCATAAAACAGAGACAATAGCGATCCTGTTCGATTGCTGAACATGACCATCGGACTCCGCTGGTCATCCATATTGCCCCATCGCCCCCCAATTTTGTAGCAATGGCAAGGCGCAAATGCCGAGCCTATATTGTTCACAAAATTGGTATGCTATGGTATTTGACATCCTGACAAAAGAAGATTTACAGCAGTTCAAGAAAGAGCTGCTCGAAGAGATCACACAGGTTCTTAAACGGGAGAACTCAACTGGAAGCGGAGATAAGGAATGGCTCCGCAGTAGGGAGGTCAGAAAGAAACTGGACATATCTCCCGGAACCTTGCAGAACCTACGGATTACAGGCATTCTACCTTTTAAGAAAATCGGAGGCAGCATGTATTATCGCAGCAGTGATGTTGATAAAATGATGGAGGGAGGTAATGGCAATGGATAACAGAACTCAGGATCATTGCTTTGGTTCTTATCTTGAGCATGTGGCCAAAGATAACAGATTGCTCCCATCTCATATCGGACTGTTCATGGCGATGTTCTATTACCACCAGAAACAACTTCCCGGGGATTACTTTCATTCAAGCCGTAAAAAGCTGATGCATTTTTCACGTATAAAGTCAATTGCGACCTATCACAAATGTCTTTCTGATCTCGTTCTTTATGGATACGTGGATTATATCCCCTCCTGGCACCCGACAAAGGCCAGCAGGTTCCGGTTTATCATGGACAGTAATTCCGGTAGTAATGGCTAGACAGGATGAAAACACACGGTCTGTCCGCTTCCCGGTGGAAGTGGATAGCCGACTGGCACTGCTCTCCCGTAAACTGGGCAGGACCAAGCGGAAACTGGTGATGGAAATGGTCGATTATTTTTACAGGAGCAAGAAAGATCCTGCTGACCTGAATGATGAGGTCCTGAAAAAAGAGCTCTCCAGTGGGGTAAACCGGATACTTTCCTTTATCCGAAAACAGGAGACCGATCTATTGGTTCCCCTGTATTCCATGCTGGACGAACTCGGTGCTGTCAACAAACAGCAATCCGGTCTAATAGATCTGATTTCCGACGAACAGCAGAAATCGTCTGAATTTCTGAAAGCAAATACGGAATATCTCGGGAGTCTGGATAAAGTCCTTAAAAAAATATTTCTGGGTATTACACAAAGGCAGGAATTAAAAGATGGCTTCAGAAAGATCCTTGAACATTACATTGCACAGCGGGAAACACTGGGCTGGCCCGTATCAGCTGCAAAAAAAGATGAACTGGCCAGACAGGTCAGGGAAGCACTGGATAAACTTTAGCCGCTATGTATATCAATATCACAGATTCCGAAACAGGGAACAACAAGGGCAGCTGTGGTGATCTTGTCGCCTATCTGGAAAAGGAAAACCGCCTGCCCGATAATAAAAAACAGGAACACTGGTTCAATGGCGAACAGAATGCCATTAAACCCCATGAAGTACGCATCGGGATCGATTGCAATATCGCCAAACTGGGCAGGGAGGACAGTAAGTTCTTCCTGCTCAATATCAGTCCTAGCAGGAAAGAGATCGAATTCCTGTTGGCTACTTATGGCGAAGAGGGTACGAAAGAAAAATTAAAGGAATATGCTGCACGGATCATGGATGAATATGCCCGCAATTTTAAACGTCCCGGAATAAACAATAATAAAGACTTGTTATGGTTCGCCAAGTTGGAAAACTACCGCTATTATAGCCATAAGGATCGTGAGGTCAAGAACGGCACGAAAAAAGCGGGGCAACGAAAGGAAGGCCCACAATTCCACATACAGATTATCGTCAGCCGAAAGGACATCACTAACCGGATCAAACTGAGTCCACAGAACAGATCCCGGGGCAGGAATGTGGAACTTTCCAAAAAGCTCGGACAGTTTGACCAGATGGCCTTTAAGCAGTGCGGGGAAACTGTATTTGATAGGATGTTTGGTTTTGACCGAAAACTGAAAGAAACTTTGCAATATGCGAATATCATGAAGAATGGGAATTCCGATCAGAAGGCGAGGCTCCACACCTTTGACAGGCTTCTGGAAAGGGGGGCTATTCCAAAAATGGAAGAAGGCTGGACCGATCGGATACTTTCTAACCCCGCTCAGGACAGGCACACCATACTTGGGGACATATTTTCCTCATTTGCTACAAATAGTCCGGGACTTCTGGATATTCTTCTTGATCCTGTTCAGGAGTTTGGCGGTCAGGCGACGGTCACAGATGAGGAAGAAAGAAAGAGGAAGCGCAAAAAGAAAAAACGTGGACAACGGAGGTAAAAAAGCTACTCGGTTATTTGCGAAAGCGGTCTGGGACAATGATCCAGCATGATATAAAAATTATCCGCTGGATCATTGTCCGGCTCCTCCAAGCCACCATGCTTAATTTTTTCGGTAAATGTAGGATAGATATATGGTTAACTGAACATAAACAAAAACTTATATAAATTAAAGAATATAAATATATATCTACTGCTATATATTGCTGGCGATATGGATATCCATCGTCACCGCTTCTCCAAATTTACCCACGATGGCACAAAGGTCAAGGGTATATTAAACGCCCCTATTCACAATCCCCCAGCTAGCGCCCTTGACGCAATTGTGCCATCTTGCCTTTTGGTCGCCTAAGCGGTGATGATGGAATGGTGTGTCCCGACTACCGGGCGACAGGGAGAGGAATGTAAATATGAATTAATCAGGAATTAATTATCCGTTAATCGCCAAAATCCCCTTGAAGCAGATCAGAACAGTCATAAGCTATTTCCCAAGAAACAATCCAAAATGGTAGAATAAAGGGTGTTATTTTTATTAGGCTAATCTTGGCCAAACGCGATAGAGGGAAAACAATATATAAAAGAGGTGCGTCAACAAATAAAAATGTCAAATAGAGCAAATAAATCGTATATTAGGTTTATTTTGCTCCATTTAACTGATTAAGTTGGTCGCACCTACTTATTAATAACTTAAAGCATGAAAAAACTGAAATCATTATTATTTATCTTATTTATTGGAATAGGAATTTCTAATGGACAAACCATCAAAAACCAATTTATAGATATACCTTCAACCAATCGGGAAGCGACTTTTGAGAACGTATTACAGCTTTTTCTTTCGAGCGATTATTTTGTCCTTTCGGCGGATAAGGATTCGGGGTTTATACAATGTAAAATAGTTAAGGATGACAGCAAAGTATTCACAAGTCTAAACGTAGATATTCTCGAATACAATCTTCTGATACGAGAAAACCAAGATAAAGGTACACGTATATATATTCAGGCCAACCTTAAACAAAAAAAACGTTCTGTTAGCGTGAATAACGACGGGGTTTACAACGATGATATCGGTGTCACTAAAAAGCCAAAATATTATGAACCTTTGATAACATTCCTCAAATCCAATTTAAAGTAAAACTTGTTTGGGGAATATAAAGGCTATTTATTGTTGGTGTAAAAAACAGTAGTCTCACTTTCTTTAATTAAATTATCGGCAAATAGTTCAATTTTTAGCTCTGGTACGAAGCCTATGCGCCATAACAGGCTATTTTAAGATTAGGCAAGTAAGTAGAAAAGTTAGCAAACATAAAAAGATAGGACTAATCTGTATGACTAATAAAGAAAAAAGGCCCCTATCCCAAAGGATAAAGACCAAGTTCTCAATTTTAAATTTCTTAAGATGCAGATATTGTCTAATCAGCCTTTCGGTTGATGTTTTTTACGTTATCATTTGTTTCAGAAGTATTGGTTTTAAGAACTGATAGTTCTGCTTTCAATTTAGCAATTTCATCTTTTAAAGCTTCTTTCTCCTCATAGCCTTTTATCAATTCCTCTTTAAAATATTGAATAACTTCCTTGATAGGATGATTATGTTGTTCCTTTGTATAAAAGAAAAATTGATAATCACTATCCTTATTGAAGTTTTTAATTGCCTCAACAGTAGTCCCCAATGCTTTGGCTGCTCTTTCTAAAATTTCTTCCGTTGGCAGTTCGTTCTTTTCCATCTTTGATACATTTTGTTGTGCCATACCCATTGCTCTCCCTAAGGTCTCTTGTTTCATCCCTTTAAGTACGCGCATGTCACGTATATTTTGTCCGAAATGTTTTCTTTGTACATGTGCCATATAAAAATGCATTCCTGATAAGCGAATATACAAATTTATTTGGGTGTATGGAATATGTATTTTACATACCTACAACTTATTATAAAAAAACAGCAATCATTTATATTTGTATTATTGATATTTCAGATGATGATAAAAATAGAAAATTCAACATAATTTAATAATTTTGCCGCTATTACAATTACGGCTTATTACGATAGTGTCTAGACCCACACCTCGCAAAACTTGGAAATCTAGACATGTCGGGTGATGCCCCATGCCTTGCCTTTATCTTAATTCAAAGATATATAAGGAGAAACGGCATGGAAGCTCACCCGTCCTTTCCAAACTCGCGAGGTGTGGGGGGCGGGCAGAGACCATGTCGTTTTTTTATCTCTTCCCGCTGCATTCATTACCATTTAAACATCAAATGATATGCAGTACACTTCCAACATCCCGAATAATATTACTTCACAGATATATGATTATGGTGAGGCTGCTAGCGCATTGTTAATAACAACGAAAGCGTTTTATAAAAATTTATTCTGTGCACCAGAATAATCCTACAGAATACCTACATACCGCTCCCTCTTTGTCCCCGCGAATCCGTCATAAATTTTCCAAGGACTGGGGGCGGCTATTTTTACAACCCTAAAAAACAAACCAATTTTCGTCGAAAAAATAACCGAATTACCCGGAATGGGCAAGCTATGCCTCTATTTTTCGATCATAAACGGACCATATTATGATCACACATATACTATTATTACCAAAAGATATTTTAAAGACACAGTCTCAAAGCTGGAACCGTTCGTTAATAGTAATTACAATCCTTTTTGTTTCTATGTTTAGTTTATCTGCTCAGATGCCCCGCAAGAACAGCGGGGCCGATGGGCTTTCTAATGTCGTTGCCCTAAAACCGGGCGATAAAATTCCAGATGCGGTTTGGCACCAGTCACTCGAACTCAATTATTTCAATGGGAAGAAAAAAACAATCAAGTTCTCTGATCTGAAAGGGAAGCTGATCTTACTGGATTTTTGGGCAACCACCTGTCCGAGCTGCATCGAGAATATTCCACATATGGAGGAAATGCAAAAGCGGTATCCACAAGAACTAACAGTTGTCTTGGTAAATAGCAAAAGAAACAAGGATACTCCCCGCCGGATTAAACTTGTATTGGATCGCTACAAGGAAAAGTACAATTTTGAAATCAAGCTGTTGACCTTATTGGATGATACGCTACTAACCAACCTTTTTCCGCATAATACCATACCCAATATAAGCTGGATCAATCAGGAAGGTACATTTCTAGGCAATACATTGCCGGATGAAGTCGGCATAAAGAATATTGAAACGATTCTTCAAAATAAAAATACAGATTTACAGCTGAGCGGTGAATTTCGGAATAAGGATAACAGAATGGCAACACCACCGATTTTCGATACGACAGGTGTTAAGTTTCTTTCAGCAATTACTGGTTACCTGCCTGATTATCTGTCGACGTACCCCAATGTTGTCCGCAAGAATGGCAGCTCCAGCTATCAGATCGTGAATGCCGCATTCCATTTTATGCTAACGAATGCGTTTAAACGAGAATTGAACGGATTTGAAAGCACAGATTATGTGTATGAAAATGGGCTGGAAAATGAGATTGAGACAAAATTGTCAAATGGCACACGGCGTGAGAATCAATATTGTTACCAGTTATTTGTTAATGACACGATATCGCAGCATTATGCCGAAAACTATTTACAGCAAGCGTTTAAAGATTACTTCCACCTTACTATTGAAAGAAAGCGTGGCCATGTATCCTGTTACAAAGTAGAAATTTTGGACAAAATATCGGGGCTAAAATCAAAAGGTGGTATGCAAAAGGTAAATATCGACCCCAGGGAGGGGCCGATCTATTTCCAAAATTTTCCGCTACCTACATTGCTGAACATATTACATTTCTACTTCGATAAGCCGATAGCATTTGGTCCTACCGAAGATAAAGCCATTGACATCATGTTTCCAACAGGTTTTGAGTGGATGCCGGTAGCGGAGAAGCTAGCTTTTTTGACCAGTAAGGGCATTGTGCTGACCGTGCAGCAGCAGGAAAAGGAATATCCTTATATCAGCCGTATTTATTAATTCGAAAGACGTATTGTTATGAAGATATACTATTTATTAGTCCTTATACTGTGCTGTAATTTTTTTGCGCATGCACAGCAAGATAATTTGCTGGTCTCAGGTCAGGTCTATTCGGGTGAAAATAAACAGCCGCTCCCGGGAGTAACGGTCCGGGTGATGGGAAAGGGAACGTTCGGTCGTAGTAACTCGGATGGAAAATTTAAAATAAAGGTGCAGAGTCTGAAAGATACACTGGTATTCTCCAGTGTGGGATTTTTAGAGAGAAAGGTGGCGGTAAGTTTCTTTGATCGTGAAACGCCGCTGTTTCTAGAGAGACAGGTAAAATACCTGGAGGAGGCACTGGTCAGTACGGGATATCAGACCATAAAGGCGCGTGATATCACGGGGGCCGTCGAAGTTGTTTCCAGTGACTTGCTGGGGCAACAGACGGGGTTAAATGTGCTGCAGCGTTTGAATAATGTAACCGCTGGTATCCGCTTTGATAACCAGCCGATCAATAACCCGGATCTTCAGAAACTGAATTTTTCAGTGCGTGGGCTGAGTACAATAAATGGCAACCTTGATCCGCTGGTCGTATTGGATGGTTTTATCTACGAGGGGGCAATCGAAAATATTGACCCAAATAACATTGAATCGGTTTCGATATTAAAAGATGCTGCTGCCAGTGCCATCTGGGGAGCGAGGGCGGGCAATGGGGTAATTGTCATGACCTCTAAAAAAGGAGGTATCGGCTTGGCTCGGCAAGCGAAGATCTCGTTCAGCAACACATCCATTATCCGACAGAAGCCTGATCTAAATCAGCTCTACCAGCCATCTTCCCGGGATTTTATCGAAGTAGAGCGTATGTTATTTGACGGTGGATATTATGATACTTTCCTTAATTATCTGCCTTATTATGCGATGACTCCAGTGATCAATCTGCTGAGTGGTAGAAAACAGGGACTCGTCACAGCGACAGATTCGGCGCGTATGATCGATTGGCTTGCCGGTCAGGATGGCCGCCGCAATTTTGCAGATAGCTTTTACGGTGCCGCTTTTTCCAATCAGCTTTCCTTGCATATCAATGGGGGTAGCAACTCAAACGCCTATGGATTGGGCGTAGGCTATACGACAGACCGTACAAATCTGGATGCACGGTCACGAAAAATAAACCTGCTCTTTTCCAACAGCTACAGACCTATAGAAAAGATGCAATTAGATTTTACAGTCAATTTTACCCAGCAGCATGACCGGTCTGGAAAACCTGATTTTTCGACTTTTAATACTGTGGGTAAATCTGTGCCGTATCTCTATTTTAGAGATGCCGGCGGGAACGAAACTCCGTTTGAAAGCATGTACAGCAAAACTTATCTCGACCAGCATTATGCAGATGGCTACCTGGACTGGGGATACTACCCTTTGCAGGATTATAAGTACGACCGGAAAACAGATCATCTGAACGAGTTATTTGCGACGGCTGGTTTGCGCTACCAATTATTTGACTTCTTAAGTGCCAATGTGGGCTTTCAATGGCAGGATCAGCGTGTCGATAGCGAAAACCTGCATGAAAAAGACAGTTATTTTACGCGCTTAAAAATCAATCAATTTATGACTGTTGATCCGGTAAGTGGGCAGCGCAATTATAATGTACCCATGGGCGCTATCCGTGCCCTGGACCAGCAACAGGGGAGATCGTACACAGTAAGGACACAGCTGGATTTTAACAAAACCTTTGGCCAGCATCGTCTACAAGGTATAGTCGGAGCAGAGGCTCGGGAAAATCAGTCGTCGGGAAGTTCAAATACCGCGTATGGCTATAATGAAGTACCGCTCACCTCGGTGCCTGTGGATTACCTGACTGCATTTGCCACGGTACCGGACAATCTGTATTTAAACATTGTGGGTGCGCCCATGTTTACAAAAACGACAAATCGTTTTGTTTCCCTCTATAGCAACTGGACTGATCTGTACCGTGATAAATACGGCCTGTCTGCAAGTTTTAGAAAAGATGGTGCCAATATCTTTGGAGCAACCACCAACGACAAATGGTCGCCGCTATGGTCTGTGGGTGCGTCCTGGCAAATCGACCGTGAGGAGTTTTTTAAGGTGGACTGGATAGACGCACTCAAGCTCAGGGTTACCTATGGCTATAGCGGTAATGTTGATCTCCGCAAGACGCCCGAACCGATTGCCGGGAGTGGGACAGACCGCTATACCTTATATCCTATGCTGGGTATTTCCAATCTGAACGATCCCTCGCTGCGATGGGAGAAAGTGGGCATGCTCAATTTTGGCGCTGATTTTTCAATCATAAAAGGCCGCTTATCTGGGTCTATCGACCATTACCGAAAATATGGTAAAGACCTCTACGGCCAGACTGCATACGATTACACGACATGGGGAAATAGTGGAACGATCGTAAAGAACGTTGCGGAAATGCAGGGCCAGGGCTGGGATATCAAGCTGAATTCGATAAATACAGTCGGCTCACTCAGGTGGAGCAGCAATCTTTTGCTGGGGATCAATAGGAATAAAACGACCGCCTATTATAGTAATCTGAATGAAGGTTTAGTATATTTTCTGGCTGATGGTAATCGGATAAATCCAGTCGTCGGTCTTCCGCTCAATGCGCTTGCAGCATATACATGGATGGGGCTCAACAATCAGGGAATGCCACAGGGATTGTTGGATGGCCGGGCAAGCTCAGATTATACCGCCATATTTAGATCAGCATCCATGAACCCAATGGGCAACGAGACGATCACCTATATCGGCCCTGCCAAGCCAACCCATTTTGGTAACCTGATCAATACCTTTTCGTTTCGTGATTTTGATCTTTCGGTCAACTTGAGCTATAAGGGCGGTTATTATTTCAATAAGCCCACAACCAGTTACTATACGCTGTTTCAGTCAGGGATAGCCTATCCGGATTTTGAGCAGCGCTGGCAAAAGCCCGGTGACGAACAGATAACGGATGTACCGGCCATGAATTATCCGGTATCGACCGATGCGGATGCTTTTTACGCCAGGGCGAGCATCAATGTATTAAAGGGAGATCACCTACGGCTGGAATATATCAACCTCAGCTGGAAAAAATCTTATAAGGTCATGGCCAAGGAAGTGAATCTTCGGCTATTTACTAATGCCAGCAATTTAGGGATGATATGGTGTGCCAATAAGGAAAAAATTGATCCTGAATTTGCTTATAGGCTGCGTCCTTCAAAACAGTTTTCACTGGGTATACAACTGGAATATTAGACTTGATCAACCGAATCAATATGAAAAAGATAAAAAAAGGGCTGTCAATCTTACTGGGTATCATTGGCATGCTGTTATTGCATAGCTCCTGTAGCAAGTATCTGGACATTCAATCCAACGATGGGTTGGTGGTCCCCAAAACGCTGGAAGACCTGCAAAAATTACTGGATAATACGCTAACGATGAACCGGGGAATTGGATCGATGGGGGAGATCTCAGCAGATGATTATTTTTTGGAGCAGTCTGTACTGGATATGCAGACAGATATGGATCGTTTAAATTATACCTGGCGAAATAATGTGTATAACTTTAGTAACGATTGGTCGGCAGGTTATGCGCCAGTGTATATCTCCAACTTAGTTTTGGAGCGTTTGGGCAAGATTGAGCGAACAGCTGCAAATGCGTCGGACTATGATAAAATCAAGGGGACGGCTTTATTTGCAAAATCGAATCAGTACCTATCCTTACTGTGGAATTATGCTAAGGCTTTCCACAGTACAACAGCTGCGTCGGATCAAGGGATTGTGCTGCGCAACTCTTCGGATATGAACGAAAAGTCAAAGCGCTCTTCGGTATTGGCCTGCTATGAGGCCTTACTGAATGATCTACGCGGCGCCTCGGATCTATTGCCACAGAAGAGTGCACATGTGATGCGTCCCTCAAAAGCGACTGCTTATGGTTTACTAGCCCGGGCTTACCTATCGATGGCAAAATATGATTCGGCCTATCATTATGCAGATAAAATGCTCCAGATCAAAAATGATCTGATGGACTTTAATGATCGTGCTGAGGTCGATCTGACAGGTACAAATCCGTTTTTACGATACAATAAGGAAATTGTAGGCTATTATGAACAGACTTCCAATGGTACTCCCTTGATTCGTATTGCTCAGATGGACACAGTATTGTATGACTCGTTTGATGCCAATGATCTCAGGAAGCAGGTTTATTTTAAATCCGGTGTTAATGGCTATCAAGCATTTAAAGGGAATTATGCCGTGGCTTCCAGCGCTTGGGAAACAGTATCGCCATTTGGCGGGATTGCGGTAGATGAGGTGTTTCTTATTCGGGCGGAATGCCTTGCACGGGCGGGCAAGCTAGTGGAAGCACAGGCCGACCTGAACAAGCTACTGGCTACACGCTATAAAAACGGAACTTTTAAGCCTTATCAGTTGACTGTCGCAGCGGATGTACTCAGCCTGATATTAACAGAACGACGAAAAGAATTGATCTTTAGGGGTCTTAGGTGGATGGACATCAAACGCCTGAATCTTGAAAGGGCGAATATTGTACAAATACGGTTTTTGGCTGGAAAGGAGTATCGGTTGGAGCCTAATGCAAACCGATATGCTTTGCCATTGCCGGATGATATCATTCGCTTGACGGGAATGGAACAAAACCCACTTTGAATAGAACAACCAAAGCCTCCCATATAGGGGGGCTTTGATGTTTTGAGGAACTGTTTAATTTCGGTTTACGGGATTGAAGGGAGTCGAACTCGATCCTCCGGTTCGTTGCGGAATATAACCTGACGCAGCGCCAGCTGCACCGGGGATAGCATCCATTGAAATTTTTGCTGGATTTAAGGCCGATCCGCTCAAGTCCGTATTGTCAACTGGAAGCGAACAGGCTTTGTTGTCGGTGGTATTACAACTATGCCCATTAGGCGTAGTTGTCCAGCGCGACTCATCAGCAACCTGAGAGGCAACCAATGGATCTCCGTTGAAATAAACAGTTACAGGAGCTAAACTTTTTCCTGCATAAGCCTCAGCACCTTTAAATGCTGAGAATCCGATAATCATGGCTCCTCCTAATATCATGTAGCCATAATTGTTTAAAAATTTGGTTAGCATATTGCTACCCTCCTTTCTGCATTGCAAGCCAATAATTGATTAGTAAAGTTCTTGGCCTGCAAACTTTTGGTAAATAATTGTCGGTACGGTTCTGTGTACCGATCGTATGTGAATGCCAGCAAACCTTTTGCATTCCCGCTGGCAGTATTGGGCTGTTGATAATCGTAAATGCTATCAGGTGTATACCACCAGCTTTCATTTATCCGTTTGACGTTTATGTTCCCATATATAATGGCTCCCATTGCCAGAAAGCCTATCACGAATAATACGATGTTTGTATTACCAGTCAAGGTATGCTCACCATATTTGGCAGCTGTGTAGTGCAATAACCATCCAGTTATCGATAGGCCAAGAATAATGAGATTAAAGATCAAATGCGTTGTCCAGGAAATATTACTGAGAAAGCTGGTACACATACAAGGTTTCTTTTCGTATAAATTCAATACCCCCAGACCGATATAGATACTAAAAACGATAATCAGTAGGGTCGAAACTTTCCATCCCCATCCGCGCAGCCTTGCTGATGGCATCCCCAGTAATACACCAACACCGATTTCTATAAGCGGAAGTAGCCAATAGAGGACCGGAGCCAGATAACTGATCAGGGGCTGCTGCTCCAGGGCGATCTTGAATGTACTGAGCTGCCAGAGTTTCTCCATCCCCACATAGACCCAAAAAAGTATCATTGCTGCCCGGATGAACTTATATATAATGTTGCCAATTTTATTCCCTTCCATAGCCTTTATTATTTGTATTGCAGTATTTATTATTTCTTTCCCTTGTTATATTATTTTTCCTCGTTTCAAAAACAGGGCGCCGTACCTGTCCCTCCAGTGGATACAGCGGCCTGCCTGAGCGTCAGCTTCTACTTTCTCGTACGCGGTAAAACAAAGGTAGTATGGAAAATAGGCCGGTGCAGGTGTAGTGAAATGGTTAATTTAGAAAGTGCACCTGCCTCTATTCGATCTAAATGAATTGTGGGATGTAATGAAGATGTATTATGCGGCAAAAAGCGGGGAGAAAATTCTTGGGGAAACAGTCGGTTATCGCATAATCAGGACTGTTTTTGATGAGTAGAATGAACACGTTTAGGTGGTGTAGCGGTGGAATACCCCCTGTTTTTTAAATTTTTGTGTTTTATTTATTTAAGTCAGGAAACTGTCTATTCAGTTCGTCAAGCATCGTATTCAATACCTTGCGGATACGGAGAGCAGTATGAAACTCAGCGCTTTTGTCCATCCTGGTCAGGCTATGCGCAGAAAGTAAGGTGCCTTCCCGTGTTTTGACGAGCCTGGAAAACACTTCGGCAACTTCTTTTTTCTCTGACGACCACATAATGTTCGCCTTAACAGATATATGCATCCAAAGTTTGAGCTCTTTGCCATTAAAATTGCTTTGAATAAATTGTTGGGGATAATCCTGCATTGTTGCTGATGGAGAGATTTTTTCATCCTCCATGTACTCGCGCATCAACTTGAGCAGGCTCCTACGGTTGCTATCATACGCAAAGTCCGGGATACAGGAGAAATGTTTTGGGAAGCGTAACAGGGCATCCATAAAAGATGGGTCTGAATTGTACAGTTCTTTCCAGCGGTTGAAGAAGCCCATGTGGTTAAAATTGAAGTTGACCATCAGAATCAAAAAGCGGTAATGCCAGTTTTTACTCTGGCGTTTGTCGTCGGCCAATTGGCGCAGTGATTCGATCATTTTGAGTAGGTAATCCTGATGTCGGTATTGAATATAGGGAATCTTGCCATTTTCAAATAGGCTGTCCATAGCAGAATGGATCTCGGTGAGATAGGCTTTCGGTATGTTTTTCTGAGCTAACCTATCCAGGATAAAGGGCATATTTGCATATATATATTCATGCATCCTCAGGTAATAATGCTCCGGCAGCGGCGTACAGGGATCAATATCTTTTTTAAAGAGATGTTCGATTCGCCCAAGTAATTCTTCCAGGGCAAATAGTGCTGTAGCATTTTCAATTTTACACTCTTTACAGTAGTTGTTCAGTAAAGAGTGTAGCCGCAACAATTGCGTGTGGTATAACCGTATGGCCTGACAGGCATTCTCAACTTTGATGATCTCTCGGTACGCCTCTAGCGCGAGTGCAAAATTATTATTGCAGGCCTCTGTGATTTCACAAAAAAGCTTTGGGATATCCGTGTTCTTCAGATGAACTATGGCTTCTATGAGTATTGTTAACTTTTGTAAACTTACGATCATCTATACCTCCTTTTGATATCTTTGTGGTACCATGGCCAGCCAAATATCCCGGGATGCATCTGAAGTATGAGTGAATCTCCCTCATTGGTCTGCTCATGTAGTTTGGGCCCTACATTAATGGAAACCTTTTCTTCCTGGCCTTCATACCTGAACGAAAACCACAGTTCGTATATGTCACAGCAAGCGGGGCATTTTTGGCTAACAATGGCAGGTATGCGTACAGCTTTTGCATTTGGGATATGCTGGCAATTAGCTATGATCAGCAGCATACGGATATACCAGGTACATGCAATTATCATAATGGGAAATTGGATCCCATAAAGTTTGACAAGGTTTGTTTTTCTCCAGAAAAACAGATGCGCCATCGCGCAGACAATAAAAGCTATCGGTACGCCTTTCTTTACTGCAGCCCAAAATGGTTGCGAGCTGATCAGTAGCTGATAGGTTAGACGGTCAAATAAAGCAATACTACTGGCCTGGATACAGACAAAAAAGATAACAAAAAGCTGCATGACGCGCTCTTGGCCTCGGATTTCTAAAAAAGGGATGAACAATACCAGAATACCGATGCTGTACAAGCACTGCTCTTGCGTCGTTGCTCCAAAAAGCCCATACAAGGTAATCGATACAGCTATTGCAATAAATACATAATTACGGCTGAATGGTATTTTCTTTATCGTCCTCATGATCTATAGTTTAATAATCAGTGAAGTTTTACTCTTTAAATTTACCCACTATAGCACGAAATAATAGTGAATATCCCCATCATTTCAATGAAGGGCAATTTTTTACAATGAGAGCTGATTTCCTTACAACGAAAGAGGAATTTAAGACAATACAGGATTAAATTTTCATCCGGAAGGGGAATTATTTGAACCGGAGAAGGACATAAAAGCATCGATTTAAGGTAGATGGGTATTGTTTAATAAATAATTGGCTAAATTTATATAACAAAAATTTCCTCAACAGGGGAGTTTTTAGCGGCAGTTCTCCGGCGATAGGTAGCTAGGTAATGTCGGATGAACCTGATAGACGAAAGATATACAGAAAGAAGATATAAATCTGATAAATATGTAGGTTTTGATAGCATTTTTTAAAATGTCGTTTGTACATGAAAAGTTTTAACGAAAATAGATATCTGGATAATAGAAAATTGACCGTGCAGTATCCCGATGGGATTTGGCAATTGATCGCATCCTTCGTTTTTGGGGGATTCTGTTGGTATCTGGGGTACCGTGGAGCTTTGGCGGAATGGCTTTTAGACTGGCCTGTCACCTATAGCTATCTATTTTTTGTATTGATTGTAGCGATAATTTTCTATTATATACGATTGGTTATCGTGATATTGGACAAAAGGCAAAACTGGCTGGTTACCCCAGAAAAACGCGCCGCTAGCCAATTGTTATTTTGCTGCATATTACCGTCACTTTTGCTGTTTTGGATCATAGGCCCCGATCAACTGGCTAAGGATGAATGGTTGCTATTTCCTTTAATGGTCATATTTAGCGGAATTTTCGTCCTGAATATGTGCTATATAGTTTATTTCTATGTCGCTATTAATCAAAGGCAGAGAAAGTTGATTTTGGAACAGAAAGAAACTATCCTGCAGCAACAGTTAAAAATGAGAAATCTTGAGGAGCAGTTCGAGTTGTTTTCTCCGGATCTAGAGGAACTGAAGGAGATTCTGGAGACAGCTGAGGAAGATAAGGACGTCGATTCTATGGATGAAATGGACTTAGTACAGGTCAAATCCATTGATGTGGAGAAGGAAGTATTCCTGCTCAATAATAAAATCCTGTCACAAAAGATATTGTATAAAGATTTAGGGATTTTTACGTTTAAAAATAGCATCGTCAGCCTTTATCTGAAAAATGCAATGAATGAAAATCTGACCTGTGGCGAGCAGCGCAGCTTAAAGGAAGTTGTAAATATTACGAAGGGCTTTGTACAGAAGATAGACCGGGACAAGGCCATACCATTGGATATGATCCAGGCTTGTCACGGGTTGAAACGGGGTAGGTTGCGTATTGTGCTCAAAATACCGTTTGAGGGGCGGTATAATTTTGAGGTATCCGATAAGATTGCAAAACATATCCGGGAATGGGTCATGTTGCAGGTACCAATAGAAAAGGAGTTATAAAATAGAATAGGTAAACTTTAATGGATAGATTATGGAAAGAGTAAGGGACAATACCTGGAAATGCCGTGCTACTGGTAAAGTTGGGTTTCCTTCTTTAATCGAAGCGCAATGGGCAATGCTTCATTTTAAGTTCAGATCGCGGGTGAGAAACAAGCTGGATGGTAAACGTATCAAACACCGGATGGGTAAAGATGCCTGCAAAAGGGCTTATTATTGTAAATTCTGCAAGGGGTACCATATTACCACATGGGAAAAAGGGCACTTTAATAATTATAAGGACAAAGCCAAGTCTTGGGAAATACCCGGAGCGTTAGGAAACTGGAATTATTCGATAGAGTAGTGTAGCGTTCGCTAATTAAGTAAACATAGCAATTGGAGCCTTTAAGTTTGGAAAGAATATAATTTCCAAAACAGATATCGCGTGTTCTTCACAATATGCCTTGAACTAACCGCCTATTTAATCTTAGTTATTGAATTATAATTTTAGTTCTTGCCTTATTTTTCTCACCTTTAGGGAAGATAAAAACGAAACTATTATAAGTATTGTTGAAAAAATGATAGCCTGCACTAATTTCCTCCCCTTCTTGAGTTGTTAGTGAAATTGCTCCTTTCTCGTGGAATTTTTTTTGGAATTTAAAGTCTTGTACAAATGCCCATTTAAAACCGAATTCATTTGGGAGCATTAATTCTCCAAATTCTCGGAGAAATGCTTTAGAATAGAATAAATCTCTTGTGGTTAGTACATTGGTAAAACCATTTTCATTAATAGGGTGATTCAGTACAAGAAGTGCACATCTGTTTTTTGATTGCAGTACATAATTTCTAAAGGCTGAATGAACCGAAGAACCAAATTTTTTACTCAATGCCATGACCGCTCCCAGCCCGAGATTCAATTTTTGGCATTCTTCATAAAAACGTTCTTGTTGAAACAATGTAATAGAAGCAAAATAATTGGCTTCAGCTTCAAACTGCTCCTCATACTCTTCGCATAAAGTTTCGTCATTATCCAACGCTAACATAATCTCATTCTGCCAGGATAAAACACCGTGACCAATTTCATGTAATTTGACAAAGTTCTTTTTACCCACATTTTTATCAAGATCTGAGTCTATGTATATGATTTTATCCTCTCTGTCAAAAATGCCTTTTATCTTAGATAGTGCGCTTTGTAATGCCTTTTTTGACGGATTTATTAATTTCTCCCTTAATAGGCTAAAGAATGACGTATCTACATTTTTTAAATCTACATTATTATCGATCGCAAAATTTGAATACGATATAATCTTGTCAACCGGCGTAGGGAAAATATCAAATGACTTGCTCTCTTTTAAAAGGTTATGAGATATTTTTTCGATTTCCTTTCGGGTAAATTCATCAATCATAGCCCTTTTTTCCGCGATTTAATAAATTCCAAATATTTTAGAACATCATTACGTTCTTCCTCCGTTAAATCCTCTGCTCGAAAAGCTATTTTTTGTGCAAAGCTTAAATTAATCTCTTCCTGCCGGGCTTCGTTCTTATCGATCAATTTCGCATTTGAAAGGAGCGTTTTTAATGATACCTTGTATAAAGATGAAAGTTTGGATAAAATATTAACAGACGGATTTTTTATTTTTTCATTTTCTAATTGACTCAAGTAAGCATTAGAAATATCTGTCATTTCTTCCACTTGTCTTAATGTAAGCCCTACATTTTTTCTTGCATCTTTCAATGTTATGCCTAGTGAACTCATCATTACTATTCTTTTTACAAAGATAAAAAAAATCTTGAAATGTCAAGCGTAAATCTAAACCAAATCTAAATATACAAAAACATTTGCTTGATATATTTAGATTTTATAGCTTTGTAATATTATAAGTTTAAAAACAGAGAAATTATGGCGAATTACCATGTGACACAGAAAAAAGGACAGGACGGATGGAATGTCCAAAAAGAGGGGGGCAAAAAGGCGTCTGCTATTGTCAGTACCCAGAAGCAGGCAGAACAACTTGCAAAACAGTTTTCATCGAATAACGGTGGCGGTGAAGTTCGGATACATCGGCCAAATGCCGGACCTATCAGGGATAGCGATACGGTAAAACCCGGAAATGATCCAAGTACAATTAAAGACACAAAATTTTAATGAGGTAAGGAGATTTATGAAAATAAAAACCAGGCGAAAATCACCTGGCTTGATTCTTTCAGAGAAAAAAAGCCCTGCAAGGCTTTCGGTGGTAATGTTTTTGCAGTCCAAAATTACCCTCTTTATTTGAAATAAACAAGCTTTTCGTGATTTTAAACCGGC
Source organism: Sphingobacterium sp. UBA1897 (assembly GCF_002337775.1). Classification (NCBI taxonomy): domain Bacteria; kingdom Pseudomonadati; phylum Bacteroidota; class Sphingobacteriia; order Sphingobacteriales; family Sphingobacteriaceae; genus Sphingobacterium; species Sphingobacterium sp. UBA1897. Next base: position 122,393 of record NZ_DDGR01000018.1, read on the forward strand.
AGCCTGCATGAAGTCAGTTGTTGGGCCTGGTATTAATATAATAAATTTCAATTGCATCTTATTTAACGACTGTTACAGGGCAAGCCCTATTTTATTGCTGAAACGATTAGCAATAAGCAATTATTAATTAGTTAATATCAAAATTTAAATTACGATGAAAGTAAATAATCATCAAGGGGAGCAACATTCCCCTACTTCAAAAGTACCGCTCAAGTTTGTAATAGAAGGTAAAGAGTACGAAACTTTTGACCAGTACAAAACAGGAGTAGAGTTAAAACAGCTAGCAGGAATACCTTTGGATACAGAGCTGTTTTTATCAATCTGCAAACCCTATCGGGACGAGCTTATTGAAAACGAGAAACAGGTTAACCTTGCAAGGCCGGAAAGGGAATATTTCTTTGTAAAGAAAAAGCTCGCATTCTTTATAAACGACAAGCCCTATACCTGGTACAAGCAATACATCAGGGGTATTCAGATAAGGGAGTTGGCAAGCATACCAGCTGAGGATGATATTTTTCTTGATATCAAGGAAGGCTGGCAGGATGATCAAATCTTGGATGATGAAATAGTTGATTTAGCCCGTCCGGGTAAGGAGAAATTTTTCTCTAAACCAACACCGAAAGAAGTTACAATAATTGTGAATGCTCGCCCCCATAAATGGAGTGAAATAAACATTTCCTTTGAGCAATTGGCCGTATTGGCTTTTGGTTCATATGATGATAGTCCAAATAGAGGATATACAGTTACTTACAGCAGAGGTTGGGAGCCTAAACCAGAAGGCACTATGGTTAAAGGTTCAGTAGTTCGTGTCAAAAATAAAATGGTGTTCGATGTCACAGCAACTGATAAATCATAGTCAAGACCTTAAACGTCTACGTGACGAAGGATATGAGATCGAGGTGCGTGGTGGATATTTACTTATCCACCATATACCCTTTGTCAACCAAATTAAACAGATTCAATATGGGACTTTAGTAACGACGTTACATAATATTCAAGATCATGTCATTAGTTTTATAGGAGATAATCCGTGTGATGTTAACGGCGAATTTATCACAGCTATTCAACATAACAATGCCAATGCTGTACTAAATAATGAGATTACAGTAAATCGGTCTTTTTCCAATAAACCCGCAGGTGGATATCCTAATTACTACGAAAAGGTTAAAAGGTATACGGATATCATCTCGGCACCAGCTAAATATCTGGATCCTTTGGTCACGGAAAAGACTTTTAAGGTTATAGCGGACAGTGCTAACGAAACAGTGTTTCAGTACATTGACACCAATTCGAGCCGAGCAAATATAGAAATGATTAACACAAAGTTAGAGGGGCAGAAAATAGCCATTATTGGTCTGGGTGGTACCGGAGCTTATATTTTGGATATGGTAGCGAAAACGCCGGTTAAAGAAATCCATCTGTTCGACGGGGATAGTTTTGATCAGCATAATGCTTTCCGTTCTCCAGGTGCAGCATCAATGAACGACCTGAGTGAAGGCCCGAGAAAAGTTGTATACTATCAAAAGCTGTACTCAAACATGCATAAATTTATCCATGTTCATGACTATTACTTAAAAAAAGAAAATTTACGGGAGCTGGACCAAATGGATTATGTATTTGTATGTGTTGACAAAAATACGGCGAGGGCAATAATAACAGATTATTTAGTTAGTAAAGGCGTTGCTTTTTCTGATGTAGGCTTAGGGGTTAATGTTGTTGACGACAAACTTACTGGCGCCGTAAGAGTTACTTCTGCTAACCGGAATAAAAATGACCATCTACCCCTCCGTATATTTTCGGAAGACTCGGACAATAACGAATATACCACGAATATTCAGATCGCTGAATTGAACGCATTGAACGCAGTTTTTGCTGTTCTGAAATGGAAAAAGATATCTGGAATTTATGTTGATCTGGAGAATGAACATCACAGCTCCTACTCAATTAGCGTATCTAAAATTTTCAATGAAGATGTTCCAGCATAAATTTGTTGAATTCATCCCGGAAAATGTAGAGGAAGGTACTCTATACATCTCAATCGAATACTGTACCGCGATACATAAGTGCGCGTGTGGCTGTGGAAGCCAGGTTGTAACACCAATGTCTCCAACAGATTGGAGATTGACATTTAATGGCAAAAATATTTCCCTTCATCCATCTATCGGAAATTGGAATTTTGAATGTCAGTCACATTATTGGATAAAGAATAACAAAATTGAATTTGCAGGTCGATGGACTGAAAAAGAAATCCATTTAGGCAGAAAAAATGATCAGAACCGCAAGGAGGATTATTTTAGGGAACCGTTTGACGCTATAAAAGAAGATCTTGTCAATCAAAAAAATCCAAAACTAACTGTCTGGCAGAAAATTTCCAAATTTTTTCGATTGTAAAATTTTTGATTTTACTATAAAGCCGAAGATCTGTTCTTCGGCTTTATTTTTATTACTTATAACAGTTACATGAACCTATGCAATACTTTGTTTCCTGTGGTCTACACTGATTAGAGAGAAAGCCTTTGGAGCACATAAAGCCTTAACAACGGTTTCTTTTAGTTGCAAGGGCCTACTTTCAATCTTTCTTTCCAGTCTCTCCATATCAATAGCAACCCTATTATCCAATAACTTAGCATAATGCTGTGTGGTTTTGATATCCGTATGGCCAAGCATCTTGGAAACGGTTTCTATCGGAACACTATTGGCAAGCGTCACAGAAGTAGCGAAGGTATGGCGTGATTTGTGAAAGGTTAGTTCCTTGGTGATCTCACATAGGTCTGCAATTTCCTTGAGATAACTGTTCATTTTCTGATTACTCAGCACAGGAAGTACCATATCCTTTGACACACATGGTGGATAATCACGATACCGTTCAATGATCTCAAGTGCCTTGGGAAGCAATGGAATATTTGACGATGTTTCGGTTTTCTCCCTGCTGGTAAAGATCCAGAGTTTTCCGTCCACACCCTCGGCGATATCGGTCCATTTTAGTTTCTTTACGTCGGCATAGGAAAGTCCAGTGTAACAACAAAAGACAAAGATATCGCGGACATGTGCAAGTCTTGGTATCTTGAATAATTTCTCCTCTATTCTCCGAAGTTCCGCATCGGTTAAAAATTCCTTCTCTTTAGCTTTCGCCTTGATCTTATAAAAGGCAAATGGATCATCCGTTATCCATCTGTGCGCAATACAGATCTTGATGATCTTGCGAAGGTGCTTCATGTATTTTGCTGCCGACACGGCTGAACAGCCCATCGTGGAACGCAGAAAGAATTCGTACCCTGTGACAAAAGCATGGTCAATCTTCCTTGTGTCGATATCTGCGAGTCTAAATTCTTTCTCTAAATACCCTTCAAAATGTGAAAGCGAGGTTTTATACCCTTTGAGTGTATTGGGTTTGAATCCATTCCCGAGCAATGCTTCCATGTGGATATTGTGTTCCCTAAATACATCAAGGAATTGCTTTTGCTTAATATCCTTTCCCTGATACCTTAGTTTGATGGATTCTGCTGTAATTTCCTCTGCGGCAGCCGTCATAGCGGTATGGATTGTACTTACTTTGCTGACGAGAGTATCAAGAAAACTGTTCATGATTTTGACAGCTTCTGTTGTGCCTTTCATACGGTTGGCTTTGGAGTTCCATTTCGACGGATCACATTCCCGTCCAGTGGAGACTTCTTTTGGGATACCATCTACGGTAATCCGCATGTAAATCGGCCTAGGACCGTTAACATAATTTTTGGGTTTCTTCAGATAGAAGAGCAAGGAATAATTTGTACTCATGACAACATCATTTAAGTGAAACAAACCGAGCCGCCTTTGCGGCGAGCTCTGCATCACCACTGAAAAACAAATTTCAGCGATGCAAAATTAGCCTTACAACTAAAACGAATCAAGATGTTTAGAATTTGAACAACCTGACAATCAGATTGATGATCCCTTTTCAGTGAGTAGTCAACTCCAAGAAAATGACTCACTGAATGACTCACTTTTTTATTGGGAATTATTATACGTTTTGTAAATGCTGAAAAACAAAAAAGCCTGCAAACGTTTAATTTGCAGGCTTTTGTATGTTTTGACTTTTAGATCTGTAGCCCGTAGGGGAATCGAACCCCTGTTTCAAGAATGAAAATCTTGCGTCCTAACCCCTAGACGAACGGGCCATATCGTTTTCGATGATGCAAATATAGAAGCTTTTTCAAAAAGCACAAAAAAAAAGTGCTGTCTGTGTGCTAATTCATTGAAATTGAGAAAAATTATTTTTTTAAAGGACCTATTCTACAGCGTAAGCGAGCATATATTCATTGAACTTCTCGTAATGTACATCATAAATATGCTTGTTTTGATCGCTGTCGAGTTCAAGTTTTAATATGCCTTGCGTTTGGTATTCGAATGGTTGTATGGTCATGTTGTTCAAGAAGGAAACCCCTGCATTGCCTTGAAGTTTATAAATTGCTTCTTTGGCGCACCAGCAAGCATAAAGCTGCTCATAGCGGCTATCATCCTGCGCGATGAATGCAAGCTCCGCAGGTTTTAGAAACTTATGTTGGATGCGCTCTACTTTTGTTTTGATGATTTCCATGTCGATACCAACTTCACCTTTTGTACTGATCATTGCTGCAGCGTAATCAAATGAGTGTGAAAGTGATATTTTTTGGGGAAAATTAGCGAGATAAGGCTTTCCATTTGCATCCGAAGGACATTCGATATAGCGGGATGTGTTCAATAGGGTTCGCAGGAGAACACGTGTGGCAAGCCAATGTAACCGTCTTTTCCCTTTATTGAAGGACCCCAATTTTGCTTTTTCACGTTCATCCAATTGAAGTTTCGACAGCAAATCGTCGTCCGATTCCTCAATTCGCCAAATTGCAAATTTGGTTTGATTATCAATTTCACGTAGATACACTAGACTCATACCCAAATTTAAAAAACAAATCGCAGATTTTTGTTTTGAAAAATGAAGTAAAATTAGTGGGAGAACTGTATTTTTGAATTTGTATAGCATTGCCTGACGCTTTTGCTATTTTGATACACATGATTTTATCTGATAAAAGAATTCTCGAAGAGATTGAAAATGGCAGTATTGTCATTCAACCATTTGATCGTAAATGTTTGGGAACAAATTCCTACGATGTGCATTTGGGGAAATATTTGGCAACGTATGCAGACCGTGTACTTGATGCCAAGAAACACAATGAAATTCAGCATTTTGAAATCCCGGAAGAAGGTTTTGTATTGGAACCCAATACCCTTTATTTAGGCGTTACGCAAGAATACACCGAAACGCATAAGCATGTTCCTTTTTTAGAGGGCAAATCGAGTACTGGTCGCTTAGGGATAGATATCCATGCAACTGCAGGGAAAGGTGATGTCGGTTTCTGTAATACCTGGACCTTGGAAATTTCGGTTGCCCAACCTGTTCGGGTTTACGCGGGAATGCCTATTGGACAATTGATCTATTTTGCTGTAGAAGGCGATATCGAAACATTTTATAATACCAAAGGTAACGCAAAATACAATGGCAAGACCATCCGCCCGGTGGAGTCCATGATGTGGAAGAATAATTTCTGATGCGGAATATGGGATGGATTATTTTAGGGGCTCTATTGATTGTTCTTATCAGTGGAGTACTCTATTATTTTGTTCATCCAATGTTTGGTGGAAGTTTCAAAGGAGCTCGACTGGAACGGATGAAACAGTCACCAAATTTTAAAAATGGTATTTTTCATAATCTCGAAGTAACGCCGTCGTTGAAAGGCGATGTCAATATGGCCTCTTTGCTGCGGGATTTCCTTTTCAACAAAAATCCCCACTTGAAACCGATCAGCGTATTGCCTGCTATGGAATGCGATTTAACACATCTTCCGGTAGATGACGTTCTGATTTGGTTTGGTCACTCCTCCTACCTGATGAAATTAGATGGGAAATTAATATTGGTTGATCCGGTGTTCAGCCAAAATGCTTCTCCTATCCCAGGTAGCAATAAAGCATTTAAGATGTCTGTCGACTATGCGACGATGGTTTTTCCGAAAATTGACTATTTGTTTATCTCTCATGATCATTACGATCATCTGGACTATGAGACTGTTGTGAAATTGAGGGATAAAGTCGGTCAGGTGATTTGTGGTCTTGGCGTGGGGGCGCATTTTGAGTCTTGGGGATATAAGGCCGATCAGATCATCGAGGGTGATTGGTACGACCAGATAAAACTGGCGCCCGATTTTCAGGTAACCTTCACACCCGCAAGGCACTTTTCGGGACGAAGATTTAAACGGAATAATACCTTGTGGACATCCTTTGTGTTAAAAACTTCCCAGTACACTATTTTCTTGGGTGGAGACAGCGGATATGGTAAGCACTTCAAAAAGATAGGTGACCAATTCGGTCCATTTGATTTAGCAATCTTGGAAAATGGCCAATATAACGATGCCTGGCATTATATCCATTCCTTACCTGACGAATGGGCTGCTGAAACGAAGGATCTGAAAGCTCAAGCTATTTTGCCCGTTCATTCTTCTAAGTTCGCGTTGGCTATGCACGACTGGAAAGAGCCAATGGAGAAATTTTACGAGACAGCGAACAAAGAACAGATCACTCTCCTTACGCCAAAATTAGGGGAAATGATCCATTTTAATAGATTAGATACAGTATATGCGCCTTGGTGGCGTGACGTCAACTAAAATCTATTTATTTTTTTCCTCAATCCATAAAGACATATATTTTGTGCTTTGCATCGTGTGGTGCAACAATATCTGACTAATAAAGTTTTGTTGGCGGTGCCTGTCAATCTGCGCTTTTAACAAAGATAGATTCGTCATAAAGTCGGCCTGATACTTTCGTTTTTCATAACGTTCGTTGATAATACGGATGCCATGTTCTTGGGCCGTTTTCCAAAGATCTTCGTTTTCGTAGAGCTCAACTGTCTTTCGGCAGAAAGTTTCGGGATCGTCTTCGATAAAACCATTCCAGTCCAAATTACCCTTCATGGCTTCTGCTCCAACTGTCGTGGTGACAGATGGTGTGCCGGTTTGCATGGCGTCGATAAACTTTCCTTTTACGCCGGCACCAAATTGAATTGGAGCGACCAGTACACGGTAGTTTTCCATGGTAAGGCGAGCAGATTCCGCCCGTCCCTTGATCAGGAAATTCTCTTTAGAGTTGTTTAACTGGAGTACTTTTTGGGTTGCGTAGGCACCATAAATGTGCAATTCTACTTTGGGAAGCATCTTCCGTAATTGGGGCCAGATTTGTGTTTTTAGATATTGAACCGTATGCCAGTTCGGCTCATGGATAAAATTTCCGATAAATAATAAGTTCTTACGCTCTTCAAAGGGCTTCCATTGATTAATTTCAGTAGAACTGATCTCATTTTCCAGGAAAGGGAGGTAATAGAGGATGTCGGGTGAAATTCGAAATTCTTCGATAAGAATCTTCATTTCGGATTCGGAGATAATCAAGGAGAGGTCACTTCGCAGAATAGAGGCAATTTCACGTTTAGCGGTGTCCGTAAATAACTCTTGAAAGGAGAAATCACCTTTATTTTTGACGGACGCCTGTCTCGCCTGGCGTAAAAAATGCAAGTCTTCCGTGTCGAGTACGCGAAGTGCGTTAGGGCATTGCTGGGCAACGCGCCAACCATATTGTTCTTCTACCATAAAACGATCAAAAACAACAATATCGGGCTGTAGTTGAGTAATAAAATCGTCAAAGCTATTACTATTGAGCACTATTGCTTGTTCATATATCCCGAGAGACTGCAAAGGGGCACTATAAGGTGACTTCGCAGCAGCCGAAGCAAATGTAATGTGATAAGAGCGGGTAGTGAACGTTTCAATTAATTGCATCATGCGAAACCCCGCCGCTGAAGATGTTGGCTCTGGCCACACAAGTCCGATGAACAAAACCTTTTTCTCTTTCATGCAGGAAAATTACTGATTAATGTGAAAAGAATTGACGAAAAATTAACAATTAGTCATTTTCAAACGATTAGCTTTATTTTAGTGTTTATAATATATTTAAAGGTTATTCATCATTAAACGATCATATGGCCAAAACTATTGCTCAACGGATTCGGCATTTTTCGCCAAAGACCTATTGGAAGGAATTAATAGCTGTTTTGGTTATCTTATTGGCCTTCGTATTTTTTAGAAATGAGCGGAAAGAGCTTGCCGCAATTATTCCGCAGTTGCGCACGGCCAACCTAACCTGGGTTTCAGTTGGAGTTGGAATTACCATCGTCTATATTGTGCTTCAGGGATTGATGTATGTGCAGAGTTTTAAAGCGATCGGTCTTTCTATTAATCTGAGAATCGCCATTGATCTTTTCCTGAAGAGAAATTTACTCAGTGTGTTTCTTCCTGCAGGTGGGATTAGTTCTTTGGCATATACAACAACGGAGTTGCGGAAAAGAAATTTGAATACGACTCAAATTCACCAAGCAGGGGCGCTGTATGGCTATGTCGGACTACTGACGGTGTTTATGATTGGTGTACCTGTTATATTGTATACGATCTGGCATAATAAAAATTTTGGTGACGCCTGGATCTCATTAGTGGTTTTGGGACTGCTCCTGGCTGTCGTATTTTGGCTGGTCTGGTCTTTTCGAACACACAAAGGCATTTATCGCTGGGTCGAATTAAAGTTTCCTGCTGTAGCCTCTAACATCGATGAAATATTTTCAGGGGAAGTCAAGCTAAAATATTTGTTGGGTACCATGTTGGCGTCCATGGTCGTCGAATGTTGCGGTATTGCCCATGCTTTTGTAAGTATGTATGCTCTTGGTTTGGAACACTCCTTCGAGGCTGCGGCTATTGCCTATACTGTTTCGGTCGTATTGATGATTGTTTCTCCTTTTCTACGGGGCCTTGGGGCTGTAGAGCTGACCATGCTGTATATTTTTAAAGCGTACGGCTACTCGCAGGCAGAAGGATTGGGCATTACAATTCTCTATCGGGCATTCGAATTTTGGCTTCCATTACTCTTGGGAATCCTTGCCTTTGCATGGCGTGGTAAGCAATTGCTGGCACGTATTGGACCGGCGTTGCTTATATTTTTCTTAGGTGTGGTAAATCTTGTTTCCGTATTGACACCTCCTTTGGCTGATCGTATGAAACTTGATCGTTTTTATTTACCGCTGGAAGCAATTCATGCTTCTAAATTTATGGTATTGGTTTTGGGCTTAGGATTATTGGTAACTTCGGCATACCTGATTAAAGGTTTCCGTATTGCGTTTTGGATCGCCGTGGTGTTTAGTGCTTTGTCGCTGTTTGGACATGTGTTTAAGGCACTGGACTATGAAGAGGCATCGGTTGCTTTGTTGACGTTGATTTTATTGGCAATGAGCTATAAACAATATCGCATCAAGAGTAATATTCGTTGGGTAAGAATTGGGTTTATCACATTTTTTGTCGCTCTGATAGCGATATGCCTGTTTGATGTGTTGAGTTTTTACTTCATTGATAAGCAACATTTCGGGCTAGACTTTACATGGGGACAATCAATATATCATACGGCACGGAGTTTTCTGTTGTTTGCAGATGATGAATTGATGCCACAAACAGCTTTTGGTCAAGAATTTTTGCGCATCACTCAAGTTTTGGGACTATTTTGTTGGTTCTTATTGATCTACGCACTTGCACGTCCTCGGCTGATTGATGACGAAGATTCGAGTAGCTCCAAAATGGAGCATGCAGAACAATTACTAATTGAATTTGGACAGTCTCCGATGGACTTCTTTAAATTGGGAAAAGATAAGAGTCTGTTCTTCTCAGAAGTCTCGGAGGGATTTACCGCTTATCGCTTGGCGAATGAATTTGCTATCGTATTGGATGAACCTGTCTGTGAGCAGGGGGATAAGGAAGAGCTGGTTCAAGAATTTGATCAATATTGTTATGCGAATGGTTTAAAGGCCATTTATTACCGTGTTGATGAAAATAGCTTGGTTCATTTTTCATCTCTTCGTAAGCAAAAAATCACCATTGGACAGGAGGCTGTATTAGAATTGGAAACATTCAAGCTAGAAGGAAAAGACCGTAAGTCATTACGTAATGGACTTAATGCAATTCAAAAAAAGGGTTTTACAACGGAGGTGTTGAAAGCTCCGCAGGAAAAAGCAATTATAGACGAGCTAAGATTGATTTCCAATGAATGGTTGAAAGAATTTGATAAAAAGGAAATGGTTTTTTCGCAAGGAATGTTTGATGAAAATGAGCTTATTATGCAAGATATTATTGTATTGAAAAATGAGCAAAATAATATTGTCGCCTTTCTGAATATTATTCCCGATTATGCTAAAGATGAGTGCACTTATGATATGATCCGAAAATCGCTTGACGCACCAGGTGGGAGTATGGATGCATTGATTGTTGAGCTTATTGCATATGCTAAAGCCAAAAAGTATGTCTATCTAAATTTGGGCATGGTGCCAATGACGGGCTTGGGAGCGACAGATAGTCCCGCTGAAAAGATTATGAAGTTTGCCTCAACACGATTGGGAAACTTTAAACATTACCATAGTCTGCGTGATTTCAAAGAGAAGTATGCGACATTTTGGGAAAATAAATACCTTATATTTGATAACGATTTTGATCTCTTACAACTTCCTATAGCACTGGTCAAAGTGATGAAACCGAATGAATAGCTTCATGTAAATCTCATACAGATGAAAAAATTAGCCACTTTATTTATAATTGGTAGCATAGCATTTCATGCTTTTGCTCAACAACGTTTGATTGACATGAAATATTGGAATAATAAAGCTGTACTACCCCTGGTTCTCTATCTGAGTGGAGATGGAGGATTCAATTCGTTCTCAAATAAGCTCTGTGAGCTAATTGCTGGAGCAGGATATACTGTTGCAGCTCTTGATTCAAAAAATTATTTCTGGAAGAAGAAAAGCCCGAAAGAGATAGCAGAAGATATTTCTAATACCTTGAGGACTTTGCTATCCTCACGGCAGAATATGCGTCTTTTCGTCGTTGGATATTCATTTGGAGCAGATGCGGTCCCTTTTATTGTTAATCGTTTGGACCCTGTCGTTAAGAAGAACGTAAAGAGCGTTGTTCTTTTAGAGCCCTCTGTATCTACAGATCTGGAGATCCATATAGCCGATATTCTAGGACGAAGTAATATAAAGCGAAGCCTTGATGTTGTCTCCGAAATAAATCGCATGGATGGAGTCAAAACGGGCATCATTCTCGGTGACGATGAAGCCGATTTTCCTGTACAAAAAATAACACTTAAGAATTTTACAAAAAAATACCTCTCCGGAGGCCATCATTTTAGTGGGAATGCAGACCAGGTAGCGAAGAGTACGGTCGCTCTCTTCTAATTGGGCGGGTTATTGTCTGCTAGCTTTCCTTTATGGTGGTTATACAGTAGCGATAGGCCTTTTACCTTGTCAAAATCGGTGAAAGCTCTGAAGCTATTCGGATTTCTTGTCCTACATCAATTTAATTAAATGAAGAAGGTCTTAATTTTGATTTAGAATTTAAATAGACAATTATGGAATTAGGAATAGGAATGTTTGGTGACTCGAGGATAGATCCTGTTACAGGTCAAATCCAGGCAGCGCAAGATAGAATGAAAGAAATTATTGAGGAGATCAAGCTTATGGATCAAGTAGGATTGGATTTCTTTGGAATCGGGGAACATCACCGGGCAGATTATGCGGTTGCAGCACCCGAAATTGTCTTGGCTGCGGCTTCTGCAGTTACCAAAAATATTAAATTGGGCAGTGCAGTTTCGGTATTGAGTTCTGCGGATCCTGTTAAATTATTTCAGGATTTCGCGGCAGTCGATCTTTTATCCGATGGACGTGCCGAGCTGATGGCTGGAAGAGGATCCTTCATTGAATCCTTCCCTTTATTTGGTTATGATCTGAAAGATTATTCCGAATTATTTGAAGAGAAACTTGAGCTTTTGCTACGATTGAACAAGCAAAATCCAATTACTTGGCGAGGAAATTTTAGAGCACCATTAATCAATCAAGAAGTATTTCCTCGGCCTAAAAATGGATCACTGCCGATCTGGGTTGCTGTAGGTGGTACAACATCTTCTGTTATCCGTGCAGGAAAACTTGGTTTACCGGTTATGTTTGCTATCATCGGCGGCATGTATGAAAGCTTCGATCATTTATTTGAAATGTATCGTCAAGCATATGAGGATAATGGACATGATATGGCTAATTTCCAGGTTGGGGTGCACATGCATGCGTTCTTTGGCGACAACAACACTCAGGTAGCGGATTATTACTATCCGATTTATTCGGCACAGATGGACCGTATCGGAGCAAGTCGGGGTTGGCCACCATACCAACGTACACAATATGACTTTGGAAGATCTTCAAGGGGGCACCTCATTGTTGGAGATGCTGCTTATGCCGTAGATAAAATTTTGCAAATACAGGAAAAATTCGGATTGACACGTTTCTCTGCACACATGGATGTGGGCGCTCCTGGGCATAAAGAGATGCTGCGTTCTATAGAGATTTTTGGCGAAAAAATAGCGCCTGAAATTCGAAAGGCTCTTCATAAAGATGCCTAAAGAGCGATTATCATTTTTTTAACGCTGAGATATTCGCTACCTTTGTGGCGTAAATCATTTTAGAGAGTAAGATGCTTGGATTAAAGTTGTTGACAGATCCGCGATGGGCAAACATCGCAGAAGGAAATTTAGAAGAAATTTTGACTGATCATGCCTGGTGTGAGCAAAAGGCTGCTTCAAATGCAATATCATTAATCACAAACAACTCAGAATACGAAGATTTAGTGCATGAACTGACAGCAATTGCTATCGAAGAAATGGAGCATTTTAAGATGGTTATTGATATCATCAAAGAACGTGGCTATACCTTGGGACGTGAAAGAAAAGATGATTATGTTGGCCAATTGATGAAATTCTCTAAAAAAGATGGTAGTAGAAATATGGCTTTTATTGACCGTTTATTATTCGCGGCAATGATTGAAGCCCGAAGCTGCGAACGTTTTAGAGTGCTCTCGCAAAATATTCAAGATAAAGATCTTGCGAAGTTTTACCATGATTTAATGGTGTCTGAGGCAAATCATTATACAACATTTTTGAATTTTGCACGCAAATATACCGTAGACGTCGATGTAGAAAAGCGTTGGAAGGAGTGGTTGGAATTTGAAGGGAAGCTGATTCAGTCGTACGGAAATAAAGAAGCCATTCATGGCTAATCGGACCGCGCTCCTACCTATTTTAAAACACATACATAACAGTTGTCCCGTTCTATTTCTTAGAACGGGATTTTTTGTCACTTATTTATTCTTATCTTTGTACCGTGATTGAAAAAAGTAAAATAATAGATATCAGGAGTTTGTCTTTGGATCAGATCAAAGATCAACTTACAGCGTTGGGGGAGCAGGGCTTTCGTGCGAAGCAGATTTATGAATGGCTTTGGGTAAAATCTTGTGTAGATTTTGATCAGATGAGTAATTTGAGTAAGTCCCTTCGTGAGAAGCTGAAAGCGAATTTTACGATCAATGCAGTAACAGTTAAAGAATCTCAGATCAGCTCGGATAAAACAATTAAAAGTAGTTTTTGGCTGTATGATAACAATATCATTGAAGGGGTGTTGATACCCGCTCCGGAACGAATGACAGCCTGTGTCAGCTCACAGGTGGGCTGTAGCTTGACCTGTAAGTTCTGTGCAACAGGCTATATGGACCGTAAGAGGAACCTCAATGCCGATGAGATTTATGATCAAGTCGTTCTGATCAGCAAGCAAGCCGAAGAGAACTACGGGCAGCCACTGACAAATATCGTTTATATGGGGATGGGTGAGCCTTTGTTGAACTATGCCAATATGATGAAGTCGGTTGAACGCATTACGGCCCCCGACGGATTAAATATGGCTGCTAAGCGGATCACTGTTTCCACTGCGGGTATCGCAAAAATGATTAAAAAATTGGGTGATGACCAGGTACGTTTTAATCTAGCACTTTCTTTGCACGCCGCAAATGATAAAAAGCGAAATGAAATTATGCCGATCAATGAGCAGAACTCACTAAAAGCTCTGGCAGAAGCCCTCAAATATTTTTATGCGAAGACAAAAAGTCCAATTACATTTGAATATATTGTCTTTAACAATTTCAATGACGAATTGGAGGATGCAAAAGAACTTGCTAAGTTCTGTAAACACGTTCCTTGTAAGGTCAACCTGATTGAGTATAATCCTATAGCACTGGCCGATTTCTTAAATGCTGAAGCGGATAAAATCGAGGTATTTGCAAATTATCTAAAAAGTCAAGGTATCATCACGAATGTGAGACGTAGCCGTGGTAAAGATATCGATGCCGCCTGTGGACAATTAGCAATCAAGGACGAGAAAAAGGAGGAAGCCGAGGCATAATCTGAAGGATAGTTCCTATCTTTAATAGGGGAATTTACCAGATGAAATCCGAATTAAATAAGCTTTTTAGCGATTTTGTATCCATCTTTTTTCCAAGAGAATGTGGCTGTTGCGGCTGTGTGCTAAAATATCAGGAAAAGTTTATTTGTGTAGCATGCGATTTCCATTTGCCTTATACTAATTTTCACGAATATTCAGATAATGATACCGCAAGACAGCTTTGGGGGAAAGCTCCAGTGGAAGAGGCCTGTTCTTTTTTGTTCATGCAAAAGGATAGCCGTGTAGAGCACCTCATTTATCAGATTAAATACAATAATCAACCTTTTCTTGCGGAATATTTTGGTTATCTATACGGCTTAAAATTAATAGAAGCAAAGGCCTATCAGAATATCGATTGTATTGTTCCTGTGCCATTACACAAGAGTAAACTCCGAAAAAGAGGCTATAATCAATCCACTTACTTTGGAAGAGGTTTGTCCAGAGCGATGGAAATCCCATTGCGTGAAGATATTTTGGTAAGAAAGAAAGCGACAATTAGCCAAACAGGTAAGGGGCGACTCGACCGTTACGAAAATGTAAGTGATATTTTCGATTGTCAGGCCACTGGGGTGCCGGCCAATGTACACATTCTATTGGTGGACGATGTGTTAACAACAGGCGCTACGATTGTTTCCGCGGCATTAGCACTCTTAGATGCTACAGACTGTCGGGTATCTATTGCGACTTTAGCAAGGGCCTAGGCCCAATCTAACCCATAGCGTATGGGCTCATTTAAAAATAATAAAATTCGCAACCCGGAAGAACGCGTTCCGATAATTTGATGCGAGTTCCTATAATTTAAGCTAATATATAGACCCCAAATATAGGTTTGGTAACGCACTCAAAAATGACGAAACCGTCAAAACTAAATCAACCCGGTATTTACGACCTTCGGTTGACATAGTTTAGTAGATAGGCAAACCCGGCCATCCCTATTCCGATGCTGTCGGCAAATAAATCCCACCAATCACCGCTCCGATAAGTAAAAACATAAAGCTGAAGTAATTCTGTCAGTCCAGCGAATAAAAATCCGAGGATAGATACGATAAAAATCGGAAGCCAGCGGGTTGGTTTACCGCTGAATTGCTGGATAATACCATTGTAAAGCAACGTACAGAAAACAAAAAACATCCCGCAATGGACTAATTTGTCCATACCTGGATAGGCGGGAACTGCGTCAAAATTGTTCCCCGGGAGTGTGCATAAAATAATAACTATTATGGCCCAAATAAAACACCATTTATAGTCTAATAAGATTTTAATCATGGCGTTAAATATCCAAAAATTTCCTGATAGAAATAAAAATATTATGAATTTAAAAATTATTATCCTGTAAATCAGTGTTTTAATAAATTTGTTTTGTTTCGTATGGTACTATGTATTGCATGGTACCATAAAATACATATATCTTTGTATTGTTATGATAGCTGAAAATACACAAATCCAAATGAGGAAGGGGATACTTGAATATTGTATCCTATCCATAATTTCTCGAGGAGAAATTTATGCCTCCGATATTATCAGCGAACTGAAGAAAGCTCAATTATTGGTTGTGGAAGGAACCTTATATCCGCTTTTAACACGTCTAAAAAACAACGGCCTGTTAAGCTATATATGGAAGGAGTCAACTTCAGGTCCGCCTAGAAAATATTATGAAATTACCCAAGAAGGGTTAGAAGTCCTTTCGCGACTAGATGTTACCTGGAATGAGCTCGTGTTTGCTGTAAACACGTCATTGGTGGGTAGAAACAATGATTCAACTAAACCAGTTAAAGATAATAACGATGAATAAGACAATAATTATCAACATAAATAGTATCGTCTTCCATATTGAAGAGGATGCTTATGAGGTGCTTCGCTCCTACATGATTGATATAAAGAAGCACTTTGGACAATCGGAAGATAGTCGGGAGATTTTAGAGGACATCGAAAATCGTATTTCTGAGATGTTTACCGAAAAGATTCAGGCGGGCAGTAAAGAAGTTCTGAATATGGACGATGTTAATGCTGTGATAGAGCAAATGGGGAGTGTAAGTGATTTTGAATCTGAGGATCAGGATGGTTATGCATCTTTTCAGCGCCAGCCAAATGCAGACGGCTTTAAAGTAGGGAAGAAGCTGATGCGCGACCCTGATGACAAAGTTTTCAGTGGAGTATGTAGTGGACTGGGACATTTTTTTGGCATTGAGGCTAAATGGGTACGTTTACTCTTTGCTTTATTTGTTGTGATCGGTGGATCGGGCGTATTAGTCTATGTCATCCTATGGATCGTCATGCCGCTCGCTGTAACTCGTGCAGATAAGATGGAAATGCGTGGGGAGGCACCGAATATTCAGAACTTCAAACGTTCTTTCGATGAAGAAATGAGCGGGGTGAGGGATTCGTTTTCGAGGGGAATGGACCGTACAGGCGATAGTGTTGCTAAATTATTGCAGGTCTTTGTGAAAGTCATCGGGGTATTCTTTGTTATTATTGTTGGGTTAACGCTCATCGGGTTGATCATTGGACTTATCTTCTTTGCACTGGCTATTGTGAACGTTATCCCTGACGTCATGGACGATTCTGGTCCTTTTTATCTCATGAATCCAAGCGATGTACCTTTTGCTTTGATAGCGGGTTTCTTGGCCATTTTTATCCCTTTTGCTGGATTGTTCTATTTGCTTCTCCGCGTTCTTTTCGAGAAAAAACCAATGAACAATTATTTGACAACCACTTTATTTTTAGTCTGGTTGGCGTCGATAGGCGCAATTATCTACTACGCTACATCGGTAGCAAAGGAATTCAAAGAGTCCAGTACGATTGTTGAAGAGAAGCCACTGCAAAAACAAGCTGTTTATTACTTAAATGAAAATGATATTCGCGTCATCCGCTTAAAAAATGGTGTAAAAAGCGGTTTGGGTATAAAAAACGAAAACCTCTCTACTTATCTGAGACGTAATATTCGTATCCGTGTCGAACGTATCGATTCTCTACAGGAACCTTATGTACGTTATGAGTATTCGGCTAAAGGAAATTCCTATAAAGTCGCAACAGACAGAGCAGGTAAAATTAACTATGCGTTGAGACAAGATAGTACATCATTAACATTTGACAATGCGTTCCAGTTGAATGAAGGTGAGCTCTATCGGGATCAAGAAGTCAATATTACCTTGTTTCTCCCAGTAGGCACCAAGCTGATCATTAATGATAATTTGGAAGATAAATTAAGGGATATTTCATTTTACGAATGTCGTGACCGTTATAGTGAAGACCTAAGGGATGTAAAAGACGTCGAGTTTGTAGTCACGTCACTCGGGTTGAAATGTGCATTGCCACCCAAGAAGTCAGATGACAGTGACGAAACAGATGCTGAAGGCAATGAAGTAATCGCAAATGATACGTCTGTTGTTATCCGTAGAGATACCATTATCAATGTCAAAAAAGATGGTGTTACCATAGAGACAAAAAAGAAATAACATAAACCAAGTCTTCCGCCTTTAGGCGGAAGACAAATTATTGAAGCTGTAACCTCGAAAATCACTACTGAACCTCGTGTGATAAGCCTATTTCGTACCATCAAAAGTAAATGCTATTATACCTATTTATAAACGAATGAAAAGATATTTTTACCTCTTACTCTTAAATTTTTTAATTGCTTCCTTTGCCTATGCGCAAGTGAAAGTTACAGGCAAAGTACTGGTGGAAAATAATGTGCCTTTGGCTTCTGCAACTGCTTATCTGATGAAGGCAAAAACAACCGTTATTTTGAAAGCAGTTGTTACAGATGAAAATGGAGAATACCAATTTTCGGATATACAAGCTGGAAGTTATTATGTCGACGTCAAAATGGTTGGGTATACGGCCAATAAGAGCAACGTTTTTGATATCAGTAAATCAGATTACAAGGTCCCAACGATCCTGCTGAACACGGACACACGAAAATTGCAGGAGGTCGCCGTAGAGGGTAAGCGGCCGATGGTTGAAAGCAAGCCTGGTAAACTGGTTTTAAATGTCGAAAACTCTCCCTTGGCCGCAGGGAATAATGCCTTAGATATTGTACAGCGGGCTCCTGGAGTGAGTTTAGATAACAATAATAACCTACAGTTGATGGGTCAATCTGGTGTATCAGTGACCATCGATGGTCGGCAGACCTATATGTCGGGTGAGCAGTTGGTGAATTTTTTGAAGAGTACGGATGGCAACCAGATTAAGTCCGTCGAAGTTATCACTACCCGGGCAGCAAAAGATGACGCTGAGGGGGCTGTGGGGACTATAAATATTGTGCTCAAGAAAAATCGGATGGAAGGATTTAATGGAACCTTTAACATGACGGCAGGGCGGGGAGAAAAATTCAGAGGGAATAGCTCCTTATCCTTAAATTATAAAAAGAATAATACGACAGTATTTGGATCGTATGCCTATTCGAATGAGAAAAGTCACCGGAAGCTCCTGCTTGATCGTGTTATTCAGAATAAAGGGGAAAAGACCTATTTTAAACAAAGGTCGATATTGGATGAAAAAGAACAGAATCATTCCTATCGCTTCGGTGTTGAGCAAAGGACATCAGCCAGAAATACGTTAACCGTGCAGTTTAATGGTTCGAATAATATCGAATACAATGATAACGATAGTAAGACCAATGTAGGAAAGTCTTTTACAACATTGGATTCGCTTTTGATTTCGACATCGCAATTCAAAGAGTTATTTGATCGGTACTCTGCTAATTTAAACAATGAGTTTAGAATTGATTCTAACGGCAGAAAACTTACCCTTGATCTGGATTGGAGTAAATTCAAAAGCAGTAAAGGCGTGGGGTATAATAACCAATATTTTGATGGTCAGATGGATGCGATTACTCCCGAGGAGATCCAACGGAGTAGAATGCCCATCGGAATCGATATCTATGTCGCCAAACTGGATTATGAACAACCGCTATCTAAGGTCTCCAAGCTTGAGATGGGAGCTAAATATTCTAATGTTACGTCGGATAATGACTTAACCTTTGAAGATTTTTTGAACAATTCCTGGATCAATAATGAAAAGCGGACGAATCATTTTGTGTATAAGGAGCAGATCGCCGCTGGATATATAGACTATAATAATACGATAGGAAAATGGGGGCTGAAGGTCGGTGCGAGAGGAGAATATACATTTTCTGATGGAAACTCATTGACCTTAAATAAGCAGGTGAAGCGGAACTACTTTAAACTTTTTCCGAATGCAAATCTGACATATACCCTCGATGAGAATCATATTCTTTCCTTAGGTTATGCAAGGAAAATAACCCGTCCCAATTACAGACAGTTGAATCCTTTTGATTATTTCATTGATAAATTAACCTTCGAACGTGGTAACCCCTATCTGAATCCGCAATTTTCCAATGAATTCACACTAAACTATACGTTGATGCAACGTTACAATGTGACATTGGGTATTAACGATGTGCGGGATGCTATTGTAGAGAGTATGGGGCAAGATTCAGTGTTGAAACAAACTTGGGTTATACGTGAAAATTTAGGAAAGAATTTGACTGCTTACCTGAATCTGAACATACCGATAACGGTATCCAAGATCTGGAGCATGAATAACAATATTACAGGCATCCATTTTAACTTTGATGGCATGGTGAGCGGTCATCCGCTGAAAAGGAAGTCATTTCTTTTGCAGGCTACATCGATGCACAATTTAAAATTAGCGAAAAGTCTGTCGGCTAATGTCAATTTGCGATATTTCTCTCCTTTCAAATATAATGTATACGATATGAAGGCCCGATGGGATATGGAAATTGGAGCGACAAAGACATTTAAAGATCAACGTAGTTCTTTGAAACTGGCGGTGAGCGACTTGTTTAATACAGGGAATCAGAATCTGAAAACTAATTTCGGCGATTTTGACTCCAGTATCAGGCAATACCAAGATCGTCGTGTGGTTCGATTGACCTATTCGTATAAATTCGGAAATTTAAAAAATAACTATCGTAAGAAAGATACAAGTAACGAGGAGAAGGAAAGAGCGCAATAGGACTCGATTGTTTTTCTAATATATAACCGTAGGAATGTCATATTCTTACGGTTTTTTGGCATTGTCTGTTTCATATATTTAAGTTATTCGGAGTATTTCATATAGCTTATGAATCAGAAAGCATCTTTTTCTGTGTAGCTGTTGTTATTTAAGAAATGCACCAAGTTATAATTAGTCATTTTTGACCAATTCCGTAGGCAATACAAGGGTTTCAAATTCCGTAATGGGATATTTTGCTTCTATTAACTTAATAAGCAATTCTGTGGCAATTTTTCCCATTTCGAATGCAGGTTGGCGAATTGCGGTCAATTTGGCGGAAAATAGGTCCACAACGTTTGAATTTGTGAATCCTGCAATGGCGATACCTTGTGCAGGCCCGAAAGGCCTTTTTTTTATGACATGAAGATATCCTGTGGTTAATTTATCGCCGGAAATGAAGATAGCATCGAAACCAATGCGGAGAAGTTCCTCGACAGCCGTCTCAATTTCCTCTACATGTAGTCCACCATGTTGACAATATTTTACCAAATTGGGGTCAAAATCGATGTGATTTGCCATAAGGGCCTTTTTATAGCCAACTAATCGATCTTTCGTGATGGACAGTGATTTAGAGTTTGTTAGGTGCGCGATTTTCTTCTTTCCGAGTGTTATGAGGTGCTGAGTTGCGTCATAGGCTCCTTGTTGATTGTTTACGACAACTTTGTAGGTGTCGAACTGCTGTGGGATCCGATCAAAAAAGACTATTGGAAATCCTCTTTCTTTCAATTGATGTAGATAGGAGATGTCTTCAGTTTCTGAAGACAATGCAATCAGTAGTCCATCTATAGACCTAGAAGTTAGGTATTCGACATTCAGTCGTTCCCGTTCGGAAGATTCATGTGTTTGTGAAATAATGATCTGAAAGTTCTTATCATAGGCAATTGATTCTACACCGCTTATGACTTGGGAGAAGAAATTATTAGCTATTTCGCTAACGATAATACCGATTGAGTGACTTCGCCGCTCTTTTAAACTCCTAGCAATAGGATTGGCACGATAGTTTATTTTTTTCGCGTATTCTAATACAACCTTTTTTGTTTCGGGACTTATTTCATAACTATCTCTCAAAGCTCTTGAGATCGTAGAAGTAGATAAATTGAGCGCTTTAGCAATATCTTTGATTGTATAGTTTTCGAATTTCATAATTGGCAAAATAGACTATAATATTAATCAAAAAAAATTACAAAACCTAATTCACGGGCATATGCAAACGTTGCCGGCAACGTTTGCATAACTTTTTAATGATACTTGCATGAACAAGTGAAATATAACTTGTAAACTTGATTGTATGATAACCAGTTAAATTTCGATGCAGTTCCTGCAAGAGTGATTTAATCATTGTAATTTAAAAACCTAAAAATATGAGTAAGGCCTTAGTAATATCTACTGCTATTTGCGCTTCGTTATTCACATTAAATGCACACGCTCAAGCCCGAAAAGTCCAAGGAACGGTCGTTGGTACGGATCAAAAAGGATTGGTTGGTGTGAGTGTAACGGTGCCAGGAACAAGAATTGTTGCTGTGACGGACAAAAGTGGAAAGTTTAGTATCGAAATAGCCGGTAACAATCAAGAACTTCAATTTACCTATGTTGGATTTCAGACAAAAAAAGTAACAGTTCTTGAGAATCAGAAGACACTTAACATTATTTTGGAAGAACAGTCTAATGCATTGGAAGAGGTAACTGTAAACATCGGTTACGGGACGGTCAAAAAGAAAGATCTGACAGGAGCTGTAACTTCGGTAGGTGCAGAAACCATTTCTAAAGCTCCAGTATCTTCAGCTCTTGAGGCGATTGCGGGAAGAATGGCTGGGATTCAGATTTCTTCTACAGAAGGATCCCCAGATGCAGAAATGAAGGTCCGCGTCCGTGGCGGAGGCTCCGTTACAGGAGATAATGCGCCTTTATATATCGTGGATGGTTTTCCGATGTCTTCGATATCAGATATCGCGCCAGCAGATATTGAGTCCATTGATGTGTTAAAAGATGCATCTTCGGCAGCCATATATGGCTCTCGGGGAGCAAATGGGGTTGTTATCGTAACCACCAAAAGTGCAAAGTCAGGAAAAACATCAATTAGTTATAGCGCTTTTGGCGGAATTCGAAATTTGGCAAAAAAGCTCGATGTATTGTCTCCCTACGATTATGTAACCTGGCAGTACGAACAGGCATTGTTGCAAAATAAACTGGATACTTATGTCAAATACTTTGGTAATTTTCAAGATATTGACCTCTATAAAGACGTGCCTTCAAATGATTGGCAAGAGCTTATATTTGGAAGGACCGGTAATACTTTTAACCAAAATTTTAATTTGTCAGGGGGGAGTGATAAGACGAAATATTCAATTTCTCATTCCTTTGTGAGAGATAAAGCGATTATGGAAATGTCTGGTTTTCGGAGACAAAATGTCAATTTTAAACTAAACCATAAACCATCAAAGAATACTTCCATAGATTTGGGTGCGCGATTTTCGGATGTTCGCATTTTAGGTGGAGGCATGAATGAACAGAATGAAGCCTCTTCATCAGATTCCCGTTTAAAATTCGCCATGATTTATCCTCCCTTTCCTGTTGGGGGCCTAACAAATAGTGATGAAACCGATGATGAATTCAATCTGTATAATCCGTTAGAGTCTTTGGTCGATAATGATCAGTTACAGCGAAGGAGAACGTATAACCTAAATGCTGCATTTAGCTGGGATATTGTTAAAAACCTACGGTTCAGGACAGAATTTGGCTTTGATGATTATCACAACTATAATGATCGGTTTTATGGTCCAACGACGTATTATGTGCGTAATATTCCCGCTGCTTTAGATCAAAATAAGCCTGCTCTTATCTCATTGAATACGTCGACTCAGGGGATACGCTCCACAAATACATTAAACTATAACTTTCAAGATTTCCTTCCTAAAGGACATAGTTTAAGTGTGCTGGTTGGCCAGGAATATTTGTTTACACAAAAAACATTAAATACCAATACGACACACGGTTTTCCGAACAGCTTTAAACTGGATGATACCCGAAAATTAACGCCGCAAGGTGCATCGAGTACGATAAACAATTACATGTTTGCTGACGAAAAATTACTTTCATTTTTTGGCCGGGTAAATTATGACTTTGACTCGAAGTATTTATTTAATGCAACTTTCCGGGCAGATGGTTCCTCCAAGTTCTCGGCAGACAATTATTGGGGGTATTTCCCATCCATGGCAGCTGCTTGGCGGATCTCATCAGAGCGATTTATGGACAAGACGCAATCTTGGCTTGATGACTTAAAACTTAGAGCAAGCTTGGGTACCTCGGGAAATAATAATATTCCATTAGAGCAGATATATCCAATATTTTCAGTTAAGAACACAGAATGGGTCAATGGGTATAATAATTATTGGGCTACGTCAAAAACGATGTCTAATCCGGATTTGAAATGGGAAACGACCATTTCAAAGAATATAGGTTTGGACTTTACTTTATTCAAGAAAAAGCTATCGGGAACGGTCGATGTGTATAAAAATAAAACAAAAGATCTCTTGATTCTTTTCCCAATTGCCGGATCAGGTTATGATGATCAATATCGAAATTTAGGTGAAACCCAAAATAAAGGGATAGAGCTTACTCTAAACTGGTCCGCAATAAATAAGAAGAACTTTGATCTCAATTTTAGTGGCAATATTAGTTTCAATCAAACGAAAGTTAATTCTTTGGGAACCTTGACCTCGATTCCAATGGCTTCGGGTTGGGCTTCAACGGAAATTGGAACGGATTACGTTGTAGAGACTGGTGGGCGGGTTGGAAAAATGTATGGTTACGTGAGTGACGGGCGATATGAAGTTTCTGATTTTACAGGCTATGATGCAGCATCAAAAAAATGGATTTTAAAAGATGGCGTAGCTGATGCCTCTACTGTCGTTGGCACCATAAGACCGGGAACAATGAAATTAAAAGATCTAGTTGGTGATGATCATAAAATCGATGCAAGTGATCAGACGATTATTGGAGATGCAAATCCACTACATACCGGTGGATTTTCAATCAATACACGTATCTATAACTTTGATATGACAGCATTATTTAACTGGAGCTATGGAAACGATATCTACAATGCCAATAAGATTGAATATACATCTACGAGTAAGTATAATAACCGCAATATGCTCACGGTAATGGAAGAAGGGCAACGTTGGACGAACTTACTGCCCGATGGAACGATCAGTAATGACCCTAACCAATTGGCCGATATGAATAAAAATACGAGTCTCTGGTCTCCGCTTACAAGTAAATTTGTATTCAGCGATTGGGCTGTGGAGGATGGCTCCTTTTTGCGCTTGGGAACTGTTACAATAGGTTATACGCTGCCTAAAGCGTTTACTGATAGGTTGAAAATCCGGAACTTTAGAGTATATATTTCCGGATATAATCTCGCGGTTTGGACCAATTATAGTGGCTTTGATCCTGAGGTATCTACACGGAGAAAGACCAACCTCACGCCGGGGGTGGATTATTCGGCTTATCCGAAAAGCAAAACTTTCGTAGCAGGTCTTAATTTAAACTTCTAGTCTTATGAAAAAAACACTATTGCATATAACCTTGGCTTTATTATTTGCAGGAACCGTATCATCTTGTAATAAAATATTGGAAGCACCGTCGAAATCTGCATTGGATGAGTCGGTTATATTTTCTAACCAAGATCTCGCGGAAGGGGCTGTTGCAGGAATTATTCAATCTTTTGGTGAAACAAACTCCTATCGGGGTAGATATTTGGTCTTCTATGGTATCAACACAGATGCAGAGGTCAATAATAGTCTGAAGAATCCTGGCGATGAAAAATCACGATTGTCAAATTATAATACTAACGTGAATAATACCCAAATGAATACCGATAACAATGCCTGGGCTAAATTTTATGAAGGTATTGAGCGGGCTAACTTAGCGATTAGGGGCCTGCGTAGTTATGGGAAT
This sequence comes from Sphingobacterium sp. UBA1897, assembly GCF_002337775.1. Classification (NCBI taxonomy): domain Bacteria; kingdom Pseudomonadati; phylum Bacteroidota; class Sphingobacteriia; order Sphingobacteriales; family Sphingobacteriaceae; genus Sphingobacterium; species Sphingobacterium sp. UBA1897. The sequence goes on from NZ_DDGR01000018.1 coordinate 147,795, forward strand.
ATTGAGCAGCGCCCGGAGATGGCTTATATTCTAGGCGAAATCCTGACTTTGAGGGCTGTGGTATATAATGATCTGGTTAAAGCATGGGGCGATGTACCAGCTCGCTTCGAACCATTGAGTACAGCGTCAATCTATATCGAGCGTAGCGATCGTGATGTAATTTACAAGCAGTTGCTGGCCGATCTGGAGGAAGCTCAAAACTATCTGCCTTGGCCGAACCAAAGTGCAAAGACATCCAATGTTGAACATATCAATAAAGCGTTTGCTAAGGGCTTGCGTGCTCGTTTGGCTTTGTCTGCCGGAGGTTATTCTCAACGGGCAGATGGGGTTCGTAAAAGTAATGATCCTGAATTGGAGTCGAAAAAGATGTATGAGCTGGCAAAAAAAGAATGTTTGGATATCATCAATAGTGGCGCCGCAAAGCTTCTCGGTTTTGAAGAAGTTTTTAAGACACTATGCCAAGAGAAAGGACAGGCTGGATTAGAATCACTATGGGAGATCCCTTTTAGTGAAGGCCGTGGCCGTGTCATATTTGACCTCGGTGTCAAACATACCACAACAGATAAGTATACTGGCCAAAATAAGGGCGGGACAAATGGCCCGAATCCCATTATGTTTTACGAATACGAGAAAGAAGACGTGCGCCGTGACGTAAGCTGTGTCCCGTATGAATGGACGGGTGGTGTACAGGTACCAACAAATCTCGGTAAGTGGTATTTTGGGAAATATCGCTATGAGTGGATGTCGAGGGTGGTTACTTCGACCAATGATGATGGTTTGAATTGGATGTATATGCGCTATGCTGATGTTCTTTTAATGGCAGCAGAGGCAATAAATGAATTGGATGGCCCAAATGCTGCGGCACCTTATTTTAAAATGATCCGTGAACGGGCTTATCCAAACAATCCGGAGAAAGTAACGGCTTATATGCAGCAAATCACCACAAGTAAGGATGTTTTCTTTCATGCCCTCGTCAACGAACGTGCATTGGAGTTTACGGGAGAAATGTTGCGTAAGGGTGATTTGATCCGCTGGAATCTTCTAGGGGTCAAGTTGGCTGAAGCTAAACAAAAGTTACAGCAGCTGGAGAATAGACAGGGTAAATATGCGGCATTGCCTGCCAATATCTACTACAAGACAGCAGCTGATGGTGAAAAAGTGGAAATATATGGCTTAAATTTTGGCGACACAGATGCAGTGGGCGCTGCGGCAGGATATACTTCCTCAAAAAAATGGACGATGGCAGCAAGTAGTGATCAGGCAACCTTCTGGGATGCTTTATACCTCCGCGATCCCAATACACAGCAATTTTGGCCTATTTGGCAGTATTTTTTGGATAATAGCAACGGTAAGTTGAATAATAATGGTTTTAGTTTTCAATAGAAAATAAGCATAAGAATGAAAAGAATCAATATATTGCTATATCTCGGTCTTGGGCTTATATTCGCAAATATAAGCTGTTCTGATGATCGTGTAAAAGAACTAACAGAACTGACGACAGACCGTTATTTTTCTCCTACAGGAGTGAGCGCACGAATCGTTAATCAAACAGGAGTTCAATTGACCTGGAAGAAAAATGCCGAAGCGAAAGGTTATACAATAGAACTGTTTGCTAATGGCGAACTCAATTTTGAAGGGAGTCCTGTCAGGATAATTGAAGAGATCACAAATGATCAGATTCCCTATACGATTATTGGATTGGATGGAGCAACAAACTATTCTGCCCGTATCAAGGCTGTAGGAACTGAGGTGGCTGATTCCAAATGGAGTACCATTACCTTTAAGACCAACGAAGAACAGATTATGAAACCTGTTAGCCCGGAGGGAATCCAGGCAACTTCTGTTCTGCTAAATTGGACCGCAGGTGAGGAGGCGACAGCCATCGCGATTAACCCAGGGAATATTATCCATCCCGTGACACCGCAAGAGATTGCTGCAGGGGAAGCAACAGTCACAGGTCTGGTAGGAGAAACAACCTACACCGCGACACTATTGAAAGGAAACAAGATCCGCGGATCAGCGACATTCACGACATTGATTGACTTGGGGGATGCAGTTGTTGTGCAGCCCACAGATGATCTCGTTGCTGTAATCGGAACTGCCAAAGCAGGGGATGTACTCGCATTAATGCCAGGAACCTATTCGCTCACTGCTGATGTACTGATCGATAAAGCGATAGCTATCAAAGGTGCGAAACCCGCCGATCGCCCGTTGGTAAAATCTGCTTATTTTAATTTGGATAAGGGCGCATCACTATCATTAAAAGATCTTATACTTGATGGAGAAAATAAGTCGGGGGGAAACTGTGTCATTACATTGCAGGCAGGTGCTTTCGGAAGTATTCGCCTAGAAGATAGTAAGCTGATGAACTACCCGAAAGGGATTATTTATGGCAGTTTCGATGCTTCGGTAGAGAGCGTAAGCATGAGTAATAATATTTTTGACAATATCGTCGGTAATGGAAATGAGTTTATTGATTTTAGAAAAGCTATTGCGAGGATTTTTGAATTTACAAATAATACAGTTTCCAATGCTGTCTTGAACCGGGAATTTATCCGGATGGACGCAGGTGGATCCACAGCTTATCCGGCTATTACAAGCATCATCAAAGTGAATAATAATACCTTTTACAATGTCATACAAGATGCTACTAAACGTTTCTTCTATGTGCGTTTAGCGAAGAATGAAATTACATTCGCTAAAAATTTAATTGTGAAGTCACTGGCAATGACCGCTAATCAGTCTGCAACTAATCTGGTCGAACTCAAAAGTAATAATTACTTTGATGCGGTAAACTTCTATAACAGTTCTGCCTCTGGAGTAAAAAATGATGTTAGTGCTAATGGCTATACACTATTGGATCCTGGATTCAAGGATGCCCCCAAAGGAGACTTTACACTAACAAACCAAACATTAAAGGATAATGGTATTGGTGATCCAAGATGGGGTCAATAGTATGTTTTATGTTATTACCGCACGCCTTCTGCTTAATTAAGAAGGCGTGTGTCTTTCTTATAAGTTCAATGAAAAAAATTAGTATACTTGTTTCAGGCTTTGTGATGGTAATTTTCCTTCTTGCTTTACAGCAAGAACAAACCCTCACAATTTATATAATTGGCGATTCAACAGCTGCAAATAAGGACAAACGCACCTTTCCAGAAACTGGTTGGGGAATGGCTTTTGCAAAGCTGTTTGACCAGCAGGTGAAGGTCGATAATCGCGCATTAAATGGCCGCAGTTCTAAATCCTTTAAACAAGATATAGGCAAAGACGGGAGCATTGTTAATCATTGGGAACCTATTTTTGAAAACCTCCGTCGCGGAGATTATGTTTTCATCCAGTTTGGACATAATGACGAAAAAGTCGATAAGCCCAATGTAGGCACTTCTTTGGAAGAGTTTGAGCAGAATTTGATCTTTTATATCAAGCAAACGCGAGAAAAGGGAGGAATTCCGATTCTTTTGACACCTATCGCACGACGTAAATTTGAAAATGGCCTGCTCATTAAAACACATGGCGAATATCCGGCTATTATCCGTAAGGTGGCTGCAGATACGCAAACAGCTTATATTGATATGGAGGATAAGACGACAAAACTTGTACAGTCTTATGGCGACGAAGGAAGTAAAAAATTGTTTTTGCATGTAGAAAGCGGAGATCGGAACTATCCGCAGGGAAAGAAAGATGATACACATCTGAATACTTTCGGGGCAAGTGAAGTGGCAAAGCTTGTTGCCGAGGGCATTCGCGAGTTGCAGTTAACTATTCAGAATAATCTGGTGCTGAAGTAACTTTAAGACGGTATAAAATCAGAAAGAATTGTAAACTCAAATCAATTTGATTGACTGGGGAAGGGATTTTCATAGAAAGCCTTCATGATTTCGCCGATACCAACCGCAATGAAAGCGAACTGAAGGTTCTTTCTAGCCAATACAATCAGACACTTTCAGAAAAAAAGCGACATCGATTATTTCGATGTCGCTTTTTGATATCAGCCGTATACTAGAAAATATATTTCGTACTTAAGAAATTTGATTCATTTTCACTCACGATTTCATTTAACAATTTCTTGTTTTCCTCTGTGAATTTTGTAGCCACTAGAGAACGTATAGAGAATGACCGTAAAGCATCAACTACTGACAAGGTTCCTTCAGCACTGTCCTTTCTACCTGTGAAAGGGAAAGTATCTGGGCCGCGTTGGCATTGACAATTGATGTTTACGCGGCTCACTTGATTGACCAGTGGATCAATAAGTGATGAAACAACCGCTGCATTATTACTAAAAATACTTACTTGTTGTCCGTGCGAAGATCCGATTAAGTACTCGATAGGTTCTTCAAGGTCGTCAAAAGGAACGACTGGGATAACTGGCCCAAATTGTTCCTCTCTATAAAGTTTCATCTGTGAATTGACAGGGTAAACAATTGCCGGATAGAAGAACGATTCTGCAACTTGACCACCATTCTCATTGACGACTTTTGCACCATATGCTTTTGCATCTTCAATGCATTCAGTTAAATAAGCTGGTTTATTGACTTCTGGAAGCGGAGTCAATGATACCCCCTTTTCCCAAGGCATTCCATATTTCAATTTTGCGACTTCAGCAGAGAGACGTTTTAGGAACTCTTGCGCTAAGCTGCGATGTACATAGATAATTTTTAATGCTGTACAACGTTGGCCATTGAAAGAGAGTGATCCTAATACGGTTTCAGAAACCGCGAGGTTCAAATCTGCGTCTTTTGTAATAATTGCTGCGTTTTTTGCGTCCAAGCCAAGAATAGCGCGAAGGCGATTCACTTTTGGATGCAATTTTTTAAGTTCATCAGCAACACGGCTTGAACCGATTAACGTCAAAACATTGATCTTTCCTGATTGCATTAAGCTAGGAACAATCTTGTTGCCACGGCCATAGATTGTATTGACAACACCTTTAGGGAAGCTGGTCCTAAAAGCTTCTAATAAAGGATAATGCAATAAAGTACCATGTTTAGGTGGTTTGAATAACATGGTATTTCCCATGATCAATGCCGGAATCAATGTCGTGAATGTCTCATTCAATGGATAGTTGAATGGACCCATACAAAGAACGACGCCTAATGGAGATCTTCTGATCTGGGCGACGATACCTTGCTCGATCTGAAAACGTGAAGAATCGCGGTCTATATCTTTCAATGCATCGATCGTTGCATAGATGTATTCTACAGTACGATCAAACTCTTTTACAGAGTCTGCGTAGGATTTGCCAATTTCCCACATAATAAGCTTGACAACAATGTCCTTTTTGGCAATCATCTTTTGTGTGAAATTTTCGACACAAGTAATACGATCGGCAACGCTCATTGTCGGCCATTCTCCACGGCCATTGTCGTATGCTTTTACAGCAGCGTCTAAGGCTTCCATGGACTCTTTTTCAGTACAAACAGGAAAACTACCGATGCGCTTACGTTTCAAGCCATCCTTAGTCTTCACACAGATTGGTGAAAATACCTCGTTTACTTGACCCGTCCAAGAAATCATTTCTCCATTGGAAAGGAACTCTCTTTGATCGACCTGTTCGTCTAGTGTAAATTCTGCGGGAATGTCTTTCTCCTCATAGAAAATACTTTCTAAGTTTAAGCTCATTGTTTTTAAAAATGGTTTAGATTGATATTTATAAAGATATTGCTAATATACTGTAAATTTTGCAATATATGTTAATTTTTTATTAAAATAAGTTTAGGTACGAGTGTTTTCATTACAACCCATGCAATTAAATATGCTATGGCACAGAAAGAAAAGATAATGAAGTATCCTGCCTCTTCTCCTTTAAAGCCCATAAAGACCAGCTGAGTTTCTTTTGCATAATCAAATAACCACCCGGACGTTTTGTTGATGATAAAGGCTCCTACCCCCCCTGCAAGCCCTCCGATTCCTGTAACAGTCGCAATGGCACGTTTGGGAAAAGAATCACCAATAGTCGAAAAAATATTCGCAGACCAAGATTGGTGTGCAGCTCCGGCAAAACCGATCAAAATGACAGGTATCCAATAGGAAATATGACCTAGGGGTTGGGCGAAAAGTACAACCAAGGGTACAAAAGCAAATAACAACATGGCTTTCATGCGGCCCTCATAAGCATTCATTCCTTTTTTGTCAACAAAATAGGTTGGTAGCCACCCGCCATAAATAGACAACATGGTAATGGCATATAAAACGAAGATAGCCAATTGCCCTTCGGTATCTGATGATTTGATATCGTATACAGCAGAGAGATAGGCCGGCATCCAAAATAAGAAGAACCACCAAACACCATCAGTCATGAATTTACCAAAGACGAAAGCCCACGTTTGCTTGTATTTTAAACATTCCGATATGGTAGTTCGCGGTTGTTTGGTTACTCCGGTTTGTTCTGTTTCATGATCATCTTGATGAATGTAAGCCAATTCAGCGGCATTTACTTTCGGGTTTTCATGTGGCTTCTTATAAAGAAAAATCCAAAAACCCATCCAGACAAATCCAAGGGCGCCTATAATGATGAAAGACATTTCCCAACCCCAATGTGCTGCGATGACAGGGATGGTTAAGGGTGCTGCCAATGCTCCTATGGTTGCCCCTGAATTGAAAATACTCGTAGACAGCGCCCGGTCTTTTTTGGGAAAATACTCTGCTGTAGCTTTAATCGCGGCTGGAAAGTTACCAGCCTCGCCGACAGCGAGAACAAAGCGGGCAAAAATAAATAGATTGACACTCACACTCATTACTAAACCCACATTGTTAACATGAGAAATTGCCTCTTTTGCGCCTTCGAAACCGACGAACCATTCACCGGCGACGATACCTGAAGTGGCTATACCACAGAATGCATGTAATATCGCGCCAATAGACCAGATTCCGATCGCCCACAAAAAGCCTTTTTTTGTATCCATCCAATCCACAAAGCGACCTGCAAAAAGCATACTGATGGCATAAAAGATCGAAAATAATGCGGTGATGTTGCCATAGTCTGTATTTGTCCAATGAAATTCAGGACTAATAAAGTCTTTCCAGGTTAAGGACAGCACCTGTCGATCCAGGTAATTGATTGTGGTAGCAAAAAATAGTAGCGAGCATATCACCCAACGGTAATTACCCTTTTTCTCCGTGTTAATCATAATGGGTTTAATAGTTTATTTTTTAGTATACGTGTCTGTTGCCTGTTGTCAATTAAGTGTTCTTCAGTATGATCTTTCTGAACTCACGATATAAAGACCTTTACCGTGCTTTTGAGACAAATTCAAGTGCTTTTTTAGTGTTTTCAAATAAATTGCTTGTGTCTTTGGGATCAATTAACTTGCTGCCCATGCCTACTGCGCAAACCCCCGATTTGAACCATGCCTTTAAATTCTCCATTTCGATTTCTACGCCCCCCGTCGGCATAAATTTCTGCCCTTTAAAGAGCTCGCGTATCGACGACATAAAGGCAGGGCCTAGTATATTTGCAGGAAACAATTTGATAAGTGCGGCCTCTTGCTGTTGTGCGGTATAGATTTCTGTGGGGGTCATACAGCCCGGAATCCATAGCTTATGCTGTTCATGTACAAGGGAACCGACTAGCGGATTTACAATAGGAGAAACAATAAAATCTGCTCCAATCTGTAGAAATTGTTGGGCTTCGTCAACTGACTTGATGGTGCCAATACCTAAATAAAGGTCAGGCATGTCGAGGTTTCTTGCAGCAACTAAACTTTCAAAAACATCCAATGCTTCGGGGCCTCGATTTGTAAATTCAAAAACACGTATACCTGCCTGATATAGGGTTCGCAGAATCTCGATACTTTCGGCTTTATCGTGGTGGAAAAACAAAGGAAGTGTCCCTTGCGCTATAATTTTCTCTAATACAATCTCTTTCAAATTCATGCTATCATTCTATTTTTTATGTCTTCCACTGTACTTGTTGTAGCATCGCTCGCGATGAATAGTTTATCGAATGCGGCAAGTGTTGCAAACGCTAAGGTCTCCTGCGGAGAAAGGTTGGAGTATAAGCCATAAATCAGCCCTGCCATAAAGCAATCTCCACTACCTACCTTATCCAAAATTTCTTCGGCTGTATATTCCGTTGATTTAATCAGGCTGTCTTTGTCAAATAGTGTGGTATAATACTTGATCCCTTTGCTTTGATAGTCAAAACGAAAGGTGTTGGCCACATATTGACAAATCGGATTCACGGAAATGATCTCTTTACTTGTACGATCTGCCTGTGCCAGTAAATCTTCTTCCTGATACCCGGAAGAAGAAGTTAGGAACTTATCATCTAGCTGTGTGCCGAGCATTTGGTGTGCAGCCCAGATATTCCCCATGATTAAATTACAATACTTGGCAATTTCGGGCATAATCTCTTTTGGTGTCTTTCCATATTTCCACAGTTTAGCGCGGTAATTAAGGTCCAATGATACAAAGATTGCCTTCTCTTGTGCTTTTTTAACAGCTTCCAGGCATAGGTCAGCAATATCTTGACTAATTGCAGGACAGATGGCTGAAAAATGAAACCATTTGACATCGGCAAAAATCTCTTCCCAATCAATACTGCCCACTTTGAGGTTTGCAAACGATGAGTTTGCGCGATCATAAATGACCCCCGCATTTTTTAGATCTTTTCCTTTTGGGAGATAGTAAATACCTAATCGTTCGCCAGTCCATTGCATCGCTGATGTGTCTATATTTCTGCGTTTCAGGTAGCTATCAATACCTTCACAGATGGCATTTTGAGGAATTGCAGATAAGTAGGATGATGGTACATTCCACAACGCCAAGGCTGTGGCTACATTCAGCTCGGCCCCGCCGACGTAAAAAGGCAACTGGTGTTGTTCAATCCAATCTTGTTCGATGTCGGGACAGATCCGCAACAACAATTCTCCAAAGCTTAAAACTTTACCCTGCATGTTCATTAAAATTCAAAATATTCTTTTGCGTTATTATAGCTGATATCTGTTATGATTTTCCCTACCCATTCGATATCATGTGGTATCTCTCCCTTTTCAATGTCCTGTCCGAAGATGTCGCACAACAATCTTCTGAAATATTCATGCCTTGGAAATGAAAGGAAGCTTCTAGAATCTGTCAACATACCAACGAGACGGCTCAATAAACCCATATTTGACAGTGTGTTGATTTGTTTTGTCATGCCGTCTTTTTGGTCCAGAAACCACCAAGCCGAGCCAAACTGGATTTTTCCCTTAATTGATCCATCGTTGAAATTCCCGATCATGGTTGCAATAAGTTCATTGTCGGCAGGATTGAGATTATACAAGATGGTCTTGGTTAGCTTATCTTGATTGTCTAATTTATTCAAAAATTTTGACAATGCACGTGCCTGACTAAAATCTCCGATCGAATCCCAACCAGTATCAGGTCCGATCAAACGATGCATACGGGCATTATTGTTGCGTAAAGCTCCTAGGTGGTACTGCTGAACCCAGCCCTTTTCATGGTCCCATTCTGCAAAATAAATCAACATCGCAGATTTGAATTTCAGATTTTCGGTCGGAGAGATTTCCTTTTTTGTACGAATCTTATCAAAGATCGTCACGATTTCCTGTTCAGTATAATCTTCTGCATAAATTTGTTCCAAGCCGTGATCTGATACTTTACATCCGTTGACAGCAAAAAAATCATGTCTTGTTTTTAGCGCATTTAAGTAATCACCGAAGCTACTGATCTGCATGTCGCTGACCGCTTCCAATTTATCGATATATTGATTCAGTGCAATGATATCATCCGAGTTCATTGCTTTATCCGGACGAAAAGCCGGAAGCATCTTGAACGACTCCTTTTCTTTTGCAAATTGTTGGTGAAACTCGAGGCTATCGATAGGATCGTCAGTGGTACAAACCACTTCAACCTTCATCATTTTCAGTAAGCCGCGAACGGAATGGCTGTCTTGTTGTAACAAAGCGCCTGTATCGGCATATATCCTGGCAGCCGTCTTTGGTGACAACAAATCTGTGATGCCAAAATAGCGTTGCAGTTCAAGGTGTGTCCAATGGTGTAATGGGTTGCGCAATGTATAAGGAACAGTTTCTGCCCACTTGATAAATTTTTCCTCATCGGAAGCATCACCTGTAATATAACGCTCATTGACACCATTGGCCCGCATGGCCCGCCATTTGTAATGATCGCCATGTAACCAGACCTGACTAATATTGTCGAATTTTACATTATTAGCGATTTGTTCAGGAATCAAGTGATTATGATAATCAATGATCGGCAAATGCTTTGAATAGCTGTGATACAGCTGTTCTGCTGTTTTTGTGTTTAATAAAAAGTTGTCGTCTAAAAAAGCTTTCATACAATATTCTATTTTTATAAACTCACACCTCTTTTCCAAGGTATGAAATCGTCTTGGTTTAATTGAACAGCCTTAGGTGCTATTTCACCACTAGCTGCTTTGATACAATATTCTAAAATGTCTTCGCCCATGGTTTGAATCGATTTCTCACCGTCTATAATAGGGCCGGTATTGATATCGATAATGTCGGCCATTCTGGTTGCTAGGACATTATTCGTTGCTACTTTGATAACTGGGCAAATAGGGTTGCCTGTAGGCGTACCTAAACCCGTTGTGAATAAGATAAGTGTTGCGCCTGCAGCAGCTTTCCCTGTGGTCGCTTCCACATCATTTCCGGGGGTACAGACCAAATTAAGACCGGGTTTTGTTGCTTCCTCGGTGTAGTCCAAAACATCAACAACAGGGGAGGTTCCTCCCTTTTTCGCGGCACCATTGCTTTTTATCGCATCAGTGATAAGTCCATCACGAATATTGCCTGGAGATGGATTCATATAAAAACCCGAACCAACAGCCTCGGCAGCATTGCTATAGGCGGTCATCAGGTCAATGAATTTATTGGCAGCCTTCGGATCGATGGTGCGGTCTATTAAGTTTTGCTCGGCACCACATAATTCTGGAAATTCAGCCAACAGTACTTTTCCACCAAGGGCAACCAGAAGATCGGCCGTATAACCAACAGCCGGATTGGCCGAAATACCACTGAATCCATCACTACCACCGCATTTTACACCCAAGGTTAATTTGCTCAATGGTACCGGCTGTCTTCCAAGTTTATTAATTTCTGTCAGCCCTACAAAAGTCTGTAGTATCGCCTCTTTCAGCAGTTGCTCCTCACTTTTTGATTGTTGCTGTTCAAATAAGTACAATGGTTTGTCAAATCCTGGATTACGCAGCTTAATGTCGTTGACGAGATCGTTCAGCTGCAAATTTTGGCAGCCCAGACTCAATACCGTAATACCGGCGACATTCGGATGGTCGGCATAAGCGGCAAGTAACTTACTCAAGATGGCAGCATCTTGTCGGATTCCACCACAGCCCCCCTGATGGTTTAAAAATTTGATCCCATCTACGTTTCTGAATACACGATCCGATTGCTCCGTAATTGTGTTTAGCTGCCCGAGTGAGGACAGGTCTAGTGTTTCACCCTTTTCATAAGCTTTTAACAGCTGATGGGTGAAGTTCTTGTATTTTCCAGTGACTGAATAACCAAGCTCATTGTATAATGCCTCTTTGATAACATCAAGATTTCGGTTTTCGCAAAAAACGGTTGGGATAAATAACCAGTAATTCGAGGTGCCAACACGACCGTCCGGACGGAGGTAACCATTGAAAGTTCTTCCTTCAAACTTTGAAACGTCAGGCTTTTCCCAGTGATAATGTGAAGGCCGAAAATGGTAAGGTTCAGCTGCATGTTTGGTGTTGTCGGTATTCATGATGCTTCCCTGTGGGATATCAAATTGTGCTTTTCCCACGAGAACCCCATACATATAGATTTCGTCACCAAAGTGCATATCCTGCATAAAAAATTTATGCTTGGCCGGAATATCTTCCTGTAGAATATATTGTATACCCTCAAAAGAAATTGCATCACCTTTTTTGAGATCTTGTAAGGCGACTAAAACATTGTCTTTGGGATGTATCTTTAATACGTTGTTTTTCATCTGTAGCGCTATTTATACTTTTTTATTGTCAAGAACTGATGAAATTTCGAGTGCCTTTAATGCCCCTTTTTCAATGATCTGTTGCAATTTTTGGTTGACTGTTTCTTCAAAATGAGGGAACTCTGTTAAATTGGTCCCCCATAAATCCGTAGCTGAAAGCACGGTATGGACAAGTGTATCTGGATTGCACCAAGCGGTATGTAATATTGGTGCAGACTCATCCTGAAGCACGACTGTTCGTCCATTAATCAATTGCTCATACTGAGCACCGTTCAGCGTGGATTTTAGTAGATAGAGATAAGCCGCAAATCCAAGGGCGAAGAGTTGTGGAGCTTCGTGGTGTGTTGTATACCATTTTTTTAGCAAGGGAATATTGCGCATTGCCATTTTTGAGCTATAATTTAAAGCAATGGATTCCCATTTATGTTCCAGATGCGGATTGGCAAAGCGATCGATGACTTTGGATGAAAAATCGTTGATGTCCGCGACTGAAATAGTGTCGCTTAAAATGGCGGGACCAATTTCATCCTGCATTAAAAGACGTATAAATTGATTGAATGCAGCATTTTGCATGGCCTCCTTTACAGTTTCGAAGCCCGCAAGAAGGGCAAGGGCACAACTTAAAGTATGCGTTCCATTGAGCAGCCTTAGTTTGATTTCCTTGTACTTTTCAATTGATGGAACCAACATGACATTCGGATCTGCCAATGCAAAGGACAGGCGTTGTTGTATACGTTCAGAAGTCGCTTCTATCGCCCATAAGCGAAAGGGTTCGGCCATAATCATCAATTGATCTTCGTAGCCCAGTAAAGCGCAGGTTTTCGTGTATTCCGCTAGCGGCAATGCTCCGGGAACGATACGATCGACTAGCGTGTTACAAAAATCATTGGCGGTATCAAGCCAGTCCATAAACTCTTCTGGAAGCTCATTCAGCTTAGCCAAGGCTGTGATGATTGATTTCAGTTTAGTTCCATTGTCGGTAATCAATTCGCTAGGGACGACGGTTAAGCCCTTGTTTTTATCCGCATTGAAGTAAACAAATCTCCGATAGAGAATAGCCAAAAGTTTACCCGGGAAAGAAGCCGGTGGTGCGTCACTGATGCGGTCTTCACTCATAACAATGCCGACTTCGGTGGTGTTGGAGAAGACAATTTCAAGATCCGGATTTTCGGCGCTTTTTAATATTTCTGACCAATGTTGGTTGGCCGCCAATACACGGGAAATCGAATTATTGATTTCATATTGTGAAATCTCTTCACCGTCTTCTATACCTTTAATGGATAATGTGTATAGGTTGTCCTGTTGTTCGAAGGCATCAGCACCGCCCGAGCTTGTTGACTTTACAACCAGTATTCTGCCGCAAAACAGGTTTTGTTGATTTGCTTTATGGACAAAATAATCCGGGAGGCCTCTGAGTAATACACCGGTGCCAAATTGAAGAATCTTTTCTGGATATGCGAAGGACGCTGCCGTCGGTTTATTCACCAGGTCAGTGCTCATCGTTTGTATAGTATGTTGTGTCAGTAACATCTGCTCGTTTTATTATTGAATTTTGTATTGTTTTTTCCACTTTGGATACTCCTTTTGGATCAGCTTTTCCGGCCAGTTGCCGAACCAGGCATAGCCATTTCTACGCTCCTCTGAAACCTCCTCAAAGTTGTATTTGATTGTGTCGTCCCGATCTCCAAACAAAGGACGGTTGTCTTCGAGATTATAAAATCGCGCCCAAATCGTGGAAGTCCCATCGGCGACAAGCTGCCGTTGATATTTTCCAGTCAGCTTATCTTGTACACGGTCGAAGCGGTAACCTTCGATATCATGTTGCTCAAACCAGTGTACTGCATCTTCGATGGCTTGCTTAATTTCAGCCGTTGCAGGCTGCAGCATGAGAAAGCGGACGATGGCAACAGATTCACTTGTGCTTAATGCGGCAGGTTCAAACTTTCTTGCCTGAGCGGGCTTTAACGTGTTCTGATCGTATTGCGCAGCCCAGATACTCCTTTTTCCGTCTTGCATGACCTGTGTTTTCAGGATACAGGCTATGCCCTTTTCTACCGCTTTTTGTGCTTTTGACACAAATATGGGATTGATAGCCTCAAATCCGTCTTGCTTATTGGCGACTTTGTAAAGCACCAGTAATGCATTGATCATTGCATTATCGTTGTAGGTTATCTCAGCTCTATAGAGTGATTTATTTGGGTAGTACTGTGGAAATCCGCCATTCTCATATTGAGCCGATAAAATATAGGCAATACCTTTTTCTGCGGCAGTCAAATAAGCCTTATTCTGAGTAAGCTTAAAAGCCTTGACCAATCCAGTTATTTCCCGGGTTGTTGCACTGTTGTCGAGTGTGGCATGATCAATAGCTGTTTTCTTGACCTTTTGCAAGAGCTCTTTTGTTAATGGAAGTCTGTAATCGACCACACTTTTGTCGAACAACTGCTTGGGCCATGCTCCATTTGATAGCTGGTACTGAAGCATCTTTTCGGCCAATGAATCTTTGGTGGGCACGGTCTGTCCAATACAGTAATGATGAAACACTGATACCGCGATGAAACTCAGCATAATTGTCTTTCTCATGGTCTCTAGTTGTTGATCTGTTTGAATAACCATTGCACTAAATCATTCGCTGCAGTAAAGTTTTCATATTCCTTAGGGAGCTTTCTTCCATCGGTATATTCATTATATAACCAAGGATCTCCAATGGCAAATACAGTACCTTTTCCATATTTTGCCGTAGCAATGATGGTATCCCCATGATCTTGAATCAATGCTTGGGCGGGAGCGTTTACCTGTAATGTTGAGATTTCCTTGATATATATTTGGGCCGTATTCGGAAATACGGCATTACCTTTTGGAATAGCAATTGCGCCCGTCTGAAAGTCATTTCCTTTCACCCGGTTGCGACTATCCTCATGGAATGTGATGCCAAATTTTCGTGCGAGGGTATTGAATTTGCTGATTTCGCAGTTACCGCTATCATTTAATAAAAGAACGAGTACTCCGCCCTGTTTAACCCATTGCGTAATTTGTTGGGCGTCGGTTTCATTCATAAAATGCGGATGCTCAGTTTCTTTCTCCGTGTCGGGGTCTACGATGATGTAGACGTTGGATTTTGAGAGATTCTGTACTGTAGGTGCTGTCCGTAATGTGTTTAATTGACCGCCATTTTTTTCAAATACCCTACCCAATAGGGAAAATCCGTTGTTGTCGTCACCATCCCAAAGATAGTGGTAGGGTTTAATTTCCCCCGATGCAGTCTTTTTATATTCGTTATTGAAATAATTGTCCAATGTAACCGTGCGTCTTTTTTTTCCTTTTTGTTCCTTTCCAAATTCAACTTCGGACGCCGCTAGGATAAAAGCACCGACTCCCTTGGGATCATTGGTAATAACGGGTTCACTCATGTAATATTCGAAACTACCATCGCGATATTGTTTTCCGCCTAGACCGGAAACTTGGACAGTCTTTGTGAGATTGACACGGTTTTCTCCAGCAGGGGTGATGAATTCTTTTACAAGCCCTTGGTAGCCCCGATCCAGATTTTGCTGAAATGAAGCCGGGATATAACCTTTGCGTAATGATTTTGCCAATGCAAATACAAACATACTGGAGGCCGAAGATTCCAGGTAATTTCCTTTTCTTGTACCCAGGTCCACAATGTCATACCAAACGCCGGTTTTGCCATCTTGGTACTTGACGACTGCCGATAACGTTCTGTTTAAGATTGCAATGAGTTCTTGTCTACGAGGATGCTCCGCTGGGAAATAGTCCAATACATCAACAAGCGCCATGACATACCAACCCATACCCCTAGCCCAAAAGTGTGGCGATAGGCCTGTTTTGGGGTCCGACCAGCGTTCCTTTTTTGATTCATCCCAGCCATGATACAGCAGGCCTGTTTTCGCGTCACGGGCATTTTTTTCCATGTAGCTAAACTGGTTGGCGATATCGTCAAAGGCGGCAGGAATATTCATCAGGCTAGCATATTCCGCATAGAAAGGCTGGCCCATATATAAGCCATCTAGCCACATTTGGTAAGGATAAATTTTCTTATGCCAAAATCCACCTTCATGTGTGCGCGGATGCTTTTGAAGCTGTGCATATAATTGGTGGCAGGCCTTCAGATATTTTTCTTTACCGGTTACTTTGTAAAGTGTTAATAGGGTGGTACCATTTTTAATATTGTCAATATTAAAATCCTGCGCATGATAGTTCTTAATTGAATCCGGAATGCTGAGGTAGGCATCCATGCGCGATTGCATATAGTTAAAATAATCGGCATCTGCAGTATTGCGCCATACATCTGTCAGGCCTTCAAAAATAACCCCCATATCGTATGACCATTTTGGAAATTTGTCGGTCCTGTTGAATAATGAATCCGGATAGAGCTGTTCAAGTACAGTGTTGGCCATTTGTTCGGAAAAAGGCTTTTGTTGGCCAAACCCTGAAAATGGAACAAGTGCTGTAAGGTTTAAAAGAATTAAAAATAACTTTCTCATCAGGGGCCTAATTTTTGATTGTTAAGGATTTGTCCGTACTTCCGGCTGTAAACTGACTGACAGTCTTGGCAGTTCTTGTGTTGGATTTCGAAAGATGGATATTACTGCTTTTCTCACCCGCGACCTCGATATATAGTTCAGGAGCTTCTAATGCTTGGATATGATCTAGATTTATCGCAGTGCTATTACTTATGGCGATCAACGGATTATTTTCTGTCGTTTTTAAAGTGATATTTTTCAGATTGACCTGAGAAGCTTCAATGATTTCTATGCCTTTATTGGCCTCCAAGGTTGCATTTTCTATCCAGATCTGCTGAATATGCATTTCGGGGAGACCGCGTAAGAAAATTCCTTTTGATGCTCCTTTCGCTGCGATATTTTTGATATAAAAGTTTTTGAATTGCGGTGTTTCTTCTGTAACCGGAAGCGTGACTGTTTTTACAGCAGACCTCTTTTCTCCTGCCAATGGAACCGGATCTACAGCCGCATAATACATGTCAAATAGAATCGCTTCGCCTGGGATATCAACCATATTGATATTGTTGATGAAGATGTTTTCTACAACTCCTCCACGACCTCTTGTCGTTTTGAAGCGAAGTCCGATATCAGTCCCAATAAACGAGCAATCTTCCACCCAAATATTACGGGCACCACCACTCATCTCGCTTCCGATTACAAATCCGCCATGTGCATGATACACAACGTTATTGCGGATAATTACATTTTCGGTTGGCCTGCCACGGTCACGCCCAGCTTTATCACGTCCAGACTTAATGCATATGCCGTCATCGCCAACATCAAATGTACAGTCTTCTATGAGGACATTTTTGCAAGACTCCACATCTACACCATCGCCATTTTGGCCATACCAGGGGTTACGAACCGAGAGCTTGCGTAAGGTTAGGTCTTCACATAGTAAAGGGTGTATATTCCATGCCGGTGAGTTTTGTATCGTTACTCCTTCTAACAATACTTTTTTACAGTCTGTGAATACCAAAAGATTGGGTCTTAAAAAATCCTTGACATCTTTGAAATCATCGATTGTTGTGCCGGGACGAATAACCCCAGCTTTCTTTTCTTGCGAACCTTTCAGCGAACTTGCGGAGGGGTACCAGATCTCATTGGTGGTGTCGACAGTGCCACCCGATGCAACGAGATTTTTCCATTGCGATGCGGTTAGTTTGTTCTTTTTAACCATCCTCCAGGCATCTCCATTGCCATCAATAATGCCATCGCCCGTAATTGCGATATTATATAGGTTCTTGCCCGATATCGGATTTTGATTGCGCCAGGCCGGCTCACCTTCCCAATTAGATTCAACAAGCTTATATTGATCGAAGTCCTTGGTGAAAAGCAGTACGGCATCTCGTTTGAGGTGCAGGTTTACATTGCTCTGCATTTCAATAGGTCCTGTCAACCAAATTCCAGCGGGGATTAGTACAACACCGCCACCAGTTTCGCTACATCTACGGATAGTTTGATTGATTGAAGCCGTATTAAGAAATTGACCGTCACCTTTCGCGCCATAATTGCCGATATTTAACGTGTCTTTCTTAAATTCGACCTGTTGTACGATAGGACGGGCAGGCTCTTGGGCTATACACAGCTGTGGTAGCACGAGAAGCAATGCAAGAGCGGATTTCAATGTACGTGAATAGTGCTTTTTAAACGAATTCATTTTTTACATTTTGGTTTAAAAATGGTTATTTGTAAAAGCAATTGTACATTCTTTGTCCCTAACTTGGATGAAAAACTTATGCAATCGTTACCGGTCATGACTTATCGATCAAATGTAAGCGTTGGTACCCAATCCTTGAATACACGTTGAAAATTAAGGCTATCGGCCTCTCGATCTGTTAATAGGCGACTCCATTTGACACGATTTTGTGACACTGAGCCTGCGCCTTTGTTTTTATATTCTGCGAAATAAGCTGTCTTCTCATTTGACTCTTTGCCCCAGTTGTGCCAACCTTTATCGTCAATAAATTGGGGAAGATTACAATGCATGAAAATTACTTTGGCATAAGGTCGCCAAGGGCGTCCAAGGTAGAACGTCTTTGTGTCTTTATTTCCCGTGATGTTGCAGTTGTTAAAGATATAGCCAAAATCTACCTGTTCGGGCGTAGATGCTGCGGTAATATAGCCCTTGTTTTTGCAGTGCAGTTCACAATTTTCAAACCAGGCCGTGGACCCGCCAAAGATAAAATCTACAGTACCTTCGATATAGCATTGGTAATAAAGCTGTCTTGTTCCCTTCCCGAAAGTGTATAAGGTGTCTTGAAATCCTAAGAAGCGACAATTGAGAAACAAATTACGGTCTCCGGAGATCCATGCCGCCACTGCCTGGCCCACCGGGCCGGATCCATTTTCGAAAGAAAGGTTTATGGCCGTAAAATCGTCCCCATAGCAATAAAAACTTGCTGAGCCAGAAGTACCCATTTCCTCACCAAAACGATTTTTCTTTTGCGCATAATCGTCATAACTGATAATCGTTTTAAATTTATCTTCACCGACTAATGTAACAAACTGCTTGCTCCCCGGGAGGATGATTTTTTCGCGATATGTCCCGTTTTTGATATATATTTTCGTTTCCTTTTTTCGAAAATCTGGGACAGCATGAATGGCATCTTGAATTGTCGTGAAATTTCCCGTACCATCTTTGGCCACGACAAAATCATAGCTCTTTACTTCCGTAGCAAAAAGAAAAAAAGGAATTAAAAAAAGGGAAAGTATGATCGTTCGCATTCCAAATTGTTTAATTGGTCAATGAAATTACCAATATTAAAGCCTTCCTTAAAGGAAATCCACCAAAATAAATGCGCAAACGTTATCGGTCACGTTTGCGTGAACCGATTGAAAAGACAATTCTAGCATGCTACCATGGCATGAAGCGCGCACTTGTATCTTGAAATATTGCGTGTTTTGGATATCTTTGATTGAGCTTGTATAGCCACAAAAGGATGTTCAGAACGATTAAGGGGCTAAATTGTCTATATGGAGTTCAATTGTATTGCATATAAAAAGCAATTTCTCTAAGTTTGTTCAACAAATTTCTCAACATGGACATCCAATCACTCTATCAGATTTATAAACAGTATCCGAATATTACAACTGATACACGTAAAATAGAAAGGGATAGTATTTTTTTCGCCTTAAAAGGTGCTAATTTCAATGGAAATGCTTTCGCCGAGAAAGCGCTTGAAATGGGCGCTAAATATGTTGTTATTGATGAAGAGACCTACCAAAAAGGAGATGCGTATATTCTTGTTGATGATGTTTTAAAAGCACTACAGCAACTCGCAAATTACCACAGACATCAGTTGCACATACCAATTATTGGTGTGACAGGTACAAATGGAAAAACGACTACGAAGGAATTGCTGTATGCCGTTGTTTCACAGAAATATAAAGCATACGCGACGAAAGGAAATTTGAATAATCATATTGGTGTTCCCTTAACATTATTGGCAATAGATGATTCCATTGAGCTGGCAATCATCGAAATGGGGGCAAACCATCTGGAAGAAATTGCTTTTTTGTGTGGGATTGCCGAACCGACACATGGTTTGATTTCTAACGTTGGTAAAGCACATCTAGAAGGTTTTGGATCTTTTGAAGGAGTGAAGAAAACCAAAGGTGAGCTATACGATTGGCTGCAGGACCATCAAGGTGTATTATTTTTGCAGGCCGATAACCCACACCTCAAAGAGATGGCTTCCGCTCGCCAGATCGCTAACATTGTTACTTATGGTTTTTCGGAAGATAATGACGTGATTGGAAAGCTTCTTAAAGCAAATCCCCTTTTGCAGATTGAGTGGCAAAAGAAAGGGGCGACCGAATCTTATGTAGTTGATACGCAGTTAACAGGCTCTTATAATACCGAAAACTTTCTTGCGGCAATTGCAGTGGGTCTGCATTTTGGCATTTCTTCTGCGGCGATCAATCGGGGCATTGAAGGCTATACACCCACAAATAATCGCTCGCAGATTATGAAAACGGCCCACAATACGCTGATCTGCGATTATTATAATGCCAATGCAACAAGCATGGCTGCTGCACTGGATAATATCCGGATTATTGAAGCGGATAAGAAGGCTATTGTATTGGGTGATATGTTTGAATTGGGAGCCGAATCCTTTGAAGAGCATAAAAAAATTGTTGAAAACGTAAGAGCTATTCCTGCAGATCGCAAGATTTTTGTCGGCAAAGAATTTTTCGCACATCGGTATGAAGGTGGAGAGTTTTATGAAACTACTGCCGAAGCAAAACAAGCAATCAGCAAAAAGCCGATAACTGATGCCACAGTTTTATTGAAAGCTTCACGCGGCATGGCTTTTGAAAATCTGGTCGATTTACTCTAGCCTTTTTAGCTTTGTGTTATGCACAACTAGGGGATAAGTTCGGGGTGCGACCATATTGCGACCATGGTGCTCCCGCATTGAATGTACTTAAAAAGGTGGACTCAACGTGGACTCACGGTGGACTTACCGTGGTCGCAGGGCGAAGATAGTAGGTGTTTACTGTGGCTTTGGTACCGCTGAATACCAAATTACCCCTCAGGCAGATTTGAGTGAAAAGGAAGTGCAAAACAAACAGTTTTGTCATGTAAGGATTAAATAATGAGTAAAATGAGGAAATTCGTTCTATAGAGAAATGATGCTCATTTGGAAAACGTACCTTTGTTCCATATAATGGATAAAAGACGTTTTTTTTTAGAAATAGCCTATTTTGGACAGGCTTATCATGGTTGGCAAATTCAGAATAATGCAATTTCCGTGCAGGAAGTGCTGAATAAAGCGCTTGAAACCCTGTTGCGGGAGCCGATTGAAACAACTGGAGCTGGCCGTACAGATACGGGTGTTCATGCCAAGCAATTGTATGCACATTTCGATGCAGCCCCCGTGGGTATTCTACAAAAAGCTGATCGTTTCATTCATTCGCTCAATGCCTTATTGCCCTTTGATGTGGCCGTAAAGCGCTTGATCGAAGTGGAGCCCGAAGCACATGCTCGCTTCGATGCAACGCAAAGATCATATGAATACCATCTTCATTTTCATAAAGATCCTTTTATCTATCCCTATTCATGTTTTATGCGCGATCGTCCGGATGTTGAAAAGATGAATGAAGCTGCACAATTTTTATTGGGTAAACAAGATTTCGAATGCTTTAGTAAGTCTCATACGCAGGTGTTTACAAATATTTGCGATATTCGTAGAGCTGAGTGGGTATGGCATACTGAGCAGCATCTGGTTTTTCACATAACTGCAGATCGTTTTTTGCGCAATATGGTGCGTGCCATTGTAGGGACATCGTTGGAAATAGGGATAAAAGGCAAGCCGGTTTCATTTATGCAAGATGTTATTCAAAGTAAAAGCCGCGGAAAAGCGGGTGTTTCTGTTCCCGCACATGGTTTATATTTAACAGAAGTAGCATATGCTTATATATAGAATTTAATAGATATAGAATTTAACGTGAGTCAAGATAAAATAACTGGTAAAACCTACGATATCAATTTAGTGAAACGCATGAGTCGCTATATGCGGCCCTACCATGTGTCATTTTGGATATCGGTCGTTCTAACGATATTGTTGGCCGCTGTGGCGCCCGCTTTGCCTATGCTAATTCAGCATACATTAGATAACTATATTTTAAACTTCGATACCAATGGGTTGTCCCTCATGCTGATAGCGATGTTGGCATTGGTTATCCTGCAGACCTTGATTCGTTATTACCATACCTTAATGACAAATACCTTGGGGCAGTCGGTCATTCGCGATATCCGGATTCAGGTATTTAACCACATTGTTCAACTCCGGCTCAAGTATTTTGATCGTACGGCATTGGGAAAACTGATTACACGTACCATTTCTGATCTGGAGACTCTTTCCAATATTTTCTCTGAGGGCTTGATCCAGATTATCGGTGATTTATTGCAGCTGGTCGTTATTCTGGTTGTGATGTTTTACTCCGATTGGAAGCTAACATTGATTGTTTTAATTCCCATGCCTTTGATGGTGGCAGCAACTTATGTGTTTAAAGAGGCGATGAAATCTGCTTTTATTGATGTGAGGAAATGGGTTTCCAATTTAAATACCTTTTTGCAGGAACACATTACGGGAGTCGGGATTATCCAATATTTTGCACGTGAAAAGCAGGAAATGGATAAGTTTAAAGAAATTAATGCGCAACATCGCAATGCACATATTCGAACCAATTGGTACTTCTCCATCTTTTTCCCTGTTTTGGAAATTATCATGGCTATTGCTTTGGGATTATTGGTATGGTTTGGTTCCAAACAAATTATGGGTGATGTGATCTCTCCGGGTGTAGTTGTGGCCTTCATCATGTATATCAATATGATCTTTAGGCCCATTCGGGAACTTATTGACAAGTTCAATACACTTCAAATGGGTATGGTCAGTGCTGAACGAATTTTTGAAGTCTTGGATACCGATGAAAAGACGCCTAATTTGGGGACTTTGAAACCCGCACATATCAAAGGAGAGATTGCGTTTCGCGATGTTTGGTTTGCTTATAATGAGGAAAATTGGGTTCTGAAAGATGTTAACTTCAATGTTAATCCGGGCGAGACCTTAGCTTTAGTTGGGGCTACCGGTGCCGGAAAATCTTCTACCATCAATATTCTAAGCCGGTTTTATGAAATCAATAAGGGTGAAATTCTATTGGATGGCCGTAATATCCGGGATTATGACCTTGATTATCTGAGAAATACTATTTCGACAGTATTGCAAGATGTATTTCTCTTTTCGGATAGTGTCATCAATAACATTACATTAGGTGATCCTGCGATATCTAGAGAGCAGGTGATCGAAGCGGCAAAGGAAGTCGGTGCGCATGATTTTATTATGCGACTTCCTGGGGGCTATGATTATGATGTGAAAGAGCGGGGAGCAACTTTATCTGCGGGGCAGGCACAATTGATTTCTTTTATACGGGCTTTGGTACACGATCCTCGCATTCTTATTTTGGATGAAGCGACTTCTTCTGTTGATACCGAAACGGAAGAAATGATCCAACATGCAATTGATAACCTCATGAAAGGAAGAACATCGATTGTTATTGCCCACCGCTTGTCCACCATTCAGAAGGCGGACAAGATTATTGTGTTGGATAAAGGCGAAATCAAGGAAATCGGAACGCATCAGGAATTGCTATCTTTCGATGGTTATTATAAAAAACTATACGACTTACAGTTTCATTCCGCAGGGATTTAATTAAGCGATAATACTCTCTTTGGGGATAGTTTCTTCGTCTTCGATACGTGTATTTGCTTTAATTTCTGAACCTCGACCGACTAGAACGTTTGCTCCGATTGAGACATTTGGGCCGATGTTGACAAAATCTTCAATAATGGTGTTGCTTTCGATAACGGCGGAACCGGCAATAACGCAGTGGTTGCCTATTTGTACATCTGGAGCGATCGAAGCGCCTGGGAGAATAATGGTGCCTTCACCAATTTCGGCTCTTTTTGATACGTAGGCTTTAGGATGGATGAGGGTCTGGAAGTTCCAGTTTGCGTTTTCTGACACAATCCTTTGGCGAAGACCAGGATTCTTCACTGCGACAAAGAAATTTTCTTCCGT
Organism: Sphingobacterium sp. UBA1897; assembly: GCF_002337775.1. Classification (NCBI taxonomy): domain Bacteria; kingdom Pseudomonadati; phylum Bacteroidota; class Sphingobacteriia; order Sphingobacteriales; family Sphingobacteriaceae; genus Sphingobacterium; species Sphingobacterium sp. UBA1897. The sequence goes on from NZ_DDGR01000018.1 coordinate 171,865, forward strand.
GCCTTTTGATTCATGATGAAGTTGAACCTCATAATCAAATACATCTTCAATTAGTAGCGATTTGTCGATAAGACCACCAATTTCAATCGCTAAATCTTCTGCTACATCTACCGCAGTTTTAGCATGAGCGGTTGCTCCATATATGTATAACATGGTATTTTTTTTCGCAAAGATAAAGCTTTCTAAAAAGAAGCCCTTTGATATGATGTAAAAAAATACAACAAAATGTCAGGTTTGATTGTTTTGGTGTTTATAGAGCTGTAGGGTTGGTTGTTTTTTCGGTGGCAATTATATTGCATATGAAAATCAATTTATCTAAGTTTGTTGATATACAAAAATTAAACTATGATTCAACGTATCCAAACTGTTTATTTGCTGATAGCAGGATTAGTCATATTTGGCTTGTTTCTATTTCCCTATGTTAATTATAGCGATTTAGTGGGTTTAGGAAAGAATGTGAAGGTGACTGGTGTGTATAGTGTTGCTGCTGGCCAGTCTGTACATGAGGGGGGATTTGGTTATATTCTCCAGACCGTGGTGACCGTGTTATTGGGAGGACTTCCGCTATTTACGATATTTAAATTTAAAAAGCGTAAAGTTCAACTTTTGCTTATATGGGTGGAGATTGTGGCAATTATCTTATTTGCAATCTGGTTATACTCGTCTGCAAGTACTCATCTTGCCACCGTGAGCCAGTTTTTAGGTGCCGGGAATATCGGGGTAGGTTTCTTTTTGTTGCCAATTTCGATTATTTTCTGTGCGTTAGCGATGGGTGGAGTACGTAAAGATGAAAAGTTGATCCGATCTGCCGATCGATTGCGAGCATAATTTTAAGACAATAAAATAATACGAGTTAAAGCCACGAAGATCGTGGCTTTTTTAAATATAATATGATATGAATGTTTTTTTTAGATATGTTGTTGTCTTGATCCTCTTTCTTGGAGGTGGGCTTGTAAAGGCTCAGTCGGCAGATTCATTGCTGGTTGTTGACGATATTCAATTCGATGTGCGGGAATTTCACTTCGATGAGGGTAAGAATGAACTGGTGATCAATTTGTTTGCGATATCTTATAGTACCGATCCACGAGAATATAAAATGAACACCTTTTCCACGCAAGTGTTGGATCAGAAGAAACAACCCCATTTCTTTTCAACGATTCAGATGGGAAATGTTTTGGTTAAATTTGAAGATAAGCAGAATTATCTGCACTATTTGCTAGAAGAAGATAAGCCTGTGGATATACAGGTCATTGTTAAGGATTGGAAGAAAACGGATAAGCCGGTTATGATTAAACTGGTGTTTGAGAGTAGCACGGAAGAGGGGGAGTTTTTGGAAGTTCCTATTCCATTAAAGAAATAGATTTTGGCTCTTGAGCAAAAAAGCTTCAAAGTTATACTTTGAAGCTTTTTTGATTATTCAATATTATCGATTGTATCTGATCTGCTGTTTGTCCATCATACCCATTTGGTCTTTCATCATTTTGATCTGATCGGCCAATAATTTGTTTTTATCTGCTTTTTTCGCTTCTTGAAGTAGTTTTTCGGCTTCACGCTTGTTGCGTTTTGCCATTGCTACACCTGCCAGGCTTAATTTTGCTAAAGCGATATTATGATCCATATGTAAGCCCAACGCCAATGCCTTCTTAAAATATTTTTCGGATTGCATAGGTGCGCGTTGTGATTCGATCAGTCCGATCAGCATATTGTAGTAACCGTGCTGTTGTGGGATCAATTGCTTTTCGTAGTTGGTGATTTTACGTAGCCATTTTTCAGCTGCGGCCATATTTTGTTTACGCATATACCATTGCGCAATCAGCATATATTCGTGGAAAAATACAGTAACAAAGCCTAAGATCGTGATCAGGATACCTAAGATTCCCCATCCCCAATTTCCAGTCCAGAATAAGGCAACTGTTCCGATCAGCAATGCACTGCAAATAATGATTCTAACGAGATTTGACATAAATCTTTGTTTAAAATATTTGTATTCAATTTAATTCTGCAAATATCCGTTAATTTCATCGTTTAAGCAACTCGTTCAGGTGGTTATTTTGTAAAAATGTGTTTTTCCCCCTGAAGAGGATATGGATAAACAAGATGTGATCGTTTTTTTTGCTGTAGTTCCTTGAAAAGAGCTTATGAGGATAAATTTGCCTTTATATGCAACTTTATCTATGTTTGGGGTATGGAAAAGCAATACGATGATTCTTGGGCTCCTGTGCTAAAGCCTTTGTTTGGTCAACCCTATATGAAACAACTGTCTACTTTTGTGCAAGAAGAGCGTCAGAAAACGAAAGTGTTTCCACCGGCAGATCTGGTGATGAATGCTTTTAAGCTGACGCCATTGGACCAGGTAAAAGTAGTTATCTTAGGGCAGGATCCTTACCATAATGATGGGCAGGCGCACGGCTTGTCTTTCTCTGTGCCAGAAGGGATTGCTTTGCCGCCATCCTTAAAAAATATCTTTAAGGAATTGCAAGACGATATACCCGGTTTTGTTGAGCCGCGTGCTGGCGATTTGACCTATTGGGCCAAACAGGGTGTACTGTTGTTAAATGCGACATTGACAGTGCAGGCGCATCTGGCAGGTTCCCATCAAAAGAAAGGTTGGGAGATTTTTACAGATAGTATTATTTATGCCATTTCGGAGCGTTGTGAACATGTCGTATTTCTGTTGTGGGGAAGTTATGCCCAAAAGAAAAGTGTGCTCATCGATGCGAAGAAGCATCTTGTGCTAACGGCGGTTCATCCATCACCGTTGTCTGTCTATCGTGGTTTTTTTGGTAGTAAGCATTTTTCACGTGCAAACCAGTATTTGATGGAACATGATAAAACCCCAATTGATTGGCGCCTGGTTTAAGTTTTGTCTTGAGTTAAATAAACATCATTGCCGGTTATCGTCGCATGGAGCAAATACGTACAAAAGCGGAGATTCCGGTAATGATGTTTTTGATTGGGCTTATTCCTTCGCTTAATATTCTAAAGGAATAATTGGCTCTTTTTTGCTGGTTGACATAATCATCATGGTTTGGAATGTCTTTACAAAAGGTATTTTGGAGATTTTTTCCATGATGACACCTTCATAAGCTTTAATATCTTTTACGTAAACCTTGAGGATGAAATCACAATTGCCTGTAACGTGGTGGCATTCGGTTACCTCGGGTATCATTTTGACAGCAGCAACAAACTCAGGGATAGCGTTATGTGTATGGAAATCGAGTGAGATCTGGATAAACGATTTGATTCCAAGTCCCAGTTTCTCCTCGTCTACAAAAGCATGGTAACTTTTGATGAAGCCAGAGTTTTCCAGTTTTCGCACACGCTCTAAAGTTGGTGCGGGAGATAGTCCGATGCTAGATGCGAGTTGCAAATTAGTTATACGACCATTCTCTTGTAATAGTTTAAGAATTTTTAAATCTGTTTTATCCGGTGCAAAGGGCATATCTTAAGTCTTAATAATCAATAGTATTTGTAAATATACAAAATTATATTTGGAAATTTAAAAATATACAAAATTATTGATGATTAATAGATTTTAGCTATATTAGGATTGTTTAGTTATAATTTTAATCGATGTAAAATCATTTGACTGTCATAATCGATTGAAATGTGCTCATTTTAATGAAATGGAGTGATAAATGTCATTTTTTTATTAAAAATGCCTTCGTAAGGTGCTATTAAATGCTGTTTTATTGGCTTTGAAATTGTAACTTTGCAGTTCGATAGGTGCGGAGGTGAAGCCCTCCCAAATTAGTTAAACCGTGAGAGCGCAATATGAGTACTAAAGACGACGATTTGTTAAAAGAGCTGGAGCTCGAAGAATATAAATACGGGTTCACGACAGATATCGAAATGGAAATTGCAGCCAAAGGCCTTACTGAGGATACGGTTCGTTTTATTTCGGCAAAAAAGAATGAACCTGAATGGCTATTGGAATGGAGATTAAAAGCTTTCCGTCATTTCTTGACGTTAAGAATGCCTACTTGGCAGAATTTCAAAGCTCCTGAAATTGATTTTCAAGAGATTTCCTATTATGCAGCCCCAAAAGCAAAACCACAGCTTAATTCGATGGATGAGGTTGACCCTGAGTTGATTGCTACCTTTGAAAAACTGGGGATTCCTTTGGATGAGCAAAAAGTATTGGCAGGAGTTGTGGCGGTAGATGCTGTCTTTGACTCGGTATCTGTCAAAACAACGTTTCGTGAGAAATTAAAAGAACAAGGTGTTATTTTCTGTTCATTTGGTGAGGCCGTGCAAGAGCATCCTGACCTGGTGAAAAAATATTTGGGTACAGTGGTTCCACAGACGGATAACATTTATGCAGCGTTGAATTCTGCAGTATTTTCGGATGGATCCTTTGTTTATGTTCCAAAAGGTGTTAGATGTCCAATGGAATTATCTACCTACTTCCGTATCAATGCACAGAATACCGGACAATTTGAACGCACGTTGATCATTGCAGATGAGGGAGCTTATGTTTCTTATTTGGAGGGATGTACTGCACCTATGCGTGATGAAAACCAGCTGCATGCTGCGGTAGTAGAATTGATTGCCGAACGCGATGCTGATATTAAATATTCTACCGTGCAAAACTGGTACCCTGGTGATAAAGATGGAAAAGGTGGTATTTATAACTTTGTAACCAAGCGTGGAATCTGTAAAGGTGATAACAGTAAAATCTCCTGGACACAGGTAGAAACTGGTTCTGCAATTACATGGAAATACCCTGGTGTGATTTTAAAGGGTGATAACTCTATTGGCGAGTTTTACTCTGTGGCCATGACACGTAATTATCAGGTAGCTGATACAGGAACGAAGATGGTTCATTTGGGTAAAAACACGAAATCTAAAATTATTTCTAAAGGTATTTCTGCCGGTAAGAGCCACAACAGTTATAGAGGTTTAGTGAAAATCGGCCCAAATGCAGACAACTCACGTAACTTTACCCAATGTGATTCCTTATTGATCGGTGATAAATGTGGGGCACATACATTCCCTTATATCGAAAATAGAAATAAGACAGCCAAATTAGAGCATGAGGCGACTACTTCCAAAATCGGTGAGGACCAAGTATTCTATTTGAATCAACGTGGTATCGATTCTGAGAAAGCTGTTGGTTTAATTGTCAACGGGTATGCAAAGGAAGTATTAAATCAATTGCCGATGGAGTTTGCTGTAGAGGCTCAAAAATTATTGGCAATTTCATTAGAAGGTTCAGTAGGATAGATAAAAAATCATTGGGAATGTAGTTTATGACGCTACATTACACCATACTCAATACGAATAAAATGTTAAGCATTAAAAATTTACATGCGTCTGTAGAAGACAAACAAATATTAAAAGGGTTAAACCTAGAAGTAAAAGCTGGAGAAGTTCATGCGATTATGGGACCAAATGGTGCTGGTAAAAGTACATTGGGTAATGTATTGGCCGGACGTGAATCATATGAAGTAAGTGAAGGTTCTGCACTATTGGACGGTGTAGATTTATTGGATCTTTCACCTGAGGACCGTGCACGTGAAGGGCTGTTTTTGGCTTTTCAATATCCTGTTGAAATTCCGGGCGTATCGAATATCAATTTCTTGAAAACAGCTGTAAATGATATTCGTGAGTATAAAGGCCTTCCTCCAATGGAAGCGAAGGAGTTTTTACAAATGGTAAAAGATAAGCAAAAATTGGTTGAATTTTCGGCTAATTTGGCTAACCGCTCTTTAAATGAAGGATTTTCCGGTGGTGAGAAAAAGCGTAACGAAATTTTTCAATTAGCGATGTTGAATCCGAAATTATCTATTTTGGATGAGACAGATTCTGGTTTGGATATCGATGCCCTTCGTATCGTTGCAAATGGCGTGAATCAATTGCGCTCTAAAGACAATGCTTTTATTGTTATTACACACTACCAACGTTTGTTGGATTATATCGTTCCAGATTTTGTTCACGTATTGTACAATGGCCGTATCGTGAAATCGGGACCTAAAGAATTGGCTTTGGAGCTCGAAGAAAAAGGATACGATTGGTTAAAAGAATATGATACACAAAACGCCTAATCTTTTACCTGAGTAAATAGGATTGGAAGAGAATTTTGGCGATTTGATTAAAAAATAACATGAGTACATTAGTTTCAGAATCATTACTTCAACAAGTGTTGGGAGCTTTCAAAGAGCAAGGCGTTTCAGACGAACCTTCGTTTTTCGTGGAGGCCCGCCAACTTGCATTCGAACGTTTCGAAGCAGCAGGCTTTCCCACCGTTAAGAATGAAGAATGGAAATATACAAACATCCACAGTATTATCAATAAGCCTTATGCGCTTGATGTCGATGTGGATATCGAAGGCTTAGACTTTAGTGCAGGGGAGATTCCTCAGTTGGATGCTTACCGCATTATCTTGGTGAACGGTCAGTATGTGTTGGCGGTAAGTGAATTAGAAAATGTGAAGGGACTGTCGGTTATTCCAATGGATGAAGCCACTTCAGAGCCTGCATTTGAGAGCCATTTTGCTAAATATGCGGACAAGTCAGACAATATTATGGTCGCATTGAATACGGCTGCTTTTACAAATGGTGTTTTTATCCATTTGAAAAAGGGAGTTGTACTTGATAAACCAATACAGATTATTCATGTCGCTACAGGAAAAGAGGATTTCTTTGCACAAACACGTAATTTGATCGTTGTCGAGCCAAATGCAGAACTTGAATTGATCGAAAGCTTTATCACTGCAGCAGGTACCGCAAATAATGTGCACAATAAGGTCTCTGAGATTATCGTCAAAGAGAACGCTAGAGTACAACATTATTATTTGCAGCTCGCAGAATCTGTAAGTCGTTACTTTAATCATACAGAGGTATACCAAGAAAAAGATAGCCTTTATAATAATTACAACTGTAATTTTCCTGGCGCCTCGTTTATCCGTAACAATATCAATGTTCGCTTGGATGCAGCGCATGTGGAGAGCCATTTATATGGAATCAACTTAACTGCAGGTGATCAATTGGTCGATAATCATACCATCGTAGACCACCTTAAGCCACATTGTGAGTCTTATGAATGGTATAAAAATATTACACAGGATAAATCCGTTGCAGTTTTCAATGGAAAAATCTTTGTACGTGAGGATGCTCAAAAAACAAATGCTTTTCAGCAGAACAATAATATGCTGATGTCAGACAATTCGGCGGTTTATACCAAACCGCAATTGGAGATCTTTGCGGATGACGTAAAATGTTCACACGGATGTACCATCGGTCAGTTTGATAATGAGGCCTTATTTTATTTGAGAGCAAGAGGAATTGGTGAAGAATCTGCCCGTATCCTGTTGGTACATGCATTTGCATTTGACGTAACTACACGTTTCTCTAATGAGGTTGTTCGCAAATATGTTGAAGAACTTGTGGAAGAAAGCCTAAGGACAAATTAAATCCATTTAGGATTATATAGCTATAAAAAATGGCGTTTACC
>NZ_DDGR01000018.1:179456-212815 GCF_002337775.1 Sphingobacterium sp. UBA1897
GGTAAACGCCATTTTTTATAGAAACAATTGGATCTGTGGTATCTTTCTGTGGTTTTGTACGACCATGTACTTGTCTTTATATACAATTTACGCTTATAAACCTTGGGTTTTATAGCGTGTTCGCTTTTTTCTTGTTAAGCCTCTATCGATAAATAGATGATAGTGAGTCTAAATCTTACTTATTTTTGTATTAAGGTGGCCTATTGTGCTTATTTTATGATAATGTGCTGACCGTTCAGTATTTACAGCAGATGCTATTGCAACGGCTTTTGTTATAGCAGGACTTATTGTGGTATTGGTTGGGGTATTATATCTTTTCAATGATCCAAATAGGAGGCTGGAAAAAAAGAAAGGGTAGTACTACAAAACAGAAAAAGCTTCCAAATTTTGGAAGCTTTTTTAGAGCGAAAGACGAGATTCGAACTCGCGACCCCAACCTTGGCAAGGTTGTGCTCTACCAACTGAGCTACTTTCGCGTTGATGCTACAAAAGTAAGGCATTTATTCGTATTCTGCAAGAGAAAAAACAAAAAATGTTAACTTAAATTGATCGCATCAACACAATTAATACCGTCTATAGCCGCTGAAATGATGCCTCCGGCATAACCTGCACCCTCACCACAAGGGTAAAGTCCTTTGACCTGAGGGTGTTGTAAATCTTCTTTATTTCTAGGAATCCGAATAGGTGAAGATGTCCGTGATTCTACACCAACTAAAATGGCTTCATTGGTATAATACCCCTTCATCTTTTTGCCAAAGATTGGCAGTGCACCGCGTAATGCTTCATGAACAAAAGCAGGTAGCACTTCGGTGAGATCTGCAGAGGCTGTTCCGGGCTTGTAGGAGTTTTCTGGCAGATCCATCGATACACGCCCTTCGACAAAGTCGACCATACGTTGTGCGGGAGCAACGAGTTTACCGCCACCTACGGCAAAAGCCTTTCGCTCGATCTCTTTCTGAAAATTAAGTAATGCAAAAGGATCCTTATGTGCATTGGCAACGTCCTCAAGGTTAATCTGAATAACGGTACCTGAATTGGCGTGCGGATTATTTCGTTTGGATGGGGACCATCCGTTGACAACGATTTCATCTAAATCTGTTGCACAGGGAGCGATAACGCCACCTGGGCACATGCAGAATGAAAATACCCCACGGTCATTAACCTGCTCAACCAAACTATAATATGCAGGGGGTAAATGCTCGCTTCTAACCTGACAATGGTATTGCGCCTGATCAATGATTGACTGCGGATGTTCGATGCGCACACCCAATGCAAAGGCTTTGGCTTCGATCAGCCAGTTATTACGGTGAAAAAGCTCAAAAATGTCCCGTGCAGAGTGTCCTGTTGCTACGATGACGTGATCGGCCTTAATTTCTTCGCCACTGGCTAACTTGACACCTCGCACATGACCGAAAGATTCTAAAATGTCGTCGACACGTTGATCAAAATGAAATTCGCCGCCAAATTCAATAACACTCTCACGCATTGCTTCAATAATATGCGGTAGTTTATTTGTGCCAATATGTGGCCGTGCATTGACTAGAATATCTGTCGTAGCACCATGGGAGACAAAAAGATTGAGCACTTTGTCTACATCACCTCTTTTATTGGAACGTGTATATAGTTTCCCATCGGAGTAAGTTCCGGCCCCACCTTCACCAAAACAGTAGTTTGATTCGGGATTTACGATGCCTTCCCGGTTCAGCTTTGCGAGATCGCGCCTACGGTCTTGGACCTTTTTACCGCGTTCGATGACAATTGGTTTGAGCCCACGCTCAATGCAGCGGATGGCCGCAAATATGCCGGCAGGGCCTGCGCCAATAATAATCACGGGTTTTCCGTCTTTAACGGATTTGAAATTATTCGAATAGATCTCAGGAACAGGCAGTTCATCGATATAGTAGATAACCCTTGCCCGGTAGACCACCTGCTTGCTTCGGGCATCAATTGAACGTTTCCGGATTTTATAACCTTTGATTTGCTGGGGTTGAACGCGTAAAGCTTTTATGCCCTGCTGTATAATGTACTGTTCGTCCTCGATCCTTTCTGGAAGTATCGCAATTTCGATTTCTTTTTGCATAGTATGGGGGCTGGGTTTTTATCCCAAAACCGAGACAAAGTTAATGAATATTGGCTATTTGGAGATTTGGAAATAAAAATATTCTTATCTTAGTAAGAGCTTGGTATATGCTTTGATAGTGTAACCGTATAATTTGAATAGTATTTAATTCTTTGAACAATGAAAATTAAAAGATTTTTGGTCGCCCTATGTGGTTTATTTGCATTAGTATCATTAAACTCCTGTGGCTACAATACGATGGTCTCACAAGATGAGAATGTTAAAGGAAAATGGGCACAAGTTGAAAATGCGTATCAACGTCGTGCGGATCTAGTTCCAAATTTGGTTAATACGGTAAAAGGAGCGGCAAAGCACGAAGAAAGTACATTGACAGCCGTTGTAGAGGCAAGAGCTAAAGCAACTTCGGTAACGATTAATGCCGATGATTTGTCTGAGGAGAATATTGCCAAGTTTCAAAAAGTTCAGGATGAATTCAGCGGTTCGTTGAGTCGTCTTTTAGCGTCGGTTGAAGCTTATCCTGATTTGAAGGCAAATCAGAACTTTTTGGAATTACAAGCACAGTTGGAAGGTACTGAAAATCGTATTTCAACAGAACGTAGATCTTACAATGAAGCGGTACAGCAATACAATACCACCGTACGTAGCTTCCCGAATAATTTAATGGCGGGTATGTTCGGATTTAAGGCGAAAGGTACATTTACTGCAGCCCCAGGTTCGGATAAAGCGCCAACGGTATCATTCTAATAATAAATTGTTAGTAATGAACAGGACGATGGATGATGCGGCTTTCGTAGAAGCACATCATCCATTTTTTTATCGTGTTTTAACTAGTTTTAGGTACTTTGAATCTGGAATAACCGTCTGGTAATCTGGTTTTGAAGTGTAAGCGTATACAGACTATGGCATTAAATTCTGAAGAACAAGAGAAGATCGTTCACGCCATTAATGTGGCTGAAAACGAGACTTCTGGTGAGATTCGTGTAGTGGTAGAAAATCATTGCCCCGACGAGGTACATGATCGTGCAACACATTATTTTTCCAAATTGGGCATGCATAAGACCACGTTGAAAAACGGTGTTCTTATCTATATCGCGCTTGAGGATCATAAATTTTCCATTATTGGCGATAAGGGAATCCACCAACGTGTAGAAAGTGATTTTTGGAACAGTACCAAAGATCTTATGGTGGCGGAGTTTCGGGTGGATCGCATTGTTGAGGGCTTGGTCAAAGGGATCGAGCATGCGGGTAAACAATTGGCAAAATTCTTTCCGCGTGAACACGATGACATCAATGAGCTTCCAAATGATATTGTTTTTGGAGACCGTTAATTGTTAAGTGACCAGCAAGAACCCCGAGCTGCTATCGCCTGTCTCGCAAATAGATTGATAAAAATTGTGATAAACCCGACTTCGGGATTCACGGAACGCCATTAGGAGCATCAAGATTGCTTAAGGCAAATAAAAATGAATAAAAGAGAATAATAGGATGAAATTTGTATCGAGATTATTTTCTCGGATTCGAATCCCTGCTATGGCTATGTTGCTTTGTCTGCTGTCGATAGCCACAGTATTGGGTCAAGATTTCCCAGAAACATCAAACAGACTTGTCAATGATTATACAAACACATTGACAGCAAGTCAGAAGCAATTATTGGAGCAGAAGCTATTGGCATTTGAGGATTCCGCATCTACGCAAATTGCTGTGGTTATGATGAATTCAACCGGCGGCTATGACATTTCTGATTATGCAGTCCGTTTAGCGAAAAAATGGGGTATTGGGAATAAAAAGTATAATAATGGTATTCTGTTGTTGGTAGCCCTGGGAGATCGTGCGGTAACTATTCAAACAGGTTATGGTATAGAGGGGGCTGTCCCCGATGCCATTGCATATCGTATTATTGAAAATGATATCAAACCGGCTTTTCGTCAGGGGGATTACTACAAAGGAGTCGACGATGCGACCAGTTCCTTAATTTCCTACACAAAAGGCGAATACAAAGCTGATCCAAAACAACCGAAAGGAAAGGGGTCAGGTTCGGTGATGTTTGTCATTATTATTGTGATATTCTTGATTGTTATTTTCTCCAATCGCGGCGGCCGCGGTGGCGGTGGTGGCGGTCGTGTGATGAATGGACGTGGCGCTTCTGATATCTTTTGGTGGACATTGCTGAATGGTCTTGGCGGCGGTGGCGGCCGAGGTGGTGGCGGTGGCTTCGGCGGCGGTTCAGGTGGCGGTTTTGGCGGTTTCGGTGGCGGTGATTTTGGCGGTGGCGGTGCTTCAGGACGTTGGTAACATCTTTGCTAAATAATGTTAAATAGAACGACAGTGAAACGGAAATGTTTTACATTTATGGGAAGTATATAATTATGAAAAAGGGAATATTAATGGGTTTAAGCTTTTTACCAGCCTTGTTAATGGCACAAGAAAGCTATACGGTTACAGGAAAGGTAAACACGACGTCAGACAAAGCGAAAGTGTTTATGCAATATGCTGCCAATGGAACTCGCCAGACAGATTCAGCAACGGTTGTAAAAGGTGAGTTTAAGTTCAACGGACAGGTGGCTTCGCCAACGAAGGGTATGATGATCTATTCACCGGAAGGCTTATCTTTTGCTGAACTTAGAAATAGTCAAAAGCAGCCTGAAACAGCACAGCTATATCTTTCTAAAGGAGTTATCAAAGTCGATGCAACCAAAGGGTTCAAAGATGCAACCGTCTCGGGTACAGCGCTCAATGATGATCTGACGCAGTACAAGGCTTTTGTGAAACCTCATACAGATGCGTTCGAGGCGTTGAATCAACAATATTATGCGGCTTCGGAGACTCAAAAACAGGATCCTAAATTCATCGAAGGTTTGCAAAAACAGGCTGGTGAGATTTCCGAAAAAATGGAAAAAGCAGATGCTGAATTTATTAACAAAAACCCAAAAAGCTGGTACACGTTGGATTTGTTGTCTGAGAATGTCAGCGGTGAGAACGTCAATGAATATGTGACTTCTTTTGAGAAATTGTCTCCTGAATTGAAAAATTCTGAAAAAGGTAAGGAATTGGCTGAGCGTATCCAGAAATTGAAAGCAGTTGCTGTTGGTTCGGTAGCGCCTGATTTCACATTGCCAGACACAACAGGAAAGAATATTTCCCTATCTTCTTTAAGAGGTAAATATGTTTTATTGGATTTTTGGGCAAGCTGGTGTGGTCCTTGTCGCCACGAAAATCCGAATGTCGTTGCGGCTTTCAATAAATTCAAAGACAAAGGATTTACCGTGTTTGGTGTTTCTTTAGACAATCCGGGTAAAAAAGATGCTTGGGTGAAAGCTATTCATGATGATAATTTACAACAATGGCCACACGTTTCGGACCTACAGGGTTGGAAATCGGCTCCGGTCAAGTTGTACGAAGTACGTGGTATTCCGCAAAACTTCTTAATCGATCCTTCAGGTAAAATTGTAGCATCAAATTTAAGAGGTGAGGCTTTGGAGGCTAAGTTAGCTGAATTGCTAAAATAAATCGGTATATAACTGCCATTAGGCATTTGAATAACCCCTAATTGTTATACTCAGGTGAGCTGGGTCTACAATTAGGGGTTTCTATTTAATAATAGCTGTCCTGATCAAACTGCGCTTTCATCGTTACTGCGCTAGCGGCTGTGATAACGTGGAGGGAATTCACTAACTTCGCCTGCTGCTATAGCGAATGATCACTTGGAACTACTATATCCTCGTGTACAATCCAACTAGGGGATGATGAATCCTGAGTTTTAAACAAGTTGAGCAATGGGATTTCTAAAGCAATTGTGGCAATAAAAATTATATAGATGAAGAAAACAGTAATTTTTGGCATATTCTTGGGGACGGTGCTTGCTTCCTGCAGTGGCGATCAGGGTAAGGGGATTCCCGTTGTCAACCTAGAGGCATTGCATGCCATTCCTTTGGATCATGCTATTGATCAATTGGCTAAAGACACGACTTTTATCGATGTCACGCTGCCGCCTAATGCCAGAATCGATCAGTTATCGCAACAGGAGCTGGGCCAACTAAAAGCTGCTGCATATCGTTTTTATCAGCATGTTACACTGGAAAATAATCAATACCGTGTTGATCTCAAAGATCCTAAGGTATTGCACTTATCGGAACAGGTTGTGAAGGCCTACGAACAGGCGATCAGCAACACGAATCATTTTGCTGACTCGATGGCGAAAGCAGGCCAAGCCATTCAGTTACCTCCGGTATCTGAAGAGTACCTCAATAATTTGCTTAAATAACAACTGTGCCGGATATGGTACTATTTTGGCTTTAGGTAACATGATAGTTTAGGTGTCAGGCCTTTGCCTAAAGGGTTTGGACAATCTAGCAACGAAAGGCATAAAAAAAGAGTATACATCACATGTATACTCTTTTTCTATTGTTAGTTAAGAATAACTTATATCACTTACAAAGAAAGGATTTCAATGATACGAAGTAGGTCTTCATTCATTTTTACGTTATGCTTGATGGCACTCTTAAAAGGAGTGAATCTTACTTCACTGCAAATTAGACCGGCCATTTCACCCCTGCGACCTTGTAGTAAAGCCTCTACGGATGCCACTCCAAGTCTGCTGGCTAACACGCGATCCATGCATGTTGGGCTTCCGCCGCGTTGGATATGTCCTAAAATTGATAATCTAACATCGTAATGCGGAAAATTTTCCTTGATTTTTTCCGAAACAACCATGCCGCCTTCTTTGTCACCTTCAGCAACAATAATAATGCGGGATGATTTATTTTTACGGGATTTGTCAAGTCTTTTCATGATCGCATCATAGTCTACCTCGAACTCAGGAACCAGAACTGCTTCGGCACCGGTACTGATACCAGAGCGAACGGCGATAAGTCCAGAGTCGCGGCCCATCACTTCAATCACAAAAAGTCTATCATGAGACTCGGCGGTGTCGCGAATTTTGTCTACGGCTTGGATAACTGTATTAATGGCTGTATCATAACCAATCGTAAAGTCTGTGCCGGCCAAATCGTTATCAATTGTGCCCGGAAGACCGATGATCGGAAAATCGAATTCTTCTATAAACTTGGACGCACCGGTAAATGTACCGTCTCCACCGATGACAACCATGGCATCAATACCGTGGCTGCGTAAATTTTCATAAGCCTGTTTACGTCCTTCAATAGTTTTGAAGGCCTCGCTACGGGCTGTTTTTAGGATAGTACCACCACGTTGTATGATATTGGCTACAGATTTAGCATCCATGGGGATAATCTCACCATTAACTAGACCATCATAACCTCTGCGTACGCCAAATACTTCAAGATTATTGTAGATACCCGCTCTAACAACAGCACGGATACCAGCATTCATTCCTGGAGCATCTCCTCCAGATGTCAAAACAGCAATTTTTTTAATGTTACTCATACGTACTCAAACTTAGCTATTTTTAAGCGTATATACAATTATATTTCCGTTATTAGAAGTTGCCGATAACGCTATTAAGAACAAGCAATAGCTTTTTTAAGTGCAATTCATCTAAGCGTGAGCTAAAGATAATGCAAATTTAATAATTGCTTTTTCTCATGTATCATTCCAGACGGATATCTCCAGCGTATACAGACTATTTTTTTGCCTTAAAGGCATCAATTCCGCTCTGTAAAAATGCAGTATATTCCGCGACATTATAGTTTGCGCCCGTTTTTGGAACTAAAACTGTTCCTGATGCATCGACGATGACATAGAGTGGTTGCGAATTACTGTCGAAAGCTGATGCTTGGAAATCACTGTTTTTATTACCTATGGTTTTGATTTTTTTGCCACTATATTTTGAAACGAATTGTTCGTTTGCCGGTAATTCTGTTTTATCATCGACAAACAATTCGGCCATAATAAATTCTTCCTTCAGTAGTTTGGCAACCGCGGGATCAGTCCAGACATTTGCCTCCATTTTTCGACAATTGACACAGTTCCAGCCTGTAAAATCAATTAATACCGGTTTATTCTGTTCTTTTGAAGCTGCGAGAGCCTCTTCATAATCATAATAAGGATCAAATCCTTTTGGTGTACCACGTTCGTGAAAAATCTCCGCGTATTTTTTAACCTTACCATCATTGTGTGAAGGAGCGGCTGCTATTCCTGCCGACAGGTCAAAGTCCTGTGTTGCCGAAGGTGGCAAGAAGGCTGAAATCGATTTTAGGGGAGCTCCCCACAGTCCCGGTACCATATAGATAACGAAGGAAAATACAATGATAGCGAGAATAGTTCTCGGTACAGAGAGGAATTTTAATTCGCTGTCATGTGAAAACTTGATCTTTCCAATAAGATATAAGCCCATCATACTAAAAATGGCAATCCATAGCGATAAGAACACTTCTCGATCCAGCCAATTCCAATGGTAAGCCAAATCTACATTTGATAAGAATTTCAGCGCTAGTGCGAGCTCTAAGAAGCCAAGTACAACCTTCACCGAATTTAGCCAACCGCCAGATTTTGGTAGGGATTTTAACATCGAAGGGAACATCGCAAATAAGCCAAAAGGAATTGCAAGTGCTATAGAAAAACCGAGCATCCCGACTGCTGGACCTAAGCGTTCTCCTTTTGAGGCCGCTTCGACCAATAAGGTGCCAATAATGGGGCCAGTACAGGAAAAAGATACCAGTGAAAGGCTGAATGCCATAAAGAAAAGCCCTACAAGACCGCCTTTGTCGGATTTGGCATCCATTTTATTGACGAAAGAACTTGGTAACGTGATTTCAAAAGCACCAAAAAAGGACGCGGCAAAAACAACCAATAAGAGGAAGAATAGGAAATTAAATACCCCATTTGTCGATAAAGCATTCAAAGCATCCGAACCAAACGAAATGGTAATAATCATTCCTAAAGCGACATAGATCACAATGATGAAGAGACCATATAGAAGTGCCTTGCTGATACCGCTTGCGCGGCTTCCGGCCTGTTTTGTAAAATAGCTTACGGTAAGTGGGAGCATTGGGAATATACAAGGCATGAGCAGCGCTGCGAAGCCGCCAACTAATCCAGCAATAAAGATACTCCAAAGTGATTTTTTCCCTGATTCT
The DNA here is from genome assembly GCF_002337775.1 of Sphingobacterium sp. UBA1897. Classification (NCBI taxonomy): domain Bacteria; kingdom Pseudomonadati; phylum Bacteroidota; class Sphingobacteriia; order Sphingobacteriales; family Sphingobacteriaceae; genus Sphingobacterium; species Sphingobacterium sp. UBA1897. The sequence continues at coordinate 188,592 of NZ_DDGR01000018.1, forward strand.
TGATTCCCTGAGGAAGCGTTTGCCTTAGTTGGAACTATTTTACTGCTATCTTGACTAACCATCGTGTCAGGTGAAGCTGTAAAATTTAGATCCTCGGGTACCGCTTCAACAGCAGTAGCTGTATCCGGTGATGATTCAAATTGAAGCCCTTCTGTACTTGTTAAACTATCTTGTGCTGAGGCAAAAGTTGCTGTAGTTAAAGAAAGGCTGAAAAAAGCAATTAAAAGTAGAATGAATGTGTTTTTTAACATGCGTATGAATTTCTGATGTTATGGTCAAAAATAAAAAAAGGCGATGAGAATCGCCTTATTAATTTATCCGTGTAGAATCATTTTTACTATTTGATTGTCACAGCAAAAGCATATTCGTCTGGAGGAAGACATTGTGATGCATCACATGCTTGCCATTCGACAGTACCTTTAACGGTGGCAGTTCCTTTGTTTAAAGTTACTTTTTGTTGGAAAATTACCTCGTTTGTAAAATAACCAACATCCATCTTAAATACATCCTCATGTTTTACTTTTGGTTTCGGCTCTGCAGTTTTACCGACCAGTGCATAATCAGCAGCTTTGGCGAAGGTGAAAGAAGTTGGAATTGGCCCGCCATCTTTCACATTTTGTGAATAAATGTGCCATCCATTTTGAATTGTCGCTTTTACATAAACTACAGCTTCTTTATTATTTAACTTTTTGCTGGCCACAGTCCATTTTACAGGTTTGTGAATCTGAGCGAATGCTCCCGTAACTGCAAAAATTACTGCAGTCATTAACAGTATTAACTTTTTCATCCGAATTTAATTTGTTCTTTTCCTTTTCTGCTGCAATGATTGCAGTGTGTTATTGTTCTTTGATGCTTTGTGTGAATAAAGGTTTAATCACGCTATTGACAAATTTAGAACAAAGGTTTGACAATTCTAAAATGGGCTATCCTTTTTTTGTAAAGATTAGGTAATAAGATGTGTAATTTCTTTGATATCAAATTCGTGAAGGGTGTCTTCCAGGAGAACGCATAGTTTCCCATCGTCAGATACCCGTTGAATGATACCGGTTTTCTTGATACCATCGATAAGAAATGGTCTTTCTTCACCTTTCCAAAACAATAGGGCGTTATAGCGGCTTAACTGATATTGGACCCCTTCCTTATAAAGGGTCAGGTACTCCTGTTGGATCACTTGGAACAACTCCTGAGCCAGGGCTTTGATGTTGTAATCCTGTCGATCGGTCAGGCAGGCGAGCGAGGTTATTGTTGTTGCTGTGTCAAAATTAATTTGATTAATATTTACACCGATGCCGATAATAGCGCTGTCGATTTTACTGCCTTTTAATTTATTTTCTATTAAAATGCCTGTGATTTTCTTTGAATTGACGTAAATATCATTGGGCCATTTTACGGTAACAGGCTGCTCGGTTTTGCTTTTCAGCCAATTGACGGTTGCAACGGCAATAGTAGCTGAAAGTGCAAATTGTTGTGCTATTGGTAGGAAATGAGGCTTTAAGAGGATCGATGTCGTTAAGTTTTTCCCGGGTTCACTGACCCAGGAGCTTCCGCGCTGCCCCTTACCCTGAAATTGTTCTTCTGCTAAAATGGCAGTTCCTTCTGCTAGTGGCTTGAAATTTGACAATAATTCCCTGAGATAATCGTTTGTAGAGGCGACTTTGTCAAGATATATTGTATTTTGACCGATGATAAGTCCCGAAATATTGTTATTTTGCAAACTGAAAGTATTAAATAAATATTAAGTCAAAACTATCACATTTTTTAATGAGTAAAAATAAAAGTTCAGAATTGTCCCAACGTCTATCAGAAATTATCGTTTACGGTATGCAAGAAAAGAAAGCAAACGAGATTGTTCGCTTGGATTTAAGAGATCTTCACAGTTCTGTTTCCGATTATTTTGTGATTTGTCATGCAGATTCTAACATTCAGGTGAATGCGATAGCAAAGAGTGTCGAAGAAGAAGTCTATAAGGCATTTGGTCAAGAACCCCAATATAAAGAAGGACAATCAAATGGAGAATGGTTGATTTTGGATTTTGTGGATGTGGTTGTACATATCTTTAAGACCGAAAAAAGAGCGCATTATGGTATCGAGGATTTATGGGGAGATGCAGAAGTACAGCATTTCCAAAGCGCCTAATTGCCATCAATAAAATAATTTATAAAGAAAATATAATTACGATATAATGAAAAAAATCCCGAGTAGTAAGGTGACCCCAAAACCACCAAAATTCAATTTTGTGTGGCTTATGATTGCCGTGTTGTTAGGTTTTTTTGCCTTACAATATGTTATAGGAGAGAACCCGGCTAAGGAAGTTAGCTATAGCGATTTTGAGACACGCATGTTAAATACGGGCTCTGTTGAGCGCCTTGTCGCCTACAAGAAGAATGATCTTGTCGAGGTTGAGGTGTATCTGAAAAAGGGCTGGAAAGATAATCCAAGTTTTAAGGATGCTACAAAAACTGCTGATCCACTTCCAAGTTTATCCGGTCAAGAAGATAAGGGACCACAATATATTTTTAAGGATGCCTCTCCCGATGTTTTGGAGAAAAAGCTAGCTGCTTCGCAAGCAGATTTGGCGCCTGGTACACCGAAGGTCCAATTAACTTATGACGATCGTTCTAATCCATGGGCAAGTTGGTTTATCACGTTTATGTTGCCATTGTTGGTCTTGGCCGCAATCTGGATTTTCTTGATGCGTCGTATGGGCGGCGGTGCTGGCGGCGGCGGCGGTGCAATCTTTAATATTGGTAAATCAAAGGCTCAGCTGTTTGATAAAGAATCGCAGATCAATATCACATTTAATGATGTTGCCGGTCTTGAGGAGGCAAAACAGGAAGTTATGGAGATTGTGGATTTCTTAAAAAATCCACGTAAGTATACCAATCTAGGGGGTAAAATTCCGAAGGGAGCTTTGCTTGTAGGGCCTCCGGGAACAGGTAAGACTTTATTGGCTAAAGCTGTAGCCGGAGAGGCCCAAGTGCCATTTTTCTCACTTTCCGGATCTGACTTTGTCGAAATGTTTGTGGGGGTAGGTGCATCGCGTGTTCGTGACTTGTTTAAGCAAGCGAAAGAGAAAGCTCCATGTATTATTTTTATCGATGAGATTGACGCTATTGGTCGTGCTCGTGGTAAAAACTCGATGATGGGAGGTAATGACGAACGTGAAAATACATTGAATCAATTATTGGTGGAGATGGATGGTTTTGGTACTGATTCGGGCGTTATTATTTTAGCGGCTACTAACCGTATTGATGTGCTGGATACAGCGTTGTTGCGTCCGGGACGTTTTGATCGTCAAATTTCTATTGATAAACCGGATTTAATTGGCCGTGAGCAAATTTTTAAAGTACATCTAAAGCCGTTGAAGTTATCAGCTGAGGTCGATGCAAAGAAATTATCGGCGCAGACACCAGGCTTTGCAGGAGCTGAGATTGCCAACGTTTGTAACGAAGCAGCTCTTATCGCTGCCCGTAAAAATAAACCAGAGATTGATATGCAAGATTTTCAAGATGCCGTTGATCGTGTGATCGGCGGTCTCGAGAAGAAGAATAAAATCATCTCTCCGGAAGAAAAACGTATTGTTGCTTATCATGAGGCGGGGCACGCTATTGCAGGCTGGTTTTTAGAGCATGCCGATCCTTTGGTGAAAGTATCTATTGTACCTCGTGGTGTTGCCGCTTTGGGTTATGCACAGTATCTTCCCCGTGAGCAGTTCTTATATACGACAGAGCAACTGATAGACAGTTTATGTATGACTATGGGTGGTCGTGTCGCTGAGGATATTACTTTTGGAAGAATCTCAACAGGTGCTCAAAATGACTTAGAGCGTATCACGCAACTTTCTTATGCGATGATTGCAATCTATGGTATGAATGATAAAGTTGGAAATGTTTCTTTCCGAGACAGTTCTGAGGCATCTTTCCAAAAACCATATTCTGACAAAACGGCAGAGTTGATTGATGCAGAGGTTCGCAACTTAATTAGTGATGTCTATGCACGTACGAAACAGTTATTGCTGGACAAGCGTGAAGGTTTGATTAAAATAGCCGAAAAGCTATTGGAAAAAGAAATACTTTTTCAGTCGGACTTGGAAGAGATATTAGGTAAACGCCCATTTGAAACTAAGACTACTTACGAGGAGTTTGTGAATGGTGCTGATGGTGGCGGAGTTCCGCAGACAGATCTACCGTTGGATGTTCACCCGGACGAAGCGCGATCTAGCGAAGGGCAGAGCTCAGAAACACCGTCAAATAATTTGAATTAATTTGAATGCTGCAGCGCTAGAGTCATCTAGCGCTGCATTTATATATATATGCGCCATGAACGTGAAGAACGCAACAGCGAAGGAGGTAATGTTAAAACGGGTACGTCAGGCATTACTACAGAAAAACGATAATCCACATCCAAATTTTAAGGAAACACCACTTTATAAAGAAGAGGATGAGTTGGTGGATATTGTTTTTGTTCGCGAATTGACTGCTGCGGGAGGCAAGTTTCTGTATTGTGATGGCGAGATCGGTTTGATTGAAAATTTGATTTCATTGACTGAGGAGAATAATATTAAAAATATATACGCTTGGGAACAAGGTGTTCAAAATCTACTCAGTCCATATGGTTTTCCTTTTTTGAAAACAGCGGAAGATTTTGAATTTGCAAATGCAAGTATTACATCATGTGAAGCATTAGTTGCACGCAATGGCAGTGTGATGGTGAGTAATGCAAATGCTTCAGGACGCAGATTGAGTATATATCCCCCAATTCACATTGTTATTGCTAAAGCTTCGCAATTGGTTTGGGATCTAAAGGATGCTTTAGCCTATATGCAGAAGCGTTACGGTCAGGAAATCCCGACAATGATTTCGACAATTACCGGCCCCTCAAGAACGGCTGATATAGAGAAAAGATTGGTTTTGGGAGCACATGGACCAAAAGAGCTTTACGTTTTACTTTTAGAGGATCGATTCTAAGAACTACTATGCTATTATTTTATCTAACAGAAATGCCTGTTGCGAGTATTATTTTCATTTTTACACTCGCTACCAGTATCTATACATTTTCACATGAGCAACTTTACGGCAAACTGATGTTACACCCGTATAGTATCGCACGTAATCGAAAAGTATATACGATTCTTACCAGTGGTTTTGTACATAAGGATTGGGGGCATTTGCTGTTCAATATGCTTACCTTCTACTATTTTGCTTTTGGTTTAGAGCGTATACTTGCAGAAGCAAGTCCATACGGACATATTTTATTTGCGGTGATCTATATCGGTAGTTTAATCCTGAGTGATATTCCAACGATCATTCAGCAGAAAAATAATCCGGGTTACTATAGTTTAGGTGCTTCAGGTGCAATTTGTGCGGTCTTGTTCAGCTACATTCTTTTCGATCCGAAGAGTACCATTGGTGTGATGATGATTATACCGATGCCGGCTTACCTGTTTGCGTTTTTGTTTTTAGGTTACTGTGTGTGGGCGTCAAAAAAAGCACAAGATGGTATAAATCACGATGCTCATTTCTTTGGTGCATTGTCGGGTGTGATCTTGACGATTATCTGTTTTCCTTGGGTTATTAAGCATTGTCTGGCTCAGTTCTAAAATTTTCCGCCCCAGGTTTCCCGGTCTAAATTTCTGTACTGGATTGCTTCGGCTAGATGATGGTTTTCGATCATTTTACTCTGTTCCATATCAGCGATTGTGCGAGCAACTTTGAGTATTCTATCGTATGCTCTCGCTGATAAGCTGAGGCGTTCAATAGCTGTTTTAAGTAACTTCCTTCCGGTCTCATCAACCTGACATATTTCTCGGGTCAATTGTGTACTCATTTGCGCATTACAATGAACGTCTGGAAAAGAGTCAAACCGTTCTTTCTGAATTTCTCGTGTCTGAATGACCCGGCTTCGCACAGTACGGCTGTCCTCGGCTTTACGTGTTGTGCTCAGTTGATCAAATAGTACAGGCGTCACCTCAATATGCAGATCGATGCGGTCTAAAAGAGGTCCCGATATTTTACTTAAATACCGTTGTACGGTGTTGCTGCCACATATGCATTCCTTTTCGGGATGATTGAAATAGCCACAGGGACAGGGGTTCATGGCCGCTACCAGCATGAAACTCGCCGGATAATCCACCGTAAGTTTTGCCCTTGATATGGTAATCTGTCGCGATTCGAGAGGCTGCCGCATGACCTCGAGTACACTCCGTTTGAATTCCGGTAATTCATCCAAAAACAATACGCCATGATGTGCTAGTGAAATCTCACCAGGCAGCGGATTGGAGCCTCCACCTACCATGGCTACGTCGGATATGGTATGATGCGGAGAACGAAACGGCCGTGTAGTCAAGAGAGACTCCTTGGTCTTCAGGTTTCCAGATACAGAGTGTATTTTGGTGGTTTCTAATGATTCAGTCATGTTGAGGGGTGGAAGTATCGTCGGTAATCTTTTGGCCAACATAGTTTTTCCTGCGCCGGGGGGACCTATTAAAATAAGATTATGACCACCTGCTGCGGCAATTTCCAGTGCCCTTTTAATATTCTCCTGTCCTTGAACATCCGAGAAATCGACATCGTAATTTGCTGTATCGGTATGAAAGAAAGTTTGAATATCAACTTTTGTTGGTTCAATTTTCAGCTTATGATTTAGGAAATCGACAACTTGGTTGAGATTCTCTACTCCGATAACATCGACTCCCCTGACAATAGCGGCCTCCTTGGCGTTCTCTTGTGGTAAAATAAGCCCTTTAAAGCCTTCTTTCAGGGCCTGTAAGGTAATGGGTAAAATACCGCGGATGGGCTTAATGCTTCCGTCTAATGATAGTTCTCCTAAAATGAGATAATCTGCCAGAAGCTCATTTGTTATTTGCCCGGAGGAGGCCAATATGCCGATTGCGATTGATAGGTCGTAACTGGAACCTTCTTTGCGAAGGTCTGCAGGTGCCAAGTTGACAACAATCTTTTGACGTGGCATGTGAAGTTGACAGGAAGTAATGGCACTTTCGACACGTCTTAAGCTTTCTTTCACAGCATTGTCAGGCAATCCTACGATATAATAATGTAGGCCTGTAGATACGATTACCTCAACGGTAATTGTGCAGGCATTGATTCCATAGACAGCACTGCAATAGGTTTTATTTAGCATAATTTTTATAATGGGTTGATTTAAAGATACTAAAAAACTGAACGGGTTAATAATTGTTTGGTGAATTATTGAAAGTCAATCGAAGTTTATCAAAAAATGATTATATTGGAAGATATAGTTTCTTGTAAATAATGGATTAAATGCCGCGTTTGGCAAACGATTTGCTCTGTTAATTGTATTATTAACGAGGACTAGATTCATCGTAATAGAATTAGAACTTTAAAACGAAAAAGAAATGAATGACACAAGTAAAGTAGCTTTGGCGTTGTTAGCGGGTCTTGCTGCAGGTGCAGCTTTGGGAGTTTTATTTGCTCCGGACAAAGGGTCGGATACGAGAGATAAAATCAATGATTCATTAAGCGATTTGAGTGATGCTATTCGTGAGAGAGCGGAAGAACAATTCGATCAATTGAATGATTTTAAAGAGAAAATTGTTTCTACATTAAAAGGAAAATTAAATCAGACCGAAGAAGTGCTAGATGATGATATCATCGAACATGCATAGTTCGCAAATTATTCGTATGAATAATTGGTGTAGAATACATATCATCAGGCTATTTCTAGGATAGATTTTTACGATAACACCTTTCTTTTAGGATAGAGGATTGAAGTTGCCGGCGTTGAGCCGAAACAGGATTCGTTTTAGAACTAGACATTGAAATAGCCTGAATAATTTTAAGATGCATGGAAGAAGAAAAATTTTCACTTAGCGGTACTTTTCAAAAAACCAAAGAGTACATTGACTCCCAGTTTAAGCTTGTCAAATTAAAGACAATTGAGCGTTCTTCTCGATTGATCGCTAGCCTTGTAGTTGATGCGACAAAGCTGATATTCACGTTATTTGTCCTGTTTTTTTTATGCCTGGCACTGGGTTTTTGGCTCGGAGAATTACTGGGGAGTTATTCCTTGGGCTTTTTGGCGACAGCGGGTATTTTCTTGGTGATTATTATCTTAATACGGGTTTTTGAGCCGATGTTAGAGTCCAAATTTATGGATCTTTCTATCCGCCGTTTTTTGGCTAAATGGAACGATGAGATTGAGGAGGAGGAAGAAGATCTACATAAGGAAAAACTTGATAGAGAAAGGGCTACAAATGAACAATAAACATACTAAAATACGTAACCTACAAGAGCTTAAGGCTGAGATTTCCCGTTTGAAAGCCCTTAAAAATGAGCAAGAAGTCTATCTTAAGACTCAATTTACCTTGCTCAACAATAAAATAGAGGCTCCAATTCGCTTTTTCAATACATTAAAAGACAACATCCCAGGGGTAAATATTGTCCAGCAGCTGTTCTCTAAAAGTAGCAATCCAGATTCCGATTGGCTAACGAAGACCTTACGTATCGGCGTGCCTTTTGTTATGAATAGGTTGTTCCTAAAAAATACCGGTGTTTTTAAGAAAGCGTTGATGTTGCTGTTGTCAGAGCGTGCTGTCGGCCAGATCAATCAAGATAAAATCAGTGGCCTCCTTAGCAAGTTAACACAGTTTATTCGTCCCAAAAAGAAGAAAAATAAAGCTGCCCAAGCTGAAAATGCGGTTATCAAGGATGAGGTTAACGAGTACGGAATTCCTTCCTATAGCGAAACCTACTAATGCGATCGCATTGGATTTATTCGGAAGCGTTTGCTTCTTTTTCCAAAAAATCCGCATAAGCTAGTTGAATGCCTTCCCGGAGGTTAACTTGATGTTTCCAACCCAGTGCGTGCAGTTTCGAGACATCCATGAGTTTTCGTGGTGTTCCATCTGGTTTGGAACTGTCGAAGGAAATAGTGCCCTTGTAGCCAATAACGTCTTTAATCAATTCGGCAAGGTCCTTAATGCTTAGATCTTCGCCAATGCCAATGTTGACAAATTGTTTCTCATCATAATTATTCATTAAAAAGACGCAGGCATCTGCCAGGTCATCGGAAAAGAGAAATTCCCGTAAAGGGGTTCCTGTTCCCCAGATAATAACTTCAGGGAGCTGATTGATCTTAGCTTCATGAAATCTTCTGATCAAGGCCGGTAAAACATGTGAGTTTTGCGGATGGTAATTGTCGTTAATTCCATAAAGATTCGTTGGCATAACGGAGATATAATTGCATCCATACTGATCCCGAAAAGCTTCTGCCATTTTTATTCCGGCGATTTTAGCAATAGCGTAGGGCTCATTTGTAGGTTCCAGTGTGCCCGTAAGTAGCATATCTTCGTTCAAAGGCTGTGGTGCCATTTTTGGATAAATGCAGCTTGAACCTAAGAACATTAATTTTTTAACCTTATTATCGTAGGAAGATTTGATGACGTTGTTCTGTATAGCCATATTCTCGTAGATAAAATCTGCGCGATAGGTATTGTTCGCCATGATCCCTCCAACTTTGGCTGCGGCTAGGAAAACATAGTCAGGTTTTTCCTGATCGAAAAAATCAGCGACCGCTTGCTGGTTGCGCAAATCTAATTCGGAAGATGTGCGTGTGACAATATTGTTGTAGCCAAGCTCCGATAATTTGCGATGAATTGCCGATCCGACCATGCCGCGATGGCCTGCTATGTAAATTTTAGCGTCTTTCTCCACGATAAGTTATTGATTCCTGCAAACTTAGATAAATTGCTTTTTATATGCAATATAATTCGCCCTTAAGAGGGTGATTTATTCATTCATGTGTGTGCTATCGGACTTCGGACTGTTCCGTAATTGGCGGTATTGGTGCTGTCCTTCAGATTTATTTTTTTTAGCGGGAATATAAGGTTATTTTTGCGGGATATTTATTAAAAAATGGGAAAGGACAAACTACGTAAATTTGCTGAAGTTGCTACTTTTGAAAATGTAATCCAACTCGACGCAGGCAAAGAATATAAAGGAAAATGGGCTGAAAAGCAATTTGGTAACAATAATCCAGTTGTTTTGGAGCTTGCTTGTGGTAAAGGTGAGTATACTGTTAATCTAGCGAGATTGTTTCCGGAGAAAAATTTCATCGGTATCGATTTTAAAGGTAATCGTATTTGGCGTGGAGCCAAGACAGCTTTGGAAGATGGAATTCGGAATGTTGCTTTTCTTCGGATACAAATTGAGACTATCCTTGAACATTTTGCTGAAAATGAAATTGATGAAATCTGGATTACCTTTCCGGATCCGCAACCGCAAGATAGTCGTGAAAAGAAACGATTGACAGGGCCAAAGTTTTTAGATCGTTATAAAATCATTATGAAACCCGAGGGGATGATGAATTTGAAAACAGATAACGATGGTTTCTATGCTTACACACTGGAGCAAATTGAGATACAGCATTTGAAAAAATATAAAGAAACGACGGATCTTTACCATTCAGACTTGGTGGATAACGTTTTATCCATTAAAACATACTACGAGCGGAAGTATTTGGCACATGACAAGAACATTAACTATGTGAAGTGGAGTTTCGAAAAACGATAACGAATAGGTTTATTTCATAATAGAAAGTCTAAACGAAAGTTTAGACTTTTTTTTGTTTTTAGTAATTGCATTATTTTTGCTGTATTTTATTGGATTTCAATTGATTTAAGAGTCTTTTTTGGAGAGGCTCTTTTTTGTTTAATCGATATTTAAATAATTTCGATTTATTTCGTTTTTTAAATATTATTAATTATTTTCGATTTGAAAATAAAAAATAACCAAAGAGCGATCGCTTTAGATCGAGCCTAATGTGTGATATTCCTGCCGATGCGGACTTCAATACATTTTTTAAATATTTTAAACAATGATAATATCATTAAAAAGAAATGATATTCGAAACAATTGTTAACAAAAAGAAAACATTAAGTTAAAGTATACTTTTTGTTAACAATATATTTTTGTGCCAAATTGAAAATTAACAATTTACACCAATAACTATGTTTAGTATTAACCCTATCCAAATTAATCTGAGGCACTCCTCCTCGAAAGTGCTATTTGCGGCATTAGCAATTGCGTGCACTACAGATTTTACGGCGATAGCAGCTCCACTGGGATCTGATCACGCTGTGCATGCAATTAAGCAGACCAAGATTAAAGTAAAAGGTCAAGTTGTCGATAATCAGACGAAAGAACCCTTGGCATCCGTATCAATCCTTGCAGCAGGTGTAGTTAAAGGAGCGACTGACCGGAATGGTAATTTCGATATTGAAGTTGAATCAGGAGCAGCGATCCGTTTTCAGTTGATAGGCTACGAAGCGGAGACGAGGACGTTTTCATCCAGCCAATTGGATGCTAAAATTTCTTTAAGTGCGAGATCCGAGGCGCTTAATGAAGTCGTTGTAACAGCACTGGGTATACAGCGGGAAGAAAAGGCGTTAGGTTATTCCATTAGCACGGTAAAAGGCGAGGAATTGACGAATGCAATTTCAAACAACTGGACAGATGCCCTAACAGGAAAAGTTGCTGGTTTGAATTTGGTAAAGTCAGGTGCAGGACCATTGGGATCCAATCAGATTATTTTAAGAGGGGAAACATCTTTTACAGGTGATAATTCCGCATTGATTGTTGTTGATGGTGTTGTCATGGGGGCAAGTGCACGAATGACCGGTAATGGTAACTCCAATTACTTGGATAGTGATTCTCCTGTAGATTTTGGAACATCATTGGCGGATATAAATCCAGATGATATCGAATCCGTTTCTGTATTGAAAGGGCCCGGCGCTTCAGCGCTCTACGGTTCCCGTGGCGCACATGGCGCAGTGATTATTACTACGAAAATGGGAAAAGGTGCTAAAAATAAGATTGGCATATCTGTTAATTCAAATACGGCAATCGGGACGATTAATAGATGGCCTGACTATCAATATGAATATGGGCAAGGCGCGGTTGATCAGGATCTTTATTATTCTTATGGGCAGTCAGAGGATGGTGCAAGTACTTTAAGTACGTCTTCTGCTTGGGGACCAAAATTTGATGGTCAGTATTATTACCAGTACGATCCTAATTTCTATCGTTTGACACCTCCAGAGCGGACATTGTGGAGACCCTATGAAAACAACAGAAAAGATCTTTTCCAAACGGAACTCACGTCTACCAATTCAATCAGTATTTCAGGAGCAACAGAAAAGACTAGTTCGAGGTTTTCATATACCAACGTCACGAACAAATGGATTATTCCGAACATGGGTTATAACAGGAACACCATCGCTATGCAGTTTAATAACAAGGTGACAGATAAGCTGAGCCTTTCAACAAAAATTAATTTTAATAATAGAGGATCAGATAATTTACCAAATAGCGGTTATAACAATCAAAGTTACATGTACTTTGTGCGGGGTATTGTGCCGAATGTGAATGCAGCTTGGCTTGAGCAGAATTGGATTCCGGGAAAGGAGGGAATTGAACAGATGACTCCGTTTTCAAACCTGTTGGATAATCCAAGAACCATATCTTATGATATGATCAATGCGCAGGATAAAAACAATATTATTGGAAATTTACAGGCAGATTATAAATTCAACAAGGAATTGAATTTGATGGTGCGGACGGGAATCGATTGGAGCTATGATAAGCGCAAACAATCAAGGCCATTTGATACCTATAAATATGCTTATGGCTATTACCGCGAGCAGTCAATTAATAGCCAAGAAATTATCTCCGACTTTTTATTGCAATATAACAATCAACGGAGCAGTCTTCACAAATTTGGCGCATCGGTTGGTGGTTCGTTAATGCACAATAAGTATGTTAAAGATGATGCTTACGCTAACAGTCTAATTTATCCGAACCAATATAATTTTGCAAATGCCAGGGAAAAAGTTATTTACCTCCCCCTTCGCAGCGAATATGCAGCCAATAGTTTATATGCCTTGGTAAACTATAGTTATAAGGATATGATTTTTGTCGATGCAACAAATCGTATTGACTGGGCGAGTACATTGGCCTCGCCAAAACGGAATGAAGTTAACGCATTTATTTACCCTTCGCTTAATACGAGTTTTGTTATGTCCCAAATGCTGAACCTGCCAAAAGCGATAAATTTTTGGAAAATAAGAGCATCGATTGCTCAAGTCGGGAGTGGGGGGATACGTCCTTATCTAAACTCTTATGGCTACCGCAGTGTGGAAGGAACCACGGGGGGCCTTGGGAATCCAACTACGGTTCCAGATGAAAACCTGACGTTTGAAAGTACACGGTCCTATGAGATAGGGACAGATTTTAGAATGTTCAGAGATCGACTCAAATTAGATCTTACTTTGTACTCCAACTCGACATTTGATCAGATTATTGAGTCTCCGCTGGATCCTTCAAGTGGTTTCAGAAATCAAATTACGAATGCTGGAGAGGTACGTAATAAGGGGATAGAGATTGCGCTTTCTGGCGATATCATCAAGAAGAAAGATGGTTTAAATTGGAATATGTATGGAAATTTTACGAGCTATGATTCGAAAGTTATTTCCATACCTGCGGATCTGCAAGGCGAGTTAGTGCTTTCCACTTTGTTTGGGAGTAGAGGAACAATTGTGGCCATACCCGGTAAACGATTTGGTGATATCTACGGACTCGGATATGAGCGGAATCAGGATGGTCAAATTATTTATGAAAATGGACTTCCTGTATTGTCACAAAAGAACATGTATATAGGTAATCCAAATGCAACGACCAAATTCGGTTGGGGGAATGAATTTAAATACAAAGGATTTAGATTTAATTTCTTGTTTGATGGCCAGTTTGGGGGGGTAGGCTATTCTTTAACACATGCCGTATTGATGGAAGAGGGAAAATTAAAAAAGACAATTCCGGGACGATATAACGGTATTATCGGTGATGGTGTTGTGAAGAATAGTGATGGAAGCTACAGCAAGAATACAGTTGTTGCGTCTGCTGGAGATTATTATGCGAAACATTTTAACCGGGATAATATAGAATCAAATACGTTTTCCACCGATTTTATAAAGCTTCGTGAGGTCAGGTTTGACTATACATTACCTAAGTCTTTTGTTGAACGTTTGAAAATTGAGCGCGTGTCAATTGGGGTGTACGGAAGAGATCTGTTTGTCATGACCAAATGGCCTTCATTTGACCCAGAGTTTGGATCGCTAAATTCAAGCGGTATTGAGAAAGGCGCAGAGATTGCCCAGTTCCCTTCAACCCGCACAATGGGTGTCAATTTATCATTCTCATTTTAATTCCAGAGCATTATGAAAAAGAATATAAGAAAAGGTTTTATTTTGTTGGCAGCCTGCGGGATGTTACAGGGCTGCACTAAAGACTTTGTTGCGATAAATACAAATCCAAATGCAATTTCTGCGGCTGCACCACAAAGTCTCATAGCACCAGCGTTACTTAATGTGCTAAACACAAATTTGTCTCGTAATATGCGCATCAATAATGAGCTTATGCAAGTGACGGTAACGGTAAATGATGCTTTGGAGATTCAACGGTATGAAATCAGGCCGTCAGAAGCTGAATCTACCTGGTCCGGTTGGTACGTGCAGTTGACGAATATACGCGATATTTATCAGAAGGCGGGGGAAGGGCAGCAGAAGGGTTATCAGACATACCAGGGTATTTCGCTTATATTGGATGCTTGGGTGAGTTCGTTAATAACCGATATGTATGGTGATGTACCTTATACGGACAGCAATAAAGGGTATAGTGATAGTAATTTAACTCCTGTATTTGATAAACAGGCCGATATTTATGCGGATATCTTCAGAAAATTAGAAGAGGCCAATACGCTTTTAAAAGGTAAGGTTGCTGTTGAATCGACCAATTTGGCGATGGATCCTATATTTAATTCTGATCCTGCAAAATGGCAGAAATTCGGCAACTCCTTATATCTGCGATTATTGCTGCGTATAGCACATAAATCGGAGACCAATACCGTTGCAAAGATCAAAGAAATATTAGAAACGAATACCGCCGAATATCCGGTGATGCAAAGCAATGCAGAGACAGCAGCTTTATATTACACCAATGTACAGCCTTACATGAACCCTTATTTTAATAGCCGTGACATAGATTTTAATGGAAGTAAAGGCTATTCAGAATTTTTTATTAATAATCTGTTGGACCTTTCAGACCCACGATTAAAAATTTGGGCGACTGAGGCTACATTAGGAGTGTATGGTGGTATGCAGTCCGGATACAAACGAGGTAATGTTCCGGAACAACAATCAACTCTTTTAACAAGCTTAAAAGCAGACTCACATATGGGAAATATTATGAATTATGCAGAGTTGCAATTTATTATTGCTGAATGTGGTCTGAGAGGATATGCTCAGGTCGATGCGTCTGGAGCCTATTTAAAAGGAGTGAATGCAGCCATGGAATATTGGGGATTAACAGCGCCAACAACTTACCTAGCTAGTGACAAGGTTCAATTGCTGGCTACAGACAGTGATCATGCGAAATTGAAAAAGATACATTTGCAAAAATATTACGCAATGTTGTTTACGGATTTCCAACAGTGGTACGAGTACCGCAGGACCCAATTGTTGGATTTATACAAAGGTCCGGGCTTGTTGAATCAAGGGAAAATGCCGGTACGTTTAAATTATCCAACAATTGTACAATCTTTAAACAAAGTAAATTATCAGGATGCTGTGAGTCGTATGGGGGGAGATGGGATAAATGAAAAAATGTGGTGGCAACCTTCAATCAACTAATCAATGAAAAAGTTAAAATCAATACTATGCAGTGTGCTGGCAATGTCAGTATTACTGTCCGGTTGTATCAAAGACAACGTCAATGAATCTATAGGGACACTAAATCCTGAAATATCATTGTATACGCTACGCAGTCTGTATAAAAATTCCGATTTACAGCTTAATGAGTCTTCGCTGCAAGGGGCGCAATATATCAAAGCAGTGGTCGTTTCGCGCGTGGAAAATAAGAATCTTCCGGAAAATACACTTGCTGTACAGAATATTTGGCGAAATCAACGCCGCGGCATACTGGTAGAGGTTCCGAATGCGTCTGAATTTAAATTTGGAGATTCGGTTCAGATCAATATTAGTGGTTCAAAGCTGATTAAAAAAGATGGCTTATTAGTTCTTTCAGTCGACAATAATCAGCAGCTTAAAGTCTACTCATCTGGTAATAACATTGCTCCATTGCCTGTTGCGGTTTCAAGTCTAAAGTCGAAGTTTGATGAGTTTGAATCAACCTATATCGATATTACAGCTGATGTTGAACCTGAACCCGCTGCCGGGACAGCATTGAAAGGAGATAAAATCTTGATGGATGGTGATAAAAATGAGATTACATTACATACACAAGATAATGCGACATTTGCTGGACAATCTATTGCTCCAAGTGCTTCTTTCAGAGGGATTGCATTTAAGGAGGGCGAAAAGCTACAAGTTAGGATGCAGAGTTATGCTGATATGGCTTATGCAAGTGGTAAATTGTATGTAGGTTGGCCCGAAACTTTTGATGCTGTCGATGCAAGCGTGAAAGGTAGCTACGACATGAAGGATAAAAACGCGGTCTCTTTTCCGACAGGACAATGGTATCTGTATCAAGCTATTTTAGGGAATACAGCTGGACGGGACCGTATTGTTTCTGGAAAAAATGCTATCCGAATGCAGCAGAATTTAAATGTGGACGGTTATGTACAAATGAATTTCGATGTGCCAAATGGCGCGTCAAAAGTTACTATTTGGTATGGCTCCTACTGGACAGATCGCTCGAGCACATTTAAGTTGGAATATTCGACGGACAATGGGAAAACTTGGACACAAACAGGTGAGTCTATTTCAGATGCCCATACAACGACAGAGAGCATGAATTCAAAACAGGCTGTATTCTTAATGAATATTCAGGGGGCAGTACGCTTTAGAGTTACCAAGCTTGGATTAGGAACAAGTAACAATGTGATTAATAACGGAAGGTTGGGATTGGATGATATCGCTATTTATAAAAGTTATTAATTTAAAAAGTTGATTATAAGAAAGCCTCATCGGATTACACAATCCAATGAGGCTTTCTTATAATCAGGTATTATCTCAACTCGTCAAAAAAAATCGTTATCTTCATGATATAACTATAAACGAAGACTTATGAACTTAACAGATTTAGTTACAGGCGGAGTAGGCTCTAAAGCGATAGAGACTATCTCAAAAATTACTGGTGTCAGTGAATCTAAAGCAAAATGGATAGTAGCGGCGGCAGTTCCTTTGATGATTGCTGCATTGAACTACAATGCGAAAAACAAAGGCCAGGCAGAAAATATTGACAATGCTATTGATCAGCATAGCAATAGCGGAATACTCGATAAAATTGGTGATCTATTCGGACAGGGAGGAACGGAGCAGAATGGATCTGAAGATGGCAATAAAATTGTCAACCATATGTTTGGCCAAAATACTGAAGTCGTGACACAGAATATTGCGGATAAAGCAGGCTTGAGCTCTTCTCAAGTGACAGGCGTACTGGCCACACTTGCTCCAATCGTAATGGGGTATTTAGGGCAACAAAAGCAGGCTTCGAGTGGCGGAGGGATTGGTGATTTAATTGGTTCTGTACTAGGTGGCGGAACATCACAAAATGCAGGTGGTGGTATGTTGGGCGGTATTTTGGGTTCTTTTTTAGGCGGTGGCCAAGAAGAACAGCCCCAAACAACAGAGCAGCCAGCAGCAGGGAGTAATATTACGGACATGTTGGGCGGGCTGGCAGGTAGTTTTTTTGATAAAAATAACGATGGACAGGCGAAGGGAAATATTCTTGATTCGATAGCCGGTATGTTTGGAAAGTAAGCTATTATTTGTCCTGATAAAAGCTAGTACGGGATTAAGTTAAGATGACGCAGATCTTAAAAGTGATGAGGTCGGAAGTATGTAGCTTCCGACCTCATCACTTTTGTCCAATTCGTATTAATCTTCGACCGATACTTTCGGCGGGAAATTTTTATGTTTTCTTTTGCTGATTTTGTCAATATTGACGGGTTGAGGTACCTTGACATAATATCCTGTTCCGTCATATTCACGTTTATTGGGGTTTTCTTTACATGCTGTCGAGCAGCATCCGTCCATCTCCCAGCCGCACTCATCACATTGTGTGAAATGTTCATTACAAGTCGGGTTGGCACAGTTGATCATTTTAGTGGTTTGCTTACCGCAATTAAAACAGGTCGATACCACGGAAGGGTTGACAGAGTTTACATCAACTGTAACACGATTGTCAAAGACGTAGCATTGGCCTTCGAAATCTTCGCCACCAGCTTCCTTCCCGTATTTTATAATTCCGCCATGTAATTGATAAACATCCTCGAAGCCTTCTTTTAACAAAAGAGCAGATGCCTTCTCACATTTGATTCCTCCTGTGCAGTATGTTAATATTTTTTTTCCTCTATATTGTTCGAGCTCTTTTATTTTCTCTGGGAACTCGCGGAAATTGTCAATATCTAGGGTGACAGCATTTTTAAAATGACCAACATTGTGCTCGTAATTTGAGCGTACATCCAATACAACCACATCCTCTTGGTCCTTCATGGCTAAGAAATCTTTCGGTTCAAGGTGCACACCGGTTTGACGGTTAGGGTCAATTTCTTTTGGATCTCTCAAGCCAGAGTGAACGATTTCGGCTTTATAGCGACAATGCATTTTAATGAATGACGGTTCATCTACAGCGTCAATTTTGAACTCTGTTTTGTTGAAACGACCATCGGCATAGATGGCATCCATATAGCTTTTACAGGCCTCTACAGTACCTGAAACAGTTCCATTAAGACCTTCATCAGCTACGATGATACGACCGACTAGATCCAGTGATTTACAAAATTCTAAGTGATCTGATGCAAATTTTTCGGCATCCTCGATAGGGCTGTAACAATAGTACAGCAAAGTTTGATATTGTGTCATGATATTCATTGATACCGCTGCAAACGGCGTTTAATGCTAAAAATAAATTTAGTGCAAAGCTACAAAAAATAATAAGTGGAATAAAATGACCGTCGTCACCTTTTCTTTAAAGGTTCGAGCAGGTATTCCAAGCCATTAAGCTTTATTTCATAGAGTGTCGCTAATTGCTGGCCTAGCTTTCCCTTTGGAAAGCCTTTTTGGTTATACCAGACTAGATAGGGTTCAGGAAGGTTACATAACGTGTAGCCCTGATATTTACCAAAGGGCATCTTTACTGTAACAAGCTCGGTTAAGATTTCAGGATTTAACATTAGTCTTGGGGTTTTCCATAATTAAGACGGTACCAAATAGCTTTTAGTGCGATGATGCCATGATTGAATAAATTGGGAATGGTCCCATAGTAGTGTTTGAAAATAGCGAAGCGCTCTTTCAAGGATTCCTTATGTCTTTGTTTTGACATCCCACCCACAAGATACCGGGCTACATATTGCTGTGCATTGACTGTTTTTTTTGCCTTTTTGGCACAACGAATAACCCAGTCAATATCAGCACATAATTTATAATTGAGATCGTATGGCTCGGCAATTTCCCGCTTGATATAGATGGCCTGATGGCATATATTCATACCATATCGAAAGCTTTTCCAGTCGAAATGAACCGGAACTTTGTGCCTCCGTTCACCAATAATATTTCGATTGTCATCTACGAGGATAGTTTCGCCGTAAAGAATATCCGCGTCATCGCTCAGTTTGGCAAGATTCTCAATGCTGTTGAGATCATAGATCTCATCTCCTGAATTTAGAAAAAGAACATAATCACCTGTTGCTAAGGCTAATCCCTTATTCATTGCATCATAGATCCCCTTATCCTTTTCGGAGAGTAGAACGGTGATTTTATCCCTGTATTTTTGGATGATCTCTAATGTTCCATCAGTTGATTGTCCATCAATGACAATATACTCTATATGATCATAGCTCTGATTGACAACAGATTTCAGGGTGTGTTCTATGTCACGCACATTGTTGTAAACGACAGTTATAATCGAAAATTTGGGATGAGCAGACATGTTGTTTATATATTGAATTTATTCATTTTCTTCTTCAGGAATCGGATGCCACGGTTGAATAAAGATCCTTTCCGATGTGCATAGAAATACTTGATGGCCTCATAAGCTTGCTTGTTTTCTGAAATTTCCGTCGGAAAATACCGTACAGGGCTTTCTGCTAGTGTAACCTGATAAGTTGCTTCCGCAGCTGTATGTGTACCCGAACCATCGTTGCCAATATTCTGTGTCATCGAATTCCTTGGATACAAAACTAACCCATTTTTTTTGAATACAGAAGCATACCAGCGTATCGCCCAAGAGTTGATCTTTCCGGCCTTAAATTCCTGCACTTGTTTCCAGAAGTTTTCTTTTCCCTCGATACTGAATTGATGTATCTGCTCGGCCGTAAAATCCGATACAAGTTCATCAATATTCGGATTGAAATGTTGCCAGGCGCGGTCCCAGGTTGCCCAGCCCCAACTATTGGCGACCCGAAAAAAGAAGGTCTCAGGCAGTTTATTTAAATCTTTTAGTGGATAACCATAACCGCTGATCTCCATCACCTGATCTTGATCTTTATAGCGCTCCAGTGCTTGATTGAAATAATCTAGGGCAAATACAGCAGTTTCCAGATCGTCCTCCAAAACAATAATCTTTCCATGTGCATTAACCACTTTTGTAACTCCGTCGATCACATTGGCCGCCAAACCCCAATTTTCTGCTCGTTCGACAATAATAACTTCTTTAAAGTTCCAGGACTGGTTGATAATCTTTCGGACTTCAATAACAGCTTGAACAGATTTTTCGTTTTTTGCAGCATCCGAATAAATGTAAAGCGTAGTCTGGTCTGCAAGCTTGTTCTGTTCTAAAGCTGAGAGTGTTCTTATTGTATGATCAGGACGATTGTACACAAAAAGTATGACTGGAGCAATACTGTTCATTTATCAATAGATTTTGTTGTATGCTTTTTTGTTGCTTAGACGAGTACGATAAACTGCTCCCGATTTGCCCAGCAATCTAAAAGCAATGTTTAAGTAGCTTTTTGCTTCAAAAATATGACCTTTAAAAATTGAAGCTCCCATTTTCTTCAGACTCGCCAATACGGCCATCGAAAAAGATCTTACAAAGGTATAATTGATATTGCAATACTCTGTCAAATGATAGACAAATTCGCTTTTCAGAAAGGTTTTTCGGTCTGTTTTACGCTGTTGTCTATCGTGATAGGCCTTGGCCCTGTCGGCGAGAATGATATTTAACCCGTAGTACTTGATGCGATTGGCATAATCCTTATCTTCTCCATAATGGAAAAAGATCGGCGCGAAACCACCGACTTTTCTGATCACTGGGTTGGGGATAAACCAAAATGCTGCGTTGACGAAAGAGCAAATGCGATGCGAATTTTCGCTAGTAGCATTTTTTGTATATAAAGCAAAACCATGGTCCAGTGTTGTTTCGGTTCCATCGTAGTGAATAGGCGAGATAATTCCGATATTGTCTGCGTTTACTTTCACTAAGTTGGCGATGCAGTCCCGATCCAGCCAGGCATCCTGGTTGACTAAAAATGCATAATCATATTCTTCCTTCAAAACAATGTCAAGTCCGATGTTGTTGGCCTTTCCAAAACCCAGATTTTCGGAACTTTCTATTAGTCTTATTGTTGGATACGTTTCTTTTATGATCTGTGTGGTATTGTCTCTCGAATTGTTGTCGACAACTAAAATATCTGTGGGGTAGCTCGAATCCAATAGACTGGGTAAGCACTTGTGGATCCAAGGCTCAAAATTATAAGAGACGATTATGGTGAGAATCTTGGCCATCTATTTTTTTCGGATAACTGTTAGGAAATAGTGGAATAATTCCAACAAAATGCTGGGTTTAAAGATTCTATTGACAATGATATATGCACATACAGCCACTCCAATTGTACTTGCAAACCGTAGATAGAGGTTGGCGATAGCTGCGGTGGCATAGTGAGCTGCAATACAACTGGCAGCTGCCAATAATGCATAAGCAAAAATATCTGCCAGAAGATAACGAAATGAATAATTCATATAAGGTTTAGCGGAAGCATACCAAACGAATATCCAGAGGGCATTTAATGCTGAGGTTAATCCAATGAGTAGTTCAAGACCTAATGATTTGCCGAAGAATAGAATAGCGATTTGGAGCAGACCAAACACGATGATATTCCGCATATAAACTTCGGGTTTTCCCTTGCTAATGATGAGGTTGGAAAAAACATTGCTTACAGAATCAAATGCAGCGCCAATACAAAATATTTGAAGAAATATGGCACTTTGTGCCCATTTATCGGTGATCGCAATAGTAATGAAATCTTGTGCTACAGTTGTTAAACCAAATAACATCGGAAAGGCTAAAAAGGCCGTAAAGGAAATTAGTTTTCGAAAAACCCGAATTTGTCTATCCTTATCATCTTCTATTTCCTTTAAAATGGGCTGTGTCACATTATTGACCATATTGGTCAATATATTCTGTGCCATGATGCTCCAACGATTAGGATTCACGGTATATCCCAGTTCTTCAGCGGTATAATGCCGGCCTAAGATTGCAGCATATATATTTTTGTTGATGTTGATGAAAATATTGGTGACTAGTATTTTACTGCTAAATCCTAAAATGTCGCGAATAGGTCGGAAATCGAACTGGAAAGTAGGTCTGAATTTGGAAAAATACCAGAATCCAAGCATATTGAAACCACTATAGGAGACAATTTGGATCGCGTATGCCCAATAGGCGTAGTCCTTATAGGCTAAATAAACCCCGACTATATTTGATGCAATAAGCGCAAAGGTGCCTGTGATGACTCTTTCTTTGATTTTTAAATTCCGGAAGAGGTAAGCATTGTGCGCAATACCAAAGCTACCTAGCCAAAAGGATAAAAAAGTAAATCTGCTAAGTTCTACAAGTACTGGTTGATTATAGTATAAGGCGATAAGAGGAGCCGCAAAAAATAAAACAATATAAATAAATGTTCCAATTCCTATACTTGTCCAGAATACCGCGTTATAATCTTTATGTTCGACTTCTTTTTTATTGACAATTCCATACACAAATCCACTTTCTTGAAAAGCGGAGGCGAGAACAGAAAAGATGGTGATCATAGCTACTAAACCATAATCTTCTGCTGTTAGCTTACGGTTTAGTAGGATGCCGAAGCCGAAGCCCAAAAACTGCTGGATGATACTGGCCATACCACCCCATAGCAGTCCTTTTGTTGTTTTTGATTTTAAAGAGTCATTTTTCGTTTGCGATGACATGCTAAATTAAATGAGCGGCAATATTAAAGTATTGCAATTGTATTCGCAAATTCTTTTAGGGAAACATCAGTTGGATTGACATCGGTAATCAAATAAGAAATATCACGTAACGGCACAACTTTCATTTTTTGAACTGAATTTAGTTTCTCAGCAATACTTAAAATAGCCACTTTTTTTGAGCATTTAATCATCGCACGTTTGATTTGTACCACCTCCCAGTCTGAATCGGTCACCCCATCTTCTACTGAAAGAGAATTTGTTCCCAACAAACAAAGATCGACCTTAAGATCTGCCAATTCATTAGCGACTTGGGCTCCGGAAACGATGTTTGTATTGCGTGAAAGTTTTCCGCCAACTAAAATGACTTCAAGGTTTGGCTTTTCGGCCAATTCTAGTGCAACTAATGGACTTATAGTAAAAAACGTACACTGAAGATGATCGGGTATTGTTCTCGCTAATTCAATTAAGGTTGTCCCGCCTCCGACTAAAACAGTCATTCCATTGGAGATTAAAGTGCTTGCTTTCTTGGCAATTTCTTTTTTTGCCTCCTTGGCATATACGTTTCCATCCTGAAATGGGAATTGAAAAGATTTTGATAATGCCCCACCATAGACTTTTAGAACTTTTCCATTCTCCGCGAGTTCGTTTAAGTCACGTCTAATTGTATCTTCAGACACATTCAGTTGAACACTTAGATCTGACGATAAAACTTTGTTATGTAGGTTAATCTGATGTATAATGAATGCTTGTCTTTCTTCCTTTAACATTGGTCTTTGGTTTTTAATCGGAATTTAAAAATAATTAAAAAAATCAGTCTAAATGTAGTGAAAATTATTCTTCCTTTTTGTCAATTTTTGTTATGCCAGCTTTGAATCTCGGTTTGAAGCCCGTGGGTTTACTGGCAGCGGGTTCCTGTGTTTCTGTGCTGTTGTTTTCAGGTTCAGCTTTTACGTTGGTATCTAGTTTAATTTCGTCTTTCGTATCG